>JBGTCQ010000332.1:0-4480 GCA_041748755.1 Chroococcidiopsidaceae cyanobacterium | reverse complement strand
ACAAGCACTGTTGAGTCATCAAGGTCCTCGCCAGCGACATTCTCTCCGGTCACAATGCCTGCTACCCCAACAACGACTTCCCCGTGTAGGTGGGTTGTGGTAGAAAATTGATTTGCTTCTAATTCTGCTGTTACAGCCTCTACCGCATCTACACGCCCACGCAGTGTCGCCAGTTCTGCTGCGAATTCCTCTTGTAATCTTTGCAGTGTAACTAAATCTTCGCGGTTAACCAAGTTAGATGTGGCAGTAGCAATTAGTTCGTTGACGCGATCTAAGCAAGCATTCACACCAGCGGCAAACTCGTATCTCGTCAGCGCCCGATTGCCGCGATAAGTACCATCGGGATATCCTGCTATGCAACCGTAACGTTCTACCAGTGATTGCAGTGCTTGGAATGCCCAGTCTGTAGGTTGAACATCAGATAGCTGAGAAACAGATGTCACCTGCGAGAGTGCGTTGTTAGCATCAATACTTTGATTGGATTGGCTGATTGCTCCAATACTAGGAGGTGACACTGGTATTACTTCATTACTAGTAGTCTGGGTAGTATTAACTATCTGGTCGGTTAGTAAATTCGTTGCTGCACTTTTATCTTGGCTTTCTATAGCTAGTGGTTGAAGTGCTTTAGTTGTTGTTTCTGCTAGTACCGTTCCAGCCGCAACAATCAGCATTGCTCCACAAATAGCTGGACTAATCAGCAGATAGTTCCACAAAGTTTTTGTCATTTTTACTCCTTGTCCTCACACCTATTCAAAATCTTGAGTTAGACTGCTACTTCGTATAAAAAAACAGGCTGTCCAAATTCACCTCCAATCATTGAGAATGCGATCAATTATCATTCTCAATATAATTAAACTCATTTCCCATTCATTAGTCCAGATCCAGGTTACAGTAAACCTCGGCGTAACCAAGCACTCGCTGCCTCTGCTCCTCAGAGAGGTTTTCACCACGTTCGGCAATTTGATTTACCTCTCTAACAGTGAAAAGTTTCGCGCTTATCCCTATTTGGTACAGAAGCTCATCCCGTTCCTGCTGTGTGGTTGCCTTCTGGTAGCGCTCGACTTGCTTTAGGACAGGATTAGTGTCCATCACAACTCGTGTGCAGGAGTGGCTGTTGTTGAAACCGCAAGAGCCACTATTAAATTCTGAGACGCATTTCGAGTTGCCTTTATTAGAGCTAACAAAAGAACAAAAATCCTCATCTATATTTTTTCTGGGAAAAGTCTTAATAAAGAATTAGAGCTTTTACTTGCTGGAGAAAGCAATCCCCTACTAGGGCATCTAAAAGTCTAATAATTTCTTGTTTAGCCTAAATCTTGCTTCATTTTTCATAAAACTGCTTACAGGTAATCTTTCAACACGATGAGAGTGATTCTCATTTTGGATGTAGAATAAGATTCATTACCGCCAGGTAGCCGCTGAGAAGTAATTCTTCAGCCTATGACTACAAGAAAAGAATTGGAACGTAGAACAAGCAGGCACTGGATAAATTACCCCTACTGGTGCTGCTAAGGCATTGTTTGGGGAACCAGGAATAGATAATAATTATGTTGCCATCCCAAGATTTGAACTTAAAGCTGCGTCTCCTAGATGTGGAAACGGGAGCTACTGAATCACAGCATTACTTCACGGCGATGAAAGCCAATCTGCAAACTCTGGAATCTGCTTGTGAGTAGTTGTGATGCATCCTGAAATACCCAACAACCAATACCCCATCCTCAAGGTAGAGGGCTTGACAGTACACCAGGGCAGTTATCTTGCTGTTCGAGATGTCTCCTTTGAATTGTTACCAGGAACAGATACAGCTGTGGTTGGTCCAAATGGAGCGGGTAAAAGTACTCTGGTACAAGCAATTTTGAATCTAATTCCGCACACAATCGGCAAGATTGAAATATTTGGTCGTCCAGTGGAACGGCTAGGACATCTCCGTTACCAGCTGGGCTACATGCCACAAAATTTTATCTTTGAGCGGAGCTTTCCGATTTCAGTTGCGGAATTAGTGGGGCTAGGATGGGTGAAGCAACCGAGAGGCGAGCGAGAGGAACATCGTGCTAGAGCGATCGCGATCGCTCTGCGGCGAGTTGGTGCCTACCACCTACAGAACCAGGCGCTCGGTACCCTCAGTGGCGGTGAACTGAAGCGAGTGTTACTCGCTTACTGTTTGGTAATACCTCGGAGACTTCTGATACTAGATGAAGCTTTTGCTGGTGTAGACATCCAAGGCGCAGCAGATTTTTATGTGTTGCTAGATGAATTGAAGCGGGAGGAGGGTTGGACAGTATTGCAGATTTCCCATGATATTGACATGGTAAGTCGTCATTGCGATCGCGTTCTCTGCCTCAATCAAACCGTAGTTTGTACGGGGACACCTAATGTAGCGCTTTCACCTCAAAACGTCTTAGCTACCTATGGTCCAGCTTTCAGTCGCTACCACCATCACCACTAAAAATATGATGAATTATGACTTGAATAAATATGGATTGGTTTAATCACTATGCTTTCAGTTGGCTAGCCGTTACTAGTAGCACCGATTTAGTAACTCTATTACAGTTTCCCTTTATGCAACGGGCGATCGCAGGTGCTGTGTTAATGGGACTACTCGGCGGCTTACTCGGTAGTTTCGTCACCTTGCGACGGCTATCTTTTTTTAGCCATGCCGTTGGTCATGCAGCTTTAGTTGGCGTTGCTTTAGGCGTTCTGCTCCAGTTAAACCCCACCTTAATGTTGCTGCCTTTTACTTTAGTTTTTGGCTTGGTCGTACTCTACTTAATTGACCAAACTGATTTGGCAAGCGACAGCGTTCTCAGTATTGTCCTTTCAGGCGCTTTAGCGATCGGTGTCCTCCTGACTAGCTTGATCCAGGGATATCGAGGCAATTTGATCGGAGTGCTGTTCGGGGATATTCTTGCTATCAATGAGACAGATTTAATTTTGACGCTGCTTGTACTTATAAGCAGTAGTATTTTTTTGTTATCAACTCTGCGGCAGCAAATCTTGTTAACGCTTAACGCATCTGTAGCTCAAGTTCAAGGCATTCCAGTACAACTGTATCGCTACGCCTTTGTCGTACTACTCTCGCTTGCCGTCGCCGTTGCGATCAAAGCAGTGGGCGTTTTACTTGTGAATGCCTTCCTAGTAATTCCAGCCTCTACCGCTAAACTACTAAGTCACCACTTTGCCCACTTTCTCACAATGTCAGTCATCTTAGGAGCCATAAGCAGTATTGCTGGCATGATCGTGTCTGGTCTTTTCAATTTTGCCTCTGGGCCTAGCATCGTTCTCGTCCAGTTTCTATTATTTTTAATTGTTTTCAGCTGGGTCAAGGCAGCTGCGTTAACTTGACGCAACGCCTAAAGCTGGATGATTGCCATAAGTGCTTGCTAAGAGCTACTAAATTTGCTAGCTTAATAAAGCACTAAAATTAGTCAGCCGGGATAGCTCAGTTGGTAGAGCAGAGGACTGAAAATCCTCGTGTCCGCGGTTCAAATCCGCGTCCTGGCATTAAGTAAAAACAAGCGTTGTAACGGGTTAACAATGGTTTCAGTCCTTATTAAAGCAGCTGAAATATAGTAGTTATGTACTATCATTAGTGCTTTTTGAATATGTTTAGGTGGAAAACTGGTGTAAAGATGGTGTAAAAATTCTAGAATAATAAGGGAGTTTTTACCTCAAAAATCTTATGTAATCGAGAACCCCTACCGGAAGAGCATCCAAGGGAGCTGTGTCCATCCTTAGCTCCAACGGTCGGTTGCAGTTAAGGTTTAATTATGGTGGCAAGCGACATTACATCTCTACGGGTTTAGTCGATACGCCTGTTAACAGAAAGATTGCAGAATTTAGGGGCTCTGAGATTGAGAAAGATATTCTATATGAGCGGTTTGACCCAACTGTAGAGAAATACAAGCCTAAATCCGCTCTGAGTACCGTTACACCAGTTACACCAATTACATCAAATCAGAAGCAGAAACCGAAGCTCGATGAGCTTTGGGATAAATACAGTGAGTTTAAGAAACCCCAAGTCAGTCCCAGTACTTACGCTAAGGACTTTATCAAGCATCGGAATCACATTGCTAAGTTACCCACGCGAGCGCTAGATGATGCATCTGCTATCAGAGATTACCTGTTATCAAATTTGACTCCTGATGCAGCCAAACGTTGCCTTACCCAAATCAAGGCTTGCTGCAACTGGGCAATGGAAGAAGGTGCGATCAAGACGAATCCTTTTGCTTTGATGAAGATTAAACTGCCCAAGGGTTTGTCTGAAGAACAGGACATTAAACCGTTCAGCAAGGCAGAGAGAGATTTAATTATCCTTACCTTTGCCAGCGATCGCTACTATTCTCATTACACTCACTATGTACGCTTCCTTTTCTTTACGGGATGCAGACCATCTGAGGCAGTTGGTTTGAAGTGGAAGCATATCACTAATAGCGTTGTTCAGTTTCGAGAATCTGTCGTTGTTTCGGAAGATGGCTTAGTT
>JBGTCQ010000331.1:0-3640 GCA_041748755.1 Chroococcidiopsidaceae cyanobacterium | reverse complement strand
GGCAAAACTTCAGCGGTTCCCCAGTTGATATTAGTAAATAGCTCTAAAATGAAACAACGTAGACCGATCAGGTAATAGCCACCGTCTAAAGCAGGCCCAAGAACTAAGTCATGAGAGTGCAGTTGGTGAAACGCTTTGGTGAGCAAATTAGCATTTAAGTCAGGGCAATCGGTACCAATGATTACAACACGCTCCATTCCAGATTGAAAAGCAACAGACAGCGATCGCGCTATTCGTTCACCAAGATCCCCTTCACCTTGAGGTTGGTAAACAATATTAGTCCCCAGCCAGTCTTGGATCATACTCAGGCTGCCACCCGTAAACCAAACTTCTACCGAGAGTGGGCGATGAAGTTCTCTTACCTTGCTTAGGGTGTATTCTGTCATCTGTTGCTGAAGCGTTGCTGCTCCTTTTGCTCCCAGAGTCGGTATCAGTCGCGTTTTCGTTAATCCTGACTCTGGATAGCGAGTGAAAATGATCAAGCGTTCTGCCATTTCTTCAGCACTTCCAAAACAAATACCAATGATTAAGTGTTTATATATTGAATGATGAATATTTCTAATTAAAAATTCAAGTTATTAAAATCTACTCCGCTTTGTAATGATGTGGGTTTTTTAAGTTAATCGAACAACTTAGCTTAATTGTTAAATATAAGATGCTGGGATAGCTGCGGTATATTATTGCTGGAAATCAGAAATTTATTATTGAGCTATGAAAAGAACAGTTGAAATTTTACCGGATCAGGCGGCGTTGATTCAGCGATCGCTCGAACTAACTCTAGACAAAATTCAAGCAGCTATCCGCGAACGAGGGCTATGTACGATCGCTTTATCTGGTGGCAGTACACCCAAACCACTATACGAGGCGATCGCAGCTCAACCGCTGCCTTGGGATAAAATTCATGTGTTTTGGGGCGATGAGCGCTACGTCCCACCAGATCACCCAGATAGTAATCAACTTATGGCTCGTCGTGCTTGGCTAGAGCGAGTTGATATCCCAGATGCTAACATCCATCCTGTGCCGACTGAGGAACTCCTTCCAGCAGATGCTGCCCGTAAACATGAAGAACATCTAATAGAGTTTTTTCAGACTACCAGAGGAGAGTTCCCTGTCTTGGATTTAATTTTACTAGGAATGGGGGATGATGGACATACTGCGTCTTTGTTTCCGCATACAGAGGCTCTGAAAGTGGCAGATCGCCTAATTACTGTTGGCAATAAAGATGGTACGCCCCGAATCACCTTCACAACCCCATTGATCAACAAGGCGCGTTGTGTCATGTTTGTCGTTGCTGGTGATAATAAACGACCAGCGTTGGCTCAGGTATTCGCACAAATAGCTGATGACTTTACCTACCCATCTCGGTTAATTCAACCCGAAGGAGAACTTTGGTGGCTTCTGGATCAAGCAGCGGGTCAAGACTTGATGACCAATAATTAATTATAAAAAGCTGACCCATTATTGCCGTTATTGCGCAGTGTCTACGCTCATCTTACTGGAATAAAATTCATGATTGTCTGCCCGAACTGCAATCACTCTAACCCAGACGGCGCTCAAGCGTGTGAAGCTTGCTATACACCCTTACCAGGCACCACCAGTTGTCCTAACTGTGGTGCATCCGTACAGACAGATGCCACCTTCTGTGGTCAGTGTGGCTCTAATCTGGTTAGTAACCAAACGGAAACGGAAATAATTACAAGTGATATCCACGCTAGTATGCCAGATTTAATGTCTCCTGAGCCGCTCGTTCAACCAGAACCATTGGTTGCTACTACTCAATCTAGTGCCACCAGTCCCAACCCACCTGATCCTATATCAGTTCCAGACCAATCGGTAACTTCTGGGGAAGCCAGTGTGCCGCCGTCAACTGCACCTGCCGCTCCTGAACCTATTTTTGAGCAAGTTAGCTTTAGTCCACCACCTCCACCAGCCGCTAGTGGAAGTTCTAAAACTCAATTGCAGCAGCAGACGGCAAAGCTTTTGCACGTCCAAACAAATAGAATTATTGATTTGCCGCAAAATCTATCTGTGATTCATATCGGTAAGTCGAATGACCGAATTCCACCCGATGTTGATGTTTCAGGATTTCCAAATTCAGAGATCGTCTCACGGATTCACGCGGATATTCGAGTCGAGGGCGATGCTCACTATATTGAAGATGTAGGAAGTTCCAATGGCACTTATATTAACAATCTGCCGCTTTTACCTGGGAACCGACACCGTTTACGCGCGGGCGATCGCATAGCCTTGGGTAAGGGAGACTTAGTAACGTTAATATTTCAAATTTCTTAGCTGGTTCTAAATCAAACTTGATACTGTTACCGTGATTACACTATCTCTGCTGCATCCGCTGCACTCTACCCCGATTCAAACTTGGATATTTGCCGACGACGAATCCATTATCCGGATCGGACGGGCGCCAGATAACCAAGTTGTTCTGTATAGTGCTGTAGTTTCCCGCCATCATGTAGATGTGCAACAAGTTGATGGGAGTTGGGAAATTGTTAGTCTAGGTGCAAATGGAACTTATTTGGATGACAAACCAATATCTCAAGTGCCAGTTGTTGATGGGTTAACTATTCGCCTCGCTGCCTCTGGGCCAAAGATCCAAATTCGGCTGGAGTCGAGCTGTGCGATCGCAGGAAGTGACAATAGTATTGCAGCAAATTCCAACCCAAGTGGCGATCAAAGTAGTTAAAAAAATTGATGTCAAAATTATCAAGACTACAACGAAATCTGGTACTCAAGTTTTTCCTGATGTGGGTTGTAGTCTTGGGATAAGCAGTTGTAGGTAAGAGTATTAACACGGAGAAGTACTTATGAGCGATCGCTCTGACAAATTTAATTCCTCTTTCCAAGCTCCGCCTGCTTTAGAACAGATGGGGTTTACTTGGCTAATTGCTGCGGCGATCGCCACTATTATTTTGTGGCAAGTACCTGGAGGCGATTATATTCTCTATCCCTTTACCATTCTGGCAACTTGGTTTCACGAGATGGGGCATGGCTTAATGGCAGTGTTGCTGGGAGGACGGTTTGAGAAATTGCTGATTTTCCCTAACGGTTCCGGTGTTGCCTTTAATAGCGGTGAGTTGTTCTTGGGACGAATTGGTCGCGCTCTAGTTGCAGCTAATGGACCAATGGGACCGCCTCTGGCTGGTGCTGCTTTGATTTTGGCTTCGCGGCGCTTTAAAACGACTCAGCTGAGTTTGCTGATTCTAGGGAGTCTGTTGATTCTTTCAGCAGTGATTTGGGTGCGATCGCTGTTTGGATTGGTAGCAGTTCCACTGCTTGGGTTACTTATCCTGGGTATTGCGTTGAGAACGCGCCGCTGGGTGCAGGGGTTTACAATCCAATTTTTGGGTGTGCAGGCTTGTATAAGTACGTTCCATCAAGTTGACTATCTATTTACCCGCACAGCTGGACCTGGTTTGCTCTCTGATTCTGGTCAAATTGCTCAGCAGTTGTTCTTACCTTACTGGTTTTGGGGTGGGTTAATGGCGATTACTTCCCTGATCCTTTTAATCCAAAGCCTGCGTGTTGCCTATCGCTAATTAATAATGCCGTTTGATTACTCGTTGGATTTTAAAACTATTGATTTTCGCTCCTCTCCTGAACTTTATCGAGTTGGTAAGGGTGAGCA
>JBGTCQ010000330.1:0-35234 GCA_041748755.1 Chroococcidiopsidaceae cyanobacterium | reverse complement strand
TTGAAAAAATAGGGCTTGTGGCTAAACGTGCTGGCAACCCACTGCCATGACATATTATTGCTGGCTGGATCGCCATCCAAAAGATGTTCAAGAAACCAAATCGCTCCTGTCTGCCAACGAATACGCCGCCAATGCACTATGTAGGCTGCTAACCATAGCCGCCCATGATTGTGCAGATACCCAGTAGAGCGCAAATCCTGACTGAATCTGTCAATGCAAACTCGCCCCGTTGTCCCAGTTGCAATGTCATCGGGTAGTGTCTCGGCGTAGTCAACGGATGTATAACCCGTTTTGTAAGGCTCTTGATCTTGCCAGATGCCATTACCCAGTTTGGTATAAAGCCGCTGCCAGTAGTCGCGCCAACCCAACTCGTTAATTAGTTTAGTTGCGTCTTGTTGTTCAACGCGCTCAAGCACGTAATTCTTAATCTCAGCCAAACTCAGAACGCCGTAGCGGATGTAGGGTGATAGTCGCGTTACTGCACCTGTGAAGAAATTGCGCGATCGCGCATACTCTACTGAATCTACCTTTTGTAGGATCGTTTCTGCTGCTTTGCGTCCACCGACTGTAGCGCTGATACGATCGCTGCCTGCCGCAGTTGGAAATTGTTCGCGTAGATAGGCAACCAGCTGATCGCGGCTAGTAAATTCGCGTTGCATATTATTACTCATTGTTGTTTCATTTGTGGCTTTAAACTGTTAGTGTAAGTAGTGCATTAGGTGATGTGCTAGCTTATGAGGTTGGAAAACTAAATTTTAAGTCGGCACAACTGTCAAATGCTCAAGCAATATTTTACTGCCAATAATAATTAGAATTAAACCACCAAATATTTCAATTTTGTTTTGAAACAAATTCCCGAACTTGTGACCAATAAAAACTCCAATAAAACATAAGAAAAAGGTGATAGATCCAATAGCACTAATTGCTACAAGAATCGAAGTTTTTAAAACCGCAAAGCCAACACCAACAGCTAAAGCATCCAAACTAGTCGCTATAGACAACATTAACAAAGTGTAAATATCTAGCGGATTAAATTTTCTGTCACTGACCTCTTGAGTTGATTCATAAATCATTCTGCCGCCAATGAAACTCAACAGCCCAAAAGCCACCCAATGATCAACTGATGATATCAAATCTCTTAAACTCAGCCCTACCCACCAGCCTATTAGCGGCATCAATGCCTGAAAAACACCGAAACTTAAAGCAATCTTCAGAGCTTTATTGATTTTAATATTTTTAATTTGTATTCCACTGGAGAGAGAAACAGCAAAAGCGTCTGCTGCTAATCCTAGAGCGACCAATATATTTGTAATTGAAACCATTTGCTGAATTAAATAAAAACTACTTAAACAATCGTTTTTTTGGATACAATAATGAAAATACCATTAATATCAATAGTTTGTTTTCATAGTTAATTCATTATTGTTTCATTTTGTGCTCATGATTGCTGTCAGGCTATGATGATGGATAAATAATAATTAGTAGCAGTGGATGAATAATTAAGATTTAGCTACTGCGGAAATAAAACTTCTGTCCCAGTAGAGATTCACACACCATTGTCATTGAGCAACGTCTGCTAGCTACCTAACTTCACCAAACAAGCTGGCACAACAAGGTTAATCATTTACAATTAATTTATTATGGTTCAAGTCATCCAAGCCCAAAACTTAAATATTATTTTCTTAGAAGAAAAATTTGGTCTGCGATTAGCTGACAGTGATCAATTCTTCACAGAATGGCTGAATGATCTGCCTGAGATCACTGATTTGCAAAAGCAGTATTTAGATCGAGTTAAAGCAAATTATCTCAGCTTGGTTAAGCGCCGCCCCATTTCAGAAGAAATGGTGAAAATGGTTGTCCTGTCACCACTGCTCGATTTAGCAGATTTTTATCGGACTCCGTTTTACGTCGAGACTGAAGATTCTATAGAAATTGCCTTAGAGGATGAGGGAGAAATTGTGCGGGGGCGAATTGATGTACTAGTTTTAAAACAGCAGTTTTGGTTACTTGTCATTGAATCTAAACAAACTGGTTTCTCTCTTTTAACCGCTATACCTCAAGCATTGGCTTATATGCTGGCTAACCCGAATCCTGAGCGCCCTGCTTTTGGCTTAGTAACAAACGGTGATGATTTTCAATTTATCAAATTAACGAAGCAAGACACACCCCAGTATGCCTTTTCTGATAAATTCACCTTGTCGAAGCGAGAAAATGACTTATATAAAGTTCTAAGTGTATTAAAAAACCTGGGTCAAATTTTGAGTCAATAACTATGTCTCAACGCCCTATTTATCTCGATTGCCACGCCACAACACCCCTAGACGATCGCGTCCTTAGCGCGATGATCCCTTACTTTACAGAACACTTTGGCAATCCATCTAGCATCAACCATCTTTATGGCTGGGAAGCCGAAGCTGCTGTCAAACAAGCAAGGGCTATATTGGCAGATGCTATTAACGCTACACCAGAAGAAATTGTTTTTGCCAGTGGGGCTACGGAGGCGAATAATTTAGCGCTTAAGGGAGTTGCTGAAGCCTATTTCAGCAAAGGACGGCATATCATTACTTTACAAACTGAACATAGCGCGGTGCTTGATCCCTGCCAATATTTGCGATCGCTCGGCTTTGAAATCACTTTCCTCCCAGTCCAAAAAAATGGGCTAATAGATTTAACGCAGCTAGAAGCAGCATTCCGCCCGGATACGATTCTGGTTTCAGTGATGGCAGCTAATAACGAGATTGGCGTGTTGCAGCCATTGGCAGAAATTGGGGGATTATGCCGCGACGCAGGCGTGCTTTTCCACACGGATGCGGCTCAAGCGATTGGCAAAATTCCCTTAGATGTTGAGGCAATGAAAATTGATCTTCTTTCCATGACTGCCCACAAAGTCTATGGCCCCAAAGGAATTGGCGCACTCTACGTCCGCCGTCGCAGTCCTAGAGTTCAGCTGTCTCCGCAACTGCATGGAGGTGGACATGAGCGCGGAATGCGTTCTGGTACTCTATATCCGCCTCAAATCGTAGGATTTGCCAAGGCTGTAGAACTTGCCCTAGCAGAACAAGCTACAGAAACTACACGCTTAACTGAACTTAGGGAACAATTATGGCAACAGTTGCAGCGACTGGATGGTATACATCTTAATGGTCATCCCACCCAACGACTCGCCGGCAACCTTAATATCAGTGTAGAGGGCGTAGATGGAGCGGCGCTGCTGCTGGGATTACAGCCAGTGATGGCAGTATCTTCTGGTTCAGCTTGCTCGTCTGTATCAACTGCCCCTTCCCACGTCCTGACGGCGCTAGGACATTCGGAACAACTGGCTTATGCTTCGATTCGGTTTGGGATTGGGCGCTTTAACACAGCAACTGAAATTGACATAGTAGCACAACAGGCGATCGCTACCATCTCTAGCCTGAGAGAGCAGTCTGCATTTGTGTAGTTTCTCGATAGATTGCTAAAAACCTGCAAATTAATTAAACACTACCGTTTATCAGCATTTCCGGACAATGTGAAAAGCACTGAGATATGAGAGTTGAATACTCCCGCCAAAGTTCTGCTCTATCTTTTCACTCAAACTTTCAAATAAAGCATTTCTGTTGTGTGGATCTAGCTCTAGGTAAGCCGAGTAAGTACTCAAAAGCGCCAGATAATCATTAATGCTGTAGGTTACTTCACACACAACCTGTTCAAATACTAAGTCTTTAAATTGGTCTGAGTCTATGACACTTTGCCCAAAACTTCTCAGGCTCTGTTCCTGAGTTTTTCTTGATTCAAATCGCGCCAGGGACGGAGCGTGTATTCTATAGACTTCATTTAATACTTGAGATACTTGATCTTGAGGCAGAACTCCTGCGTTCCACAACAAAATCAGAGCGCCGTTGTCTTGTAATGCTGCCGCCGCTTTTGGATACCTAACCTCCAAGGGAATCCAATGAAAAGAAGTTGCTGCGAGAACAGCATTAAATCTCTCAGGCTCTAGCTCCCACTCTTCAAAGGTGGTATTTAGAATCTCTACAGTTGGATATTGCGTGCAATTCTGCTGTGCGAACTGACAAGCTTCTGGACTTGGCTCAAGACAGACCATCGAGAAGCCCAATTGAGCAAAAGCTACAGTTGCAGTCCCAGGTCCACATCCTACCTCAAGAATGACTGCTTGGGGGGGAAGTTGAGCTAACTCTACAGCACGATGAATCAGATTCTTGGGATATCGGGGTCTTACTCTGTTGTAAGCATCTACTACAGTAGAATACCAATTTTTTCTTTGTTCCAAATCTCTGCCGGAGTATGAGCTTATTGGTTGTTCCAAGCCTTTTATAATCTATTGTTGTAAGCTTAGGCAGCCTAACATCTTATTCACTATCACCTGAAGATTTAAGGGCAGAATCTCGACTCCGTACAAGTGCAAGTATTGCTACTGCGGTAAAAGAAAAATCTTCGTCCAAAAACTTATAGCTCATAATAGACAGTGATGTCCTAGCACCTTTCTCTACCGTGCAACTAAAGTAGTCAAACAATAGAGCCTCAATGAATCGTGTGTCACCCGTCCAACAGTTTCTGCTCACTTGGCTGCTGCTCCTAGTAACAGGTTGGGCAACACTAAATGCACTGAGTTATGTCGGGGAGCTTCTCAGCATTTTAATCACGGCAGGATTAATTGCATTTCTACTCAACTATGCTGTTGCTGCTTTACAACCCTTTCTGCCCCGAAATGTGGCAGCGGTACTTGTCTATTTAGTAACGGGCTTTGCTGTTGTACTCATTGGCGTGACTCTTGTACCACCAGTGTTTAACCAAGCACGGCTTTTTGTAACTAACTTACCATCGCTCCTAGATTCTGCCCAGGAACAACTGACTAGTTTCCAAACCTGGAGTTTGGAGCGCAATTTGCCGTTTGATGTCCGAACTTTGGCATCGCAACTACTGGCGCAAGTGCAAACTCAGGTCGAGGCGATCGCTACTAGAGGTTTAGGCTTGGTAGTGGGTACCTTTAACTGGTTCTTAGACTTGATCTTGATTGTAGTGATCTCGTTTTATATGCTGATCGATGGCGAAAGGGTTTGGCAGAGTCTAACGAGTATTTTTGCGCCCAGAATCCGAGATGGCTTGACAGAATCACTGCAACGCAACCTCCAGCGCTTTCTTTCTGGTCAGTTGTTGTTGGGTCTATTTATGGCTACTACCTTGACGCTAGCATTTTGGGTATTAAGAGTTCCCTTTTTTCTGCTATTTGCTGTCTTTATCGGTTTGCTGGAAGTGATTCCTTTTGTAGGGGCGACTTTAGGGATTGCGACAGTAGCAACTGTAGTAGCGTTTATCGACTGGTGGCTGGCCTTGCAAGTGTTGGCAGTGGCGATCGCACTTCAGCAGGTAAAAGATAATTTGGTTGCTCCCCGAATTATGGGTAACCTCACAGGTTTGTCGCCAGTGGTCATCTTTGTATCTCTGTTATTAGGAGCGCGATTAGGAGGGTTGTTGGGGGTAATTCTGGCGATTCCACTTACGGGTGTCGGTAAAAGTCTGGCGGAAATTGTACTCGATCCGACGCTACCACCTCAAACTGGATCGTTCTTCCACAATCCTCTTGATAACGATAATGTCAAGTCAATCCAAGGTTTGATCAAGGCGCAGATTCCGCCAATAAAATAATAGCTTTTTAAGGCACAGCTTTGATACTGGTGATGGCTCTTCTTGTGTAGAAAAGAATGACTGTAATTTTCACCAAAGACTACCAATGCTCAAACGCCTAACTAACCGTACCCGACTTATAGCAGCTGTGTTTTTGGTTCTGATCTGCCTTAACCTAATAAGCGTGCGTTCAAGTGGGCAACCATCCATGACATCCCCGCCCCAGCTGCTAAGCGATCCATTTCTGCAACTGCCGACTGCAACATCAGTTAGGGTTGTTTGGTTCACCGAATTTGCTGGTTCTGAGCATAAAGTCGCCTATGGTCAAAACTTCAATTCTTCTGCCGTTGCGATCACTACCAAACTTAGCCGGATTCGTGAGGATCAAGATTCTAAATTAGGTCACCAAACGCAAACAGGTCAGTACACAACAATGCGTGATATCTGGCGGCATGAAGCAGAAGTCACAGAGTTGGCTCCTGGGATTCGTGTTCCTTATCGGGTGATCAGTGTGCGCGAAGATGGTAAAACCACCAACAGCGCTCAGTTTAGTTTAGCTCCCCAGCCAACACCAGACACTCCCCTAAAGATTCTGCTGACTTCTGATCATCAGCTCAAGCCGATGACTGCTGCTAATCTTGAGAAGGTAGTCGAAACCGTTGGACGAGTAGACGCGGTTTTCTTTGTTGGTGATTTGGTTAATGTTCCCGATCGCGCCTCGGAGTGGTTTGATGATGATCGTGGCGGTGCTTTTTTTCCGTCTCTCCAAGGTCGTGCTAATTATAAACTGGATAAAAAAGGTGTTAAGACTACCTATAAAGGTGGTGAAATTATTCAACACGCCCCGATGTTCACGGCGATCGGTAATCATGAGGTGATGGGGCGTGCCAAAAATGGCAGCTTGAACGACGAATTAGAGGATGCTATTCCCCGCGCAGTTGCTAAACAGATTTATCAACGAAAATTTGGGAAATTGAAGTTAAATAATGCTGAGAATGTAAGCGATCGCTGGCTAAAGGATAATTCCTTTAATACTGATACCTACGAGGAGATTTTCACTCTACCCCAAAGCAGTCAAGGTGGAAAAACTTACTACGCAGTCAGCTTCGGTGATGTGCGCTTAGTGGTACTTTATGCAACGAATATCTGGCGATCGCCCAAACTAGATGCAGACACTAAGGGCAAGTATCAGGAACGAAAGCAAGACTTGAACAATCCAGATGAATGGGGCTATGGACAGCATATCTTTGAGGCGATCGCTCCTGATAGTACTCAGTACCACTGGCTTCAGCAAGAACTCAATAGTCCTCAATTCCAGCAAGCAAAATACAAAGTTGTCATGCTGCATCATCCGCCCCATTCTCTCGGTGACAACATTGTTCCTCCCTATACTGATCCTATACAGATAATTGACCGCAACGAAGATGGCAGCACCAAGGCAGTGCGTTATAAGTACCCAAAGCAGGCAGATTATATCATCCGCGATGTTGTGCCACTGCTAGAGGCAGCTAATGTGCAGCTTGTATTCTACGGGCATTCGCATTTGTGGAACCGCTTTGTTAACCCCAGTGGAATGCATTTTTTGGAGACTTCTAATGTTGGCAATTCTTACGGTGCTCATATTGGTGACAAGCAGCGAAAAGTGCCAACTGACTATAAGGATGACTATGTTGCAACGGGTGACCCCAATGGGCTAGAGCCGATAGTACCAACAATTGCGCCGCTGCTAAGTAAAGATGGCAATCCGTTACCGTATGTTGCGAGTAATGACATCACTGTTTTCAGCATCTTTGATACGGCAACTGGTACAGTAAGCAGTTACCGTTTTGATACGCGGGAGCCGAAATCAGAGGTTGTCAAGTTTGACGAGTTTAAGTTGAAATAGAATCCCCTCAGCTAGCTTACCAGTCAGCGATCGCATCTCCTGACCCGAATCTCAAGATCAACTCACTACTGGACTCGGTACGTCTAGGGCTGGGTTCCTAGTAAAGAATCCTGTGGGCAAGAGCTTAAATCCTGCCGTCTCTACTGGCATGATTGGCCAATCTTCAGGGCGTGCAATATGCGTGACCCCCATCGTGTACCAAAGCACGACATCTTCACCGACTAGAGATTCATTGTCGAATACCCACTGAGGTAACCCGTCACCTCCGGAGCTTTGATTGGGATAATCACCGCCTGAATACAATTCCCCTGGTTTATATTGGGTGACCCAGACTTGGTGGTCAGTGAAGCCAGCACGCTCACGAATCCCTGAGTCTTCAGCAGCGAAAGGAACAGCATTTTCTCCTGGCTCCAAGGTGTACCCGATGTCACCGCCTAAGGAGTTTTGCGCTTGAGCATTAACAATTTCCCACTCTCGGTGCTGTGTCCAATCCAAATCCCGCTGTGCCAATGCTTCTGTTTCCAATAGAGTTTCTGACTCAAAAAAGGCATTTCCTGCGGGGTTATCTTGACTCACAGGTACGCCATTGGTGTTCATTTCAACGGCGGAGTTAGCAACGCCATCGACATCCATATCCAAACGGAAATTGAAGAAATGCTGGTGATGGGGAGCGAGGATATTTTCAGCAACAAGTTCACCATAGCGATCGCGATTAGTCAAGGAGTCCTCGTCAGTAGCCGCAGTACCCTTAGGTAGTAATATGCCGGTTAGGTTTGCCTCCACCTCCAAACTTCCATCCTGACCAAAAATCCAATTAAAGGCATAATCATAATTTCCAATTGTCGTGATAAAGGTCATAACAAGTTCACGACCTCTTCTACCTTCCGTCTCCCCTGTTACGTAATCAAAATGCTGCCAGAGCAACCCGCTATCCCGTTCATAGACAGCAACTGCCCCTGGCTGAACATAAGGCTCTCCGAAGTCATCAGCAAAAACGGCATCCAGCAGCACCGCATTTTCCGGAACTTCCCTCCCTAACTCCATCGAATTTGCCAGCCGTCCCAGACCGTACTCCCCAACATCAAAGGCATTTCTAAACGCCCATGTTTGCTGCGGATCGGCATAAGGAACAACCATTTCTGATAATCCAGCACTATACAAAATCGGTCGGACTCCTCCTTGATCTTCGTAACCTACCTGATTTAAAACTAGTCCTTCGCGGGGGTTCAGCGCGTAGCGAAAATTCCAGTTTTGCCAGCTAATCTCGTTGCCATCGATCTCAAAACTTGGACCCTCTGGTTGCTCGATAATCAGTGGTGCGGGTGCATCTCGTAAATCCCCTACAGATGCCTCGTCATAATCAAAATTTTCCCGCGAGAAGGGTACAACCCCGGTATCAACGAAATCAAATACCGAACTATTATTCAGATCAACGGTGACTAAAACACCTTCAATTGACCCGGCGTAGAAATTTGTGTTGTCTCCTTTGTAATAAGAAAGACCTCGAATCAAACGGGTGCCGCTTGCCGCTTCCTCTGCACTCAGGTTGCCTGGTGCCCAGCCATCCACCACAACATTGTCAAAGTTCGTAATCCCGCGCTTGAGCATCGCTTCCTGCCAGCGGGGATCTGCCTTAACCACCTCTGAAAGGATCTCGAAGTCGGGAGCGGTGATCGCTGGTTGAGCACCAGGAATCTCTTGCCATGAAGTCAGTTGGAGTGTTTCTAAGTCAACAATTGCCTCATAAACTTTGTTCTGTTCGCGCTCTAACACCGTGACGAAGGCTTCTCGATTCAAAGGGCTACCGGGTGTGAATGCAAGCACCTCGGTTTTATTGGGTTCCTGTAAAGAGATATTGGGGAACAGCGCTGCATCGCTGATGTTTTGCTCCTGACGAATAACTGCAACGGCTGCTTCGATTTCTGCTTTAGTCAGCGGATCTAGAGGATGTGTTGCCCCTTGTCTCACAGCCTCATTAGACCCGACGGCATAGTTTATTCCCGTGAGTTCTTCGACTACCGCTGCCAAGTCTAGGTTCTGGTCAAGATAATAGCTGGTATCAAACCCTGTAATCGGGTCACGACCCTCAAATTGACCGAACTGAGTAAAGTGTTCTATTGGCGTGGTTTTACCTTCTAGGAAGGCTGTTGCGACATCTGGATTAGATGCTAGATAAAAGTCTGTATCCAAGAACGAACTGGGGTCACGACCCTCAAATTGACCGAACTGAATGAAGTGTTCCAACCCATTTGCAAAGCTGCCAGAAGCTACTGCTTGCGATGCATCTGGGTTCTGGAGTAGATAAAAGCTTTCACTAAACAAATCTGTGATATCTAACATACGCTAAGAAGTGATTACTAAGTAGACAGTTTAAGCAGTTACCTGCTGCAATCTGGTTAGTGAGCGCGTGGCTTTTCTTCAGAGCCTATGTTGACTTATCTAGAGTGTTAATGCAAGTACAGATCATCACTTTTGTCTAAAAAATTTAGATTTAGATGCAAGATATGAGGTGTAACTACTTTGGATGATTCTGGAGTGTGTGGAGTATCATAAGCAAAGTGGCTCTCGTCTGCTCAAGGGATTCTAGATATCTCTGTAATGGCTTTAAATCCTCGTGTCCATTAATCTCCTGCTGGCTCTATGCCGAGTAATCGCAATTGCTCAGCTAACCTTTCAGCGCGTCGTTCTGCTATTTCCTTCTTTTGCCGTTCCTGTACGGCTGCTTCCTCCGGTGTTGGTAATTTGTTGCCACCTGGGGAAAAGTAGCGCAGTTTTCCTGCTTCTACACCTAAATATAGACCTAGCTCTTCGCTCCAGCGCCATTCTCGTTCATTGGGAGCGATCGCCTGATACTGATTTCCAACTAGCTTAAATCCCTCAAACTCTAGACTATCTGGAGAAAACCAGAAATATTCTGGTGTGCGGAAGCGTTCTTGATATAGGTCTTTTTTCAAAGTGCGGTCTGTTGTAGCGGTCGAGGTTGATAGCAACTCGATAATCAAATTGGGGTACTTGCCATCTTCTTCCCACACTACCCAAGCATTTCGAGGTCGCTTTTGGGTTTGTTTGACCAGGAAAAAATCAGGACCGCGAAAGTCTCGGTTTCGTAACTGTTGGCGACTGAAGTAAATAGTTAGGTTAGCGCCAATGAAAAAGTTGTTACTATCACGCCACAGCCATTCCAAACACGTAACGAGGAGCAGCAGTTGCATATAGTGCAAGGAACTTTCCATTTCTGGCTCATCGCTATACAGTTGGGAGGCATCAGGCATCATTGCCTCTAATTCCTGAGCAGTCAAAACCATGTGGCTGCACCTGATATCTGCTGGCTTTTGTTTTCCTTATTTGCAAGTATAGTAATTGCTGTATCTGAAAAAGTATCAGCAGACTGTAAAGTCCTGTTGCAAATTTGTCAAAAATATTTATAAATCATCTACAACACAGTCAGAGCTTTAACCTAGAACTTAAGAAAATTTGGAAGGAAATGTCATGAAAGATATCCAAAAGTATCGCTTCGTCTGTACCCTTACCTTTGGCGATATCTATGGTCAAATTATTATTTGGCTGATCACCATTGCTTTAAGTTTGGCTTCGGCGATGGCGATGATGGGTGCTAGACGTCCGTACTACGCCTTAGCCACTGTTGGACTGATCATATTGTTGTCGCTGCCCTTCTTGCTTTTTGCCTTCGTGACCACGTTGCTCAATCATATTGAACTGGCTGCTGTAGATGCACAGACCAAGATGGAACCTATGCCTGGCAATGTATCCCAACAACAGCCTGTAGAAGCAACGAGCTGAGCAGTACAAGATTAGAGTAAAAGATTATCGTTCCTAGAATCTCTAAAACTTCCTTGCCTTTTGGTAGGGAAGTTTTTATATGGGTGAGGATAAAGAAAGAAATATTTTTAGATAGCAAAAGCTCATGCTAGAACACGACATTATTATTGTTGGGGGTGGATTGGCTGGATGTCGCGCGGCGGTTGAAATTGCCCGTACTGATCCTAGACTCAATGTAGCTCTAGTTGCCAAAACTCACCCGATTCGTTCCCACTCAGTTGCTGCCCAGGGCGGAATTGCAGCAACGCTGAAAAATGTAGATTCGGCTGACAGTTGGGAAGCTCATGCATTTGATACAGTCAAGGGTTCCGACTACCTAGCAGACCAGGATGCAGTAGAAATTCTGGCTCGCGAAGCTCCAGACGTGGTAATTGACCTGGAACATATGGGAGTACTGTTTTCCCGCTTGCCAGATGGCCGTATTGCCCAACGCGCTTTTGGCGGGCATACCCACAACCGCACTTGCTACGCCGCAGACAAGACTGGTCATGCCATCTTACATGAGCTGGTCAACAATCTGCGGCGGTACGGTGTGCAGATTTATGACGAGTGGTATGTGATGCGCTTAATTATTGAAGACGCTCAAGCGAAGGGTGTAGTAATGTACCGCATCTTGGATGGGCATCTAGCTGTGGTTAGAGCGAAGGCGGTGATGTTGGCGACGGGTGGTTATGGTCGGGTCTACAACACTACCTCGAATGACTATGCCTCGACTGGGGATGGTTTGGCAATGACAGCGATCGCCGGACTGCCACTAGAAGATATGGAGTTTGTCCAATTTCATCCCACTGGGTTGTATCCAGTTGGTGTGTTGATTTCCGAAGCAGTGCGCGGCGAGGGGGCGTATCTAATTAACAGTGATGGCGATCGCTTTATGGCTAACTATGCTCCTAGTCGGATGGAATTAGCTCCGCGTGATATTACTTCCCGTGCGATCGCCTGTGAAGTTCTTGCTGGTCGTGGCATTCATCCCGATGGCAGTGCGGGGGGTCCTTTTGTCTATCTCGATTTGCGTCACATGGGCCAAGAAAAAATTATGAGCCGAGTTCCCTTCTGCTGGGAGGAAGCTCATCGGCTAGTTGGCATTGACGCTGTGCATCAGCCGATTCCGGTAAGACCTACGGTTCACTATTCTATGGGTGGGATTCCCGTTAATACAGATGGTCAAGTACGGAGTGACCCAGACAGTTTAATCGATGGCTTCTTTGCCGCTGGGGAATGTGCCTGTGTTTCAGTGCATGGAGCAAATCGGCTGGGGAGTAATTCTTTGTTGGAGTGTGTAGTTTATGGACGTAGAGTTGGAGATCAACTAGCACAATTTGTTCAAAATCGCAAGTTACCACTTATAGACGAGCAACACTTCCTCAACGAGGCTCAACAACAGATTCAAGCGCTGCTAGAGCAACCAGGACAGTACCGAATTGCTCAAGTCCGCGAAGCTTTCCAAGATTGCATGACCAAGTATTGCGGCGTTTTTCGGACCACAGAATTAATGCGTGAAGGCTTGCAACAATTACAACATTTACAACAGCAATATCAGCAAATATACTTAGATGACAAGGACAGCTGCTGGAATACAGAAGTTATCGAAGCTCTAGAATTACGCAGCTTGATAGTTGTAGGGCAGCTAATCTTGACATCGGCTCTGAATCGCCAAGAAAGTCGCGGCGCTCACTTCCGCGATGATTACCCTAAGCGAGACGATACCAATTTCCTTAAACACACAATGGCTTACTATTCACCCGCTGGTATTGATCTCCAGTATCGCCCGGTAACTATTACTTTGTTTGAGCCGCAGGAACGCAAGTATTGAGATAAAAAGTTAAAAATTAAAGAGACTAGCATGACTTACAATAGTGATCGCCTTGACAGAATTGAAGCCACTCTAGAAGCTATTTCTTACCGTGTAGACTCCAACGCGAAAGCCATTGAAGCTAACAGTGCAGCAATAGCAGCTAATCGTGAAGCAATTGCGGAAGTTGACCGCACTCTATCTGAGGCTATTGGCAGAACACTTAGAGTAGTTGAAACACTGGCTCAGACTGTAGCAGACAGTAGAGAGGAATTGGAGGAACATAAGCGCAGGAACGATGCTATCCAAGCTTCGATTAATGCGTCCTTGGAGCGACAAGATCGGATTCTTGACTACCTCATGCACCGCAATGGTAACAACTAGTAATAATTGAACTAGAGCAATCAAGCTGCTGCTTGCTTTTGCCGCATCCTGACTAATAGTCCATGCTTGGGGGCAAAAATCATAGCAGCGACAAAGAATAATGTTTGCAATACAACAATACAACCTCCAGTTGCCGCATCTAGGTAGAAGCTAATATACGTGCCCAGAACGCTTGACAATACTCCAGAAGCGATCGCCAGAAGCATCATGTAATCAAACCGATCAGTTAACAAGTATGCCGTTGCCCCTGGCGTAATCAGCATCGCCACCACCAGAATAATGCCAACCGTTTGCAATCCTGCCACAGCCGTTAACGATAGCAGCGATAGCAATGTGTAGTACAGCATACCTGTATTCAAACCAATGGAGCGAGCATGAGTTGGATCAAAACAAAACAGCAGCAAATCCTTGCGAAGAATGGCAATTGTAACAAACGTGATCGCACTAATAATTAGAGTTTGAATAATATCTTGATCAGAAATTCCCAAGACATTGCCGAACAGAATATGAGTTAAATCAATGTTACTTGGAGTCTTGGAAATCAACACCAAGCCAAGCGCAAATAATCCGGTGAAGACAAGCCCAATGACGGTATCTTCCCTAATTCGTGTCTTTTCCTTGATATATCCAATGGCAATGACTGAACTCACTCCAAAAACAAATGCTCCAATGGCAAACGGAATATTAAGAATGTAGGCAATCACAACGCCTGGTAGAACTGCATGGGAAACCGCATCACCCATCAGTGCCCAGCCTTTGAGGATCATATAGCAGGACAGCCCAGCACAGACTACTCCCACAACCATACTGACCAAGACCGCTTTAACCATAAACTCATACTGAAGCGGCAGTGTAAACCAATGCAGAATATCCATTACAGATCCTCCTTTGAGGAACGGGCAAGCTGACTCTTGTTAAGTAATAGGTCGCTGATCGCACCGCCGAACGTTTGCGAAAGATTATCCTTAGTGAACACTTCAGAAGTATTGCCGTATGCCAAAATCGTGCGATTAATCAAGATCACCTGATCGCAAAACGTTGTCACAGAAGCGAGGTCATGGGTAGAAATCAAAATCGTATGCCCCTGCTGCTTTAGATCCAGCAGCAGATCGATCATCGTTTTTTCAGTTTTGATATCTACGCCAGTGAAGGGTTCGTCCAATAACAACACCGTTGCCTGTTGGGCTAAAGCACGAGCAAGGAAGGCCCGCTTTTTCTGTCCACCGGAAAGCTCCCCAATTTGGCGATCGCGAAACTCACTCATCTGTACACGCTCCAAACTTTCCCGCACCACCCGTTTATCCTTCAATCGAGGAATTCGCAAGACATTCATATACCCATAGCGCCCCATCATTACCACATCCCACACACTCACCGGGAAGTTCCAGTCCACCTCTTCTGCCTGAGGTACATACGCAACCAGGTTAGACTTTTGCACTTTGCGGATGGGCAGTCCATTAATCAGCACCCGCCCCATTACTGGCTTAACAAACCCCATAATTGCCTTAAACAGGGTTGATTTTCCGGAACCATTCATACCCACCAATCCGTAGATTGAGCCAGTCCTTAGTTGCAGGTTTGCCCCATGCAGTGCCACCTTGTTGTGATAAGCAACTGTCACGTTTTCTACTTCAATGCAGATAGATTCACTGTTCGTCATTTCCTGCTCCTTCATGTTGTTTCTTATCCTCCCTGCAAGCCATTAATAAGGGTTGTCACGTTACGCTCCATCAGCTTAAGGTAAGTGGGTGCGGGACCATCCGGTCCAGAAAGAGAATCTACGTAAAACACGCCACCAAACCTCGCGCCCGATTCTTTGGCAACTTGTCGTTGGGCTTCGTCATTCACCGTACTCTCACAAAACACTGCGGGGACTTGATTTTCCCTTACCACTTCAATCACTTTGGCAGTTTGTTGGGGTGTTCCCTGTCGCTCAGCATTGACGGGCCACAAATACAATTCCTTGAGACCGTAATCACGAATGATGTAAGAAAATGCCCCTTCGCACGTTGCCATGTATCGCTGGTTTGGAGGCAATGTTGCTAGCTCTTTTTGCAGCTTTTGATCCAGTTCTTTGATCTTTTCACTGTATGTTTTGGCGTTGACATTGTAGGTGTCGGCATTTTGCGGATCGAGATTGACCAATGCTTTGCGAATATTCTCGACATAGATCAACGCATTTTGTGGCGACATCCAGGCATGGGGATTGGGCTTGTCTTTGTAAGCATCCTCGGCAATCTCAATCGGCTGAATTCCTTCAGTCAAGGTGATATGAGGGACTTCAGGTAAGCTGTTGTAGAACTTCTCTGCCCACCGCTCTAAATTCAACCCGTTGTCCAAAATTAGTTCAGCTTCCTGTCCTCGCACTATGTCACTGGGAGTAGGTTGATATCCATGAATTTCCGAGCCAATCTTGGTAATGGATTCAACGATCGCCTGATCTCCAGCAACATTCTGCGCCATGTCTGCTAGCACCGTGAACGTAGTCAGGATGACCTTCTTCTCCTGATTTCTTTGGGCAGTCGTGTTGGTTGTCTCAGTTGGAGAACTGCTTTGATGGGAGTTGGGAATAGAGTTACAACCGTTCAGCCAGAGTAGGAGAGTCAAAGTTGCAAGCAGGGATGCTCGGCTAGGCGATCGCTCTAATTTACTCCAGTAACGACGTTTTATCATTTGCATCCCAGCGGGATTTTTCATTTTCTTTTCATTATTACAACAGGCGTGGCAAAAGTGAGAAGAAAATGAAAGATAAGTTTCTATAGGTTGATAGACCTGCGGAGGAAAACCACTTAAACGACGAGGTGCAGCATGACGTATTGTCGAGCGACCGTTTTAGCTCTAATTGCGGGATTGATCATCGTGAATAGCTGGATTGACCCGACACTCGCGGTTCAGACTAATGCCGCAATGCCAAAAATCAAAATATTGCCCAATTCCACGATTGAAAAGGTAGTCACACAGGAACGGGGAGTCCAAACGTAACCAAGCTGCCAGCATAAGCCATGTTCGTTCGCTCTGCCAGCGGTGTTTCTCGATCTAGTTGTTCAGTTTTTTTCTTAACAGGAGGTGATTTTCCAGTTAAAGCCGAAAACCTAGCTCAAATTACCTGAGACTGAAGGCTAAGAACAGTGTTCGCCTATTTCACACTATGCAACTGGCTTGTATTCCATCCCATGATAGATGTATAATTGCTTGACAATGAAGGGGAGTAGCTGCTGGCTTAATGTTGAAGCCAGTCCATCTGAATCAACATACTGGCGACAATAGCCTGGTTCAGTTGACAAGTTATTAGGTCGAAAACCCAGTAATCGGGGACGAACTGGGCTAAAACGTCGGAAACTTGGGAGTGAGACCTTCACTAAGTTCACAACAGGAGTGTGAGCTTGGTGAAGTCTTATGGCTCTCATCAAGCTCACAGTCCAAAGTCGTTAAATTCTGAGGAGCTTGCCCACGTTGCTGTCAGCTTTCACTGCTAGTTTATTGCTAGTTGGGGTTTCAGAGCTAGGAGATAAAACCTTTTTTATCGCCGTAATTTTGGCTACGCGCCACTCGCGATCGCTAATATTTGCAGGTGTGCTAGCGGCTCTGGCGACAATGACGGTAATTTCTGTGTTGATGGGAGAAGCGGTGTCTGTGCTGCCATCAGTTTATATTCATTACGCAGAAATTGCTTTGTTTGCTGGCTTCGGTGTCAAGCTGTTGTATGAAGCTAGTCGGATGCCTACTGCTTCGTGTAGTGCAGAAGTGGTACTAGAGGCAACAGAAGTGGTGGAAAAAGCTGAATTTAAGTCCCTTGGACAGACTCCAATGGAGATTTGTTTAGAAGCGTTTGTCCTGACGTTTTTGGCAGAGTGGGGCGATCGCACGCAATTCGCCACCATTGCTCTAGCAGCACACAATAATCCAGTGGGAGTGACAACTGGTGCTATTCTTGGTCACACGATTTGTACTGCGATCGCTGTAATTGGAGGGCGAATGATAGCGGGGCGAATTAGCGAACGTACACTCACAGGTGTAGGAGGATGCCTCTTTCTCGTCTTTGGGATCTTTGCCTGGCTAGAAGGGTGACATCTTTCGATCACCAGCTGCTTTCGTTATCTTTAACTCAATAATGTGACAAAACTAACCGCACCCTAAGCAGATTGTCTTACTCAGAGCATTTAGCGGCAAAAAACAAAAAAATAAAAGATAAAAACCGGAAAATTTGCATTATCGCTGATTTAACCGCAAAAATACCAGGATTTACGCTATGACATTGCTTATATCCCCTAAACTAAAGGCAACCTTCTATATAACTGGCTCAGGAGGGTAGGTTTTGACTGAAACTAACAATTTATCCCCAACCCTCCAAGATGTCTCACGTAGAGAACTGCGGGATTTAGTCCGAAATCAACTACAAGCGTTGCTGGAACAAGGAGACTTGCGGGGAGCGAAAGCTATCCTGGTGCCGGTGCAGCCTGTGGATATTGCTGAAGCGATTGAAGGCTTGCCAGAAGCGATGCAAGCCCTTGCTTTCCGCTTGCTCTCTAAAGATGAAGCGATCGAGGTTTATGAACATCTCGATTCTAGTGTGCAGCAGGCGTTAATTGAGGAATTTAAACGGCAAGATGTCCTCGATATTGTAGATAAAATGTCGCCTGATGATCGAGTGCGATTATTTGATGAGCTACCAGCAAAAATCGTCAATCGGCTACTAGAACAACTTAGCCCAACCGAACGCCAAGCTACTGCCCAACTATTGGGTTATGAACCCGATACCGCTGGGCGAATCATGACACCAGAGTTAATTTCTCTAAAGGAAAGCTTCACAGTAACTCAAGCACTAGAGCGGATTCGCCGATTAGCCAATGTTACAGAAACAATTTATTACCTTTATGTCACTGATGCTGCCCGTCGCTTGACTGGAACTTTGTCACTACGAGATTTAGTAACAGCTCAACCTCAGCAAACAATTGGCGAAATTATGACCCGCGAAGCTGTGTTTGTTTACACGGATACAGATCAAGAAGAAGTGGCAAGGTTAATTCAGCGTTATGACTTTCTGGCTGCGCCAGTGGTTGATCGAGAGCAACGTCTCGTTGGTATTGTCACAGTTGATGATGTGATTGACATTCTAGAGCAGGAAACCACCGAAGATATTTATGCTGTAGGTGGTGGTGTGCAGTCGAGGGGTGACAACTATTTTCAAACTGATTTACTGACTGTCGCTCGGAAACGAGTTGTCTGGCTATTTGTATTACTTCTAACTAATACAGTTACAGGCACAATCATCAAAGGTCAAGAAGATATTTTACAAAAAGTTGTTTCCCTAGCGGCTTTTATTCCTCTGCTTGTCGGCACTGGTGGCAATGTGGGTGCTCAGTCCTCGACAGTTGTAATTCGAGGGATGAACACCGATGAAATTAGAGGAATGAAACCAATACAGGTAATTGGGCGGGAAGCGATCGCCGGGGTGTTACTTGGTTCAATGTTAGGTTTAGTAGCGACAATATGGGCCTTCTTTCTGCAAAAGAATTTATCAGTGGCTATAGCCGTGGGAGTTAGTTTATTAGCCATTTCTGTTTTGGCATCTGTATCTGGTTCAACGCTACCGTTTTTGTTTCGGTTACTGCGTTTAGATCCAGCCTTGATGTCAGCACCATTTATCACTACAGCTGTTGATGTCTTGGGTGTCTTAATTTATTTCTCTTTAGCGCGGCTGATTTTGGGGTTGTAGATAAGAGAGGGGTTAGGGGCTAGGGGCTAGAGGCTAAGGGTAAAGAGCAAAAGCTTGGATTTAATTGATAGACAAAGGCAAAGTCAAAGTATCCTTTTTAAGCATCTACATAGCTATACCTAAAGTTCAGATGGCGTATCCGGCGCAACTATCTCGCCAGTACCCAATTGTAGTAGCATCTCCTGGTCAGTAATCAAGGCGCTAAGTTCTTTAACTTGTAAATTCATTTGCTCACAAGCTTGCTTTAGTTCTCGCGCAAAGGTGTTTAAATCTTTACCATAGCCGCACTGATAAGCAGCAGTTTCAATGCCCTGCTTGGCGTTGGCTCTGGCACAGTCAACTAAATCCGTGCCTTGCAGTGGTGTAGAGGATGCCATAGCTTGATTACTTACGTTAATTCTTAGGTATTGGTGTTAGACTATCAACTGCTGAATACACGCTGCATCCTTCTTGTGGAATATGGTGTGGGTGCGATCGCCTCAGAATCCGCTATCTCTTAATCTTTAGGATAACCATTACTTTGCTGCCAATACTTGTAAGCACTATGTGCCAGCGTGACGACACCAGTAACAATAGCAGATTCATCTACATCAAACTGGGGATGGTGCAGTGGGTAATTAATGGTATCTTTATGCCCTACTCCCAGGCGAAACATTGCACCAGGAGCGTGTTCTAGATATAGGGAAAAATCTTCCGAACCCAAAGAAGGTTCAGGTAAAACTTGGACGCGATCGCTTCCCCAAGCTTCCTCAGCAGCTGTCTGCAACAACTGAGACAGAGCTAAGTTATTTTGGACTCCTGGTGTGCCAGGATCGTAGTTAACTTGACAACGAGCGCCGTAACACTCGCAGATATTAGTGACGATTTGGGAAATCCAGGTGGGTAGATTTGCTCGTGTTTCTGGATGGAGCGATCGCACAGTTCCGCGCAATGTCACCTGATCTGCAATCACATTTGGCGCTCTACCACCATTAATCTGCCCAATGCTCAACACCATTGGGCGTAACGGATTTTGGGTGCGACTAATTGCTTGCTGGAGTGTCGTAATTACTTGAGATGCAATCCAAATAGCATCAATTGCTTCATGAGGCCGCGCCCCATGCCCCGATTCTCCCATAATAATAATTTCTAAGTCATCCGCCGCTGCCGTCAATGCTCCGTACCGAATACCAATTAACCCAGCCGAGATTGAGGGGTAAACATGCAAAGATAAAATTGCTGTAACTTCTTCCATCACTCCTTGTTGAACCATCCAACCGGCTCCTTCAGCAGTCTCCTCAGCTGGTTGGAACAAAAAGCGCACATTACCGGCTAACTCATCCGTCAGCTGAGATAGTACCATTGCCGTTCCCAGTCCCACCGTGGTGTGGACATCGTGGCCACAGGCGTGCATAATCCCTGCTGTACGAGAGGCATAATCTAAGCCAGTGCGTTCCTGAATTGGCAAGGCATCCATATCTGTGCGAATTGCCAACAATCGGCGATCGCTACCACTCCCTTGCACTTCTCCGACAACACCAGTTTTCCCCACTCCCTCGCGCACCTGAACACCGTTGGCAGACAGAACACCAGCAACAAATGCAGCTGTTTGATACTCCTGACCACTCAATTCTGGGTGACTGTGGAGATGGCGGCGGATTTCAATTAAGCGAGGCGCTAGTTTTGTTGCTAAGTCTTTGATATGGGTGAGCATTGATAAATTAGTTAATCAGCTTTTACCCCATGATAAAGAATTGTTAAACAAACAAAAAACTATTATGTTCGCCATATTGGAGTTTAGACAAATTTTTCCCAACTCCAATTCCCTAGTAAAACCTATTTTCCCTGCTGCACGGCACCCGTACTTCAGCAGCATAGGCTTTCTCTTTTTTAAGAAAACGAGGTTTAGCTACTGCTCACTAAATTCAGGACAGTAATGTTTAGTCGCTAAGCTGCTGATCACAGATACATTAAAGATACTTGCTCTTTCAAAGGTTTCACTAGCTTGATTTTGTTGAATTTCATCTAACGAAAGCCCTGCTTTTAATTCATTGCATACGCTTTTTGCTTCACTGATGCTTTGTTCTGGTGATTTTTCAGCCTTCGCTAGCAACTTATCACGCACATCTGGATAACTCATTACAGTGCGCTTGTAGTCTTCCGTAAATGCTTGGTCATTGTTGACAATCGCCGTTACTACTGGTGCGGATTTTTTCAGCTTGCAGACCGACTCTGACAAGTCGATAACCCGACCTGAGTGGGTAGTCATAAAGCAAGCATAATCAGCTTCTTGAGCGATCGCGCCTGCGTGTATTGGTAAAGAAATGACAGTGGCAGACAAGACAGCACTCAAACGTAAGAATTTCATTGTGTTACCAAAATATGTTCTTTACTTAGTAATCCCAAATCAGGAGACAAACTAACAAAGAAACAGTAGTTTTATGTAAAAACAATGTGTAAAGAGTGCGATCTCGTAGCTGCCACACGTAGACGAAGCTTAGCGATCTGCGGGATTAATTACCAATAGCGGCGATCAGGTGTGACAACACCATTAGGCATAGTTGTTAGTCTGAATTTGGCACCTCGAAAGTTGGTAAAGTGCATCGTGGCACCCCGTAAGTTGGCACCCTCCAGGTTGACAGCAATAAGACCAGCACGAGTCAGGTCGGCATTCTCCAGGTTGGCAGATTTTAGATTAACCCCCGTCAAACTAGCACCAGTCAAAGTAGCACGAGTTAAGTCTGCAATCTCTAGATTTGCACCGCTGAGATCAGCACGTTCTAAATTGACCTGGGACATATTGGCTCGATTCAGGTTAGCATCTCGCAAGTTTGCACCAACAAAATTGAGTTTGAGTTCGTTCAAGGGAGCATCGCTCAAGTCACACCTGGGACAGTCACCTGTTTCCTTTAATTGTTCTAAGTCTTGAGGGCTGTAAGCTTTGACTGGAGCTATCAACAATAGAGATAGCACAACTGTAGCGAGAATTCTGAGTTTCATTTTTTTGACTGAGTTATTAAGGGCTGTCAATTTTTAACATCACCGTTTTAAAGCGGATGGCAACTGCCTAAAGCTGATAAGAGCGGTAAATAATGATGAAATTAATCATGATTTAAGCGAGAAATTTAGAGTTTTTAGTTTAATTTTATACTTAGCATCCTATGTATTATCTACGTACCCTAATTGACGGAGAGCTAGGAAAATGTGTTCCACAGCTTTAGTTAGTCAGCGACACCGACTCAGCGCCAGCCTAAAAAGCGCAAGAAAGGCACAACCAAGTAGTAACTCACCCCCAGCCAGAAGCTAATTGCGATGCTTACAAAACAAAAAAAAGCTACATATACCCACAACTCAAGCCAACTGGGTTGAAGTTCGAGGTGGAATAGAGGAGTTGGGAAGAGCTTTAAACTAACCATACTCGCAACAAGGGTGGTAGTGCCAGCTGAAGTAACAACAGCGTGAACCAGGTAATGACTCGGTAGACCCAAACCGAGCGTGAGCAGGGCAACAGCAACTACAATCAATCCCATTACAGGCTCTACGCCACTATAAGGCGTTGCTGCTCGCCAAAACAAGCAGCCCAACCCATAACCCAGTAGCCCCATTAACACTGCAACCAAATACCGCCGCCGCTGACCAAAACCCCCCGCTGCTGTCAATCCCCACGCAGTTCCCAACCCAGCAGCTATAAAAATGAGAATCTCTGCTCCTACAATTTGAGGATCTGGAACCAGGAGAGGTAATTGTTGAAAAAAAGCAGTAACTTTAGGGCCTAGTGGCGACCAATAGGCTAAGACAAAACCAGTAATGGTGCTGATGCACGTAGCGATCGCACTCAACACCATTGCCCAAATCGTACCTCGGCAAGCTCGTACTAGCTGGACTATAGCTCTCAGTAGGAAAAGAGTAGCCTGAGAAATACCTTTAGTAAAAGCTGAGATTACTACCCACGACCAATCCAAGCAAGTTTGAATCCACTGACTAATCAGCTTAAAAATAGATACCTGCCTTACAGACCTTTGAGAAATCTGCGCTAGACGCTCCTGAATTGTGGCAGCACTTGTCGGTCGTTGGGTTACATCTTCTCGCACCAACTGATCCAATAAATCTGCAAAATCTGGACTGATTGAAACTCCAGCACCTAAGCGCAGTTCCCCAGTCATTGGATCTTCCAATTCTGGGGGATAAATGCCTGTCAGTAATTGAATCATCGTCCGACCTAGTGCATAAAAGTCGGCACCTGGTCCCACGCCCCGCCCCGCAATTTGTTCTGGTGGACTATAGCCAGAAGAAAATAACCGCGTTGAACTAACCTGAGCAGACTGCATCCGGTTAGAGGGTCCCCATTTATTGCCGTAGCGAGATAAGGAGTGTCCAATTTTTGCTCCCCCAAAATCAATTACTACTAGCTGCCCTGTTGTGTGACGCAGCATCAAGTTAGAGGGTTTGAGGTCGCGGTGAATAATTTTGCGGCTGTGCAACTCTTGTAAAATGTCTACCGCCTGTTTGAGCCAACTAATTACCCACGCCTCTGGACAACCTTGGGGATGCTGATCGAGAATCTCCTGTAGTGTCTGACCGTTGATTTTTTCCATCACCAGACACGGTTGACGCTCTTTATTGCCTAAGCTCACCAGGAAATAGCCATGAGGCTCGACTCTAGGTACACCCGGATGTTGCAAACTCGCTAAGACAGCTGCTTCTTGCTCAAACAATTCCAGTGCTTTCGGTGAGGGTTCTACTAACACCTTCAGCACCCGCTCTGTTTCCGTTGCCAAATCCCAGACTGTGTAGAGCGTGGCAAATCCTCCAGAACCCAAGCGCTGGAGAGGAATGTAGCGATCTTTCAGTTGTAGCGGTGCGCCACAGCTGTTACAAAATTTGTTGCCCCAATTGTGAGGATAGGGATGGGGACAATCAGGATTAATGCAGTAAATAGCATTGGCAACGGGCTGAGGCACTAGATCAAGACATAAGTTCCCTAGATTCTACACAAACGCTCATTTGTCTCACGCGATCGCTCAGTAATCAAGTCGAGCGATCTCCGCGTCTTCAAGTTAAGTTTATCCGCGTCCATTCCAGGTGATCGGCAAGCTATGTTCAGATGGCCAAGAGCCTTGGTTGGGCTTCGTTCGGGTTTCTTCATCTAGCACTTTGACAACTTTGTTGTATACATCCTCCGCCTGTTGAGGGGAATCGCCAATACTCGTCAATCCCAACTTACCAAACTCGGAAAGACAGCCCATAAGATGAAAAACCGTACCAGTTCCAGTCCCCGTGTCAAAGTGCAGTCGGTGATGGGCAATGATGTCCATTAGGTCATTTGGCAGCAGACCCCGATAACGCTCTTTTTGCAAGTTGTCAGTGGCAATGTAGTATTTTGACCGCCCCTGCTGACTGTAAAATAGCCCCGTGGAAAGGTCATAACGCCCATTAGTTAACAACTTAAGTGTCATAAATGGGTGAGTAGTACCACCCTTACGCAGATTTATTTCAATTGCCTGGAGATCCCATCCACCATCAGCCTCTGACTGCTGTACGGCGATAAAATCGACCCCAAAACGTTCTAAGGCTCCTTTTTCTGCCAGTTGTTTCCCAACTTTTAAGCCCAAATCCTGTAACTGTAGTCGATAGGCTTCATCAGCAGGAAACCTACAACCAAGATATATTTGGCCATCCGGTCCTCCCAGAATTTGGTCGTGAGTAGAAACGATTTCTACTTCGCCGCTGGGTGTGATCCGACCTTGGACGCTAGGCGAGTACTTTACTTCTCCTTCGACAAATGCCTCGACAATTCCCCCTAGTTCCGGCAAACGGCTGGAAAAATTTGCCCAATTCTCAGATTCCGATTGAAAGCTCATATGTTGGAAGTAATCGCCCATTGCAGCTACCCGTTCCTCGTGCGAGGCTTCCCCTGGTGCCATTTTCTGAATTGGCCTCAAATCGAGCAGGGCGTTGGCTTCTCCCGAAATTCCTTCGTTGAGTTTGACTACCATCCGCTTTAACGTTGGCTGGCGTTCCCACAACTCGGCTGCCGCTACTGCCAATTCTTCAGCATTCCAGACGCTACTGCTGCCATCGGGATGAGGCACTCCGCTCTCAGCAAATATTTGCCGACTCCCACTCTTGGTTCCCCAAATCTGTAGTTCCGGAGCGGCAGCATACAGAGGTAAACCGAGACGTACTGATAATTCTCCTTCCCAAGGTGAAGAATTGTAACATATCATGTAGGCTCTGTCTGGGCGTAAAGCTTGACGAATCCGCTCAAGTAAACGGGGGCGCTCTATGATCTTCTGAGACAGGGGTTTGAGAGAGGAATCGTAAGTGGAAAGTAATAGCAAGCGATCGCGGGCATGGGAAAAGGGAATTCCTGGCAACATCTGGAGATAGTAATCAATTACGCTGGGATGGAGCGGCTGTGAAGTAACGTAAATCAGCCGAGTTCGAGGGTTCTGCAAGCGAATCAACGAAAATAGCAGACGCTCTTCATAGTGATCGCAGCCCTCAATTTTTAGTAATTCTCGCTGGTCTAGGCTGAGAGAGGGGATGACCAAAATATCGGCATCACTCTGGTCAAATAGCTCCGTAGTATGCCAGCGATCGCGCAACTGCGTTTGCAGATATCGAAATTCCTCTGCGCGTTCAAATTGTTCCGAGGATGAATGATTTAAAGTTTGCATCGCCCCAGTCCACTCCCAACAACAGCGATCTTACTCTGGTCAACATTTTGTGCAACATACATCTTGAGGAACAATCCTACAGATCCAAATTTAAAACTTATTTCTATGCCAGAAAAAGGGAACATAACTAGGCAATTTTTTAGTAATGCTCCTCAATTTAAAGTATCCCAGATAACATGAAAAATTAATTTACTTTGCACCTGAAGATTGACCTAAGGTGGTGCAGCTTTCTACCTCTAGAGCGATAAAGTCGCCTCAGCGGGTAGATAAATTATTGCTTAGAGGAACACAAACATTCGCCTGTATCAAATTGAAGTCATTGAAGTCGCCGTATTTCATTAGTCATGTATTGCAGGATGGTGTTAAATACGCTGATTTTAGAGGACACAAATCAACACAGGCAGAGTGGAGTTTCTGTAGTTTCTTCCACTTGAGTTACTTCTAGAAATGACAACTTCTTCTTAAAGCGTTTGAACCGTATGGACACTTAAATTTATGACCAACAGTCTCTAACAAACGCCAAAAAACCAACTATGGGTCAATTATAGACAGATCCAGGGTTTGGTTTTAATAAGGCTTCTTAGCCCAGCTTTAATCCAATAAATCAAGGAGATAATCTTATGCCAGAAGAATCACTACAACCACCACAACATCAGAACCAACAACCAGGTCGTGAGTCGGAAATGACACCACAACCCAAGGCAGACGATCCTCAGTATCGAGGAAGTGGTAAGTTACAGGGCAAAGTTGCCCTAATTACAGGTGGTGATAGTGGTATTGGTCGTGCTGTGGCGATCGCCTTTGCTAAAGAAGGAGCTAATGTAGCGATTCTGTACTTGAACGAACACGACGATGCTAAACAGACGAAGCAAATGGTGGAAGAACAAGGTCAGAGTGCAGTGGCGATCGCGGGAGACATTGGCGACGAAAGTTTTTGTCAGCAGGCTGTACAACAAGCAGTGGATGAATTTGGCAAACTCGATATTCTCGTAAATAACGCTGCTGAACAGCATCCTCAAGAAAGTATCGCGGACATCAGCGCCCAACAACTAGAACGCACCTTCCGTACCAATATTTTCTCGATGTTTTTCATGACAAAAGCGGCAATGAAGCACCTCAAAGAAGGTAGCGCCATCATCAACACTACTTCCGTAACGGCTTATAAAGGCAGTCCGCAACTGCTTGATTATTCCTCTACCAAGGGAGCGATCGTTGCCTTTACCCGCTCCTTGTCTCAAAATTTGGTCAAAAAAGGAATTCGCGTAAATGGCGTGGCTCCAGGTCCTGTTTGGACACCGCTAATTCCCTCCACCTTCCCAGAAGACGAAGTTGAGAAGTTCGGTAAACAAGTGCAAATGGGACGACCTGGACAACCCGAAGAAATCGCACCCAGCTATGTATTTTTAGCGTCTGATGATGCTTCTTATGTGTCGGGTCAAATTTTACACCCCAATGGCGGCGAGGTGGTTAACGGTTAAGTGTTAACCAATTAGTTCACGCTACTCTCATTCAAGTTTCTGATTGAAAACCCCATCTAAAATAAGTTTAGATGGGGTCAATATTTGTAAAGAAACAAAGATATTCCGAGTTCAGTCTGCTATTTAATTATGTTGCAACTGATATTTCGGTTTGCAATTTGCTTTTAACCACTTCAAATTCACTACCAAGTTGCGATCGCTCCTCCTGGCTCATACACTGATGTACTTGCGAAAACACCTCATTTTCTTCTTTTTGGATATGATGCTGAATCGCCTGTTTCAGCTCCCGAATTTTTGCTTTAAATTCCACTGAAGTCGGACTTAGAAAACTAACATCTTCTAGCATCTGCTTGGCTTCGTTATGCTCCTTCTGAGCTTCGTCCACCAGGTTTTCTGTGTCTTGGCGATCGCGGATTGCTGGGTAAAAAACTTGCTCTTCCACTTCTGCGTGTACATTGAGCGCTTCGTACAGCTGGTTAAAGCTATCGTATAGTTTATGGGTGTCCTCAGCATTCTCAATCTCTAAGAAAAGGCTTTCAACCAGGCGATGATCTGCTTTTATCAACTCCAAAATGTCCATTCTGTTTTTACCTCATTGTAGTATTTATCCTTCTTATCTTGACTGACTAACAGGGCTAATTCATCATATAGAGAAGAAGTTTTGGGTAAGATTCGTGAAGAAAAAACCCCCACCACATGAATGGTGGGAGCTTCAAAAGTTAATTTAGTCGCTTTCTGAACTGAATTCAAGAACAAACAACTTATTAACTTAATTTAGCTGGCTGAAGCCATTTTGTCCTGCACCTTGCTCTTAGCAGATTTGAACTGTGTAGCCAGTTGTTCGCTTTGGTCACTGCTCATATTGTCGCGGATTGCGGCAAACATAGTGCTCTCTTCTTGACGAATGTGGTCGCCAACAACATCCATAATCTGTTTGATTTTGCTCTTGAATGCATCAGTTGAAGAGGGGTCCATAGCCTTAGCTTCATCCAACATCTGCTTTAATTGAGCTTGCTCATCGTACAGTTCTTGGGTATCTTTGTCTCCATAGAAACTTCGTACTGCTGGGTAGACGACTTGTTCTTCAGCTTCAGAATGTGCCAGTAAATCTTTGTAGATTTGACCGAAGTACTCTTGGAGTTTTTGAGGATCGTCAGTAGCCGCAACCTGCGTGAACAGGGTATTAACCTTACTATGATCTGCCCGAATCAGATCTTGGACATTCATATCCGCTTTATCAGAAGTGTGGGTGATTACACTACCAACAACACCTGTAGCTGCTGCTGCTACATCTTGAAGGCGTGCAAACAGACCTTGATCGGCCTCTTGTCCAGTCATTTCACGGACACCGACCTTCTCTAAGATGCCTTTAAGTTGTTCTTGGTGACCACGGTTCTCAAAGTTAACCGTATTTAGAGGAGTGATCGCAACTTCAACGTCTGCGCCAACAACTTGTGCTGCCTTATGAAGGACGATTCCATTCATCGCATTTATATGCTTGAGCAGTTCAAACTGAGCGACTTTATCATACAGAGTCATCTCAGAGGCTTTCATCATCTGCTGACCCTGCTTAATCATTTGCTGTACTGACTGCTTAGGCTCTCCCTTGACACCATACGAAACAACTACCGTGTCTATAACGCCCAGGTTTTTTTGGTCGGATTCGAGCATTTTCTGGATGTCTTTACGGCTCTCTTCATCATTGATTTCAGACATCAGTTGTTGTTCAGTAGAAATAAGCAACTCTTGAATTGCTTTTATGTCTGCCAGTTTGCTGCCAATTGCTGTGCGCTTAGCGTCATCCAGTGTTACTGCCATTTTTAGTTCTCCTCTCTCAATCCAGTTTCATCAATTTTGAATATATCTATGAAAGATAGAAAACTTCCTCTTTCTTCTGACTGATTAGCGAGTATGACTAATAACAGAACAACTATTAACGTTGCTTGTTGATGGTACTAAAATATCTTCTGCTTTTTACTACGCAATGCTTTGATGCAGACAGTGCGATTCTACTTGAGAGTAAAGTGCTATTTGTTCGCTTTAAAAGCCTTACATATTTCTGTGGGTAGATGTAATACCGTAAAAAATATTAACTATTTTCGAATACACACATTAATTAATCTTTAATAGTTAATTCTGAGGTAAGAAAAAGTTACTTTAATTGCTTAGTAAATTTATTCGCAAAATATTGCAAAAACTAATGATAACTCATGAATTTAATGCCTAGAAGTCAAACTGTTGAATTCATTTTTAGCTCCTAAGAGATAGACGAATGCGATCTGCCAGAGGTAGTACCTTTGGTATCGGGTTCCTTCCCCCGTCAGGCAGATACAAAACTTAATGTTAATCTTCTAGATTGGAAAACTAGCAGAATATACAAAAAACAAGGAAATAACGGGGTATGGCAGACCAGCCGGGATTGGGAGAACAGGCACTTAATAAAGTGGCAGAGATGGGGATAACTAGCCAGCTGGATGAAGTAGAAAATTTGGACGTAGATATCCAAACCGACCCGTTGAAGCTCATGCAGGGTCAAGTCGATGCGGTCACAGTTGAAGGCGAAGGTTTGGTAATGCAGTGCGACCTCCGTGTTGCAGAATTAGATATGCACATGAGTGGTGTCTCCATTAATCCCCTTAGCGCTGCCTTCGGCAAACTTGAACTCACCAAGCCCACTGATGCTAGTACTCACGTTGTTCTACTAGAAGCTGATATTAACCGTGCATTTAACTCCGAATTTGTTCGTGACAAACTGCAAAACCAGCAGATACACGTCAATGGGCAACTGATGACGATTGATCCTCAACAGATAGATTTCCGTTTACCAGGTGAAGGCAAAGTAGCACTAAACGCAACTATGCTATTGCCTAAAACAGGCGAAACTAAGGAGGTTGCGTTCACAGCAGTACCTCAAGTCAGTGCAAATGGACAGACTGTTACTCTTGAAAATGTCCAGTATGGTGAGGGTGAGGAGTTATCGCCAGAACTGACAAAGGCACTGGTAGACCAAACCAGTGAACTTCTAAATCTGAGCAACTTCGACTTGGAAGGTATGACACTGAAGATTAACACGTTAAAAGCGGAAGCAGGCAAGCTGACCCTGGAAGCCGAAGCACATGTAGAGCAAATTCCTACTGGCTAAAATCAGGATAATCTGATAATAACCACCTTTGCGCTGCTTTAAGCAAGAGAACGCATGGAAACACAACAGACAAGTGGGACACCGTTTCCCAATATTCCACCGATTATCGAAAGTGACGATAGAGAGTATCGTGATACTGGTGTGCCTAGTACGGTTGCGATCGCCGGACATCCCTTACACCCGCTTAGTGTTATCTTCCCAATTGCCTTTTTAGCCGCAGCACTGGGAAGTGATTTCGGATACTTCTTAACTCAGCGTCCCTTCTGGGCGGAAGCATCTCTGTGGCTAATTGGGCTAGGATTGGCTGGGGGCGCGATCGCAGCTATCATCGGCATGAGTGACTTCTTGCAAATTGAACGAGTCCGCAAGCGTACTGCTGGCTGGGCACATATGATTCTTAATGTCACTCTCTTGGTCTTAACAGCTGTCAACCTATTTCTGCGTTGGAATAATCCTGCTGGGGCAATATTACCTTGGGGACTAGTAATCTCAACTATTGTCGGCACGCTAGTCAGCGTTTCTGGATGGTACGGTGCTGAACTGTCCTATCGCCATAAAATCGGCGTGGTAGGTGCAGGTAGCCGAACTCAACCATAACTGAAGCAGGCAACAGATAATTATGGAAGATATTCTTCTTACTTTTGCCTTGTAATGCTGCCAAACGCAACTCAAAACCTACGAATCATAATTTCACAGCTCATCGTTATAGCGATGGGCTTTCTTTTTAAGTTCCATAGCGGTTTCGCTCACCAGTGGTTTAATAATTATGCAGCCGCTATTTTCTACGAGATTTTCTGGTGCTTGTTCGTATTCTTGCTGATAAGAAATCGGAAAGCGGTAATACAAATTCCTCTATGGGTGTTTGGCATAACCTGTACACTGGAATTTCTGCAACTATGGCATCCACCAATATTAGAACAGTTTAGAGCCACCTTTGTAGGTCGATTGCTAATTGGCACTACTTTTTCTTGGTGGGATTTTCTTTATTATGGAGTGGGATGTTTCCTGGGTTGGTTCTGGCTGCGGCAATTAAAGGCAAGCGATGCTAAAACAAGTCAAAGTTAAACCTAATTCAAAGCATCAAAGCATTAAAGAAGAACCAGATGGTAGCCTGACTATAAATCTAAAATCGCCTCCAACTAATGGTAAGGCAAATGAGGAATTAATTAAAATTTTGGCTAAAAAATTTGATGTCCCTAAATCAAATATCAGAATTAAATTAGGTTTGTCGCAAAGGCAAAAGCTAATTGAAATTAACATAGATTTATAGAAATTATTGGTGCGTCATACTGATACAAGGGTAGATTTTGGACTTGTTTTAGTAAATTTTTATAGCTAAATTTATAAAATTAAAACCAACTCATAAGCAACATAACTGTAAATAGATGAACCGATGTTGGCGACTATTGCCACTATCAACGTGTTGGTAGCGCTATCACTTTTTGCACTGACTATCTTTTAGCAGTCCTCTAAAGTCAACCTGTGAGTAAGATATCATCACGACAGCACCAGTCTTCAAATCGCTTCTGACCAAGACTGGCATAAAACTAAACTGGTTCCAAAACATCGTTTCCAACTATGCAAGCTTGATCTTTCAAAGCCCCATTACCTGAAGATTAGCGGACAGATAGGACTTGCTGCAAATATCACGTTTTAACAAGAGCGTAATTCTACAGGTTTGGAGATTTCTGAAACCGTACAATTACGTAAATAATTAAAAATTGGTCTAAAAATTCAGTAAATTTCTGGATGAATAATTAATTAGCCAAGTTTATACCTATAGAAACCTAGCTAATTTAGTATATCCGAAGCCTTAAGCTTTTCATCTAACAAAACTTGCCTTAAAAGCAATAGACAAATTACTTAATCCATTGATAAACAGGAGTATTCCGTAGATGGTTGTTACCTCTGAAAACCTGCTCATTACTTCTAGTGTGATGCCTGTCAACTCAGAACATGCTCTAAAACAGAAGTATCCCAACAAGCACGATCACTTTAGGTTTGAAGATTTTTATCATCGCCAACCCGATACAGGAGTAGTTACTGACTGGAATGAGGGACGTAATCTTTTTGCCACCGAAGACTTTATTATTGGCTTGATAGAAGGCTTAGAAGAAGAAGTCGGTAGTGCTTCGACGGTAGTCATGTACAACATCGGCTACGAGTGGGGTAGGAGAGATGCCCAGTTTTTTCAAAAATGGTTTGAGAAGGAGTACGAGAAGACCATCCGTGAAGCAAATTCAATGTTCATGTTAGAAGCTTGGTGGTGGCCTTTTACAGCCCAAGGTTGGGGTAACTGGGAAGTCGACATGAGCGACCATCAAAACGGGTTTATGTTTGTCAACATTTTTGATTCCGCAGTAGCACGTACTCTGGGCGATGTCGGTAAACCTGTCTGCCATATTTATGCTGGATTATTTGCTGGTTTCTTTAGCGATGTAGTTAAAAAATCCTTAGGCTGCATTGAAATTCAGTGCTACTCAATGGGAGAAACTTACTGTAAATTTCTCTTAGGTACACAAGACCGCATCGATGCCGCAGCCTTCTGGAACAACGAAGGCGCTACGGCACGAGATATTGAGAAGCGACTGCAACATGGGGAGCGCCTGGGATGAGTAATCCTTCTTGGCAGTGCTTATCAGTACAGAAATTTTTCCGCGTTGCTAACTGGGAAGGTCAACTGCTAGAAAGTTCCAACTGGCAGCATCAAGACCAGCTAAAAACTCCCTGGCAATGGCTATCAGTACAGAAATTTTTTAGTGTTTCTAACTGGGAAGGTCAAAGGAACAGAGGGGAAGAATCAGAGAGTAGAACACGCCCTAATCTTGGTCAGACTTCCTGGCAGTGTTCGTCAGTAAAGGAATTCTTTAGCTTTTGTAATTGGGAAGGGCAACTATTAGACCGTAAATGGCAAGACCAAGACCAGTCTTTGTACTTGAAACAGGTGAAAGAGTTTTTCCAGTTTATTCCTTGGGAAGGTGAGCCTAAAATAGGTTTCCTCCTAAATAGTTCGCCCATTCCCACGCTGACTCTTTCGGATCATGTAGGGCTGACATTTACAGATTTATCCGACCTATTTTAGAGCCGTAAATATGCAACCAGAGATCAAGAGATTACTTTATGAGGCTGAAGATCACTATCTAAAGCCAGAGGAAATTGAGAGTTTTAAACATCATGCTTCCTCTTTTGCCCAACGCCTAGAAGCATACGAGTTACTGCGGAATGCGGAGCTAGCAATCTTCCAGCCTGTAGCTGATCAACTGCTGGAGGCATTTCCCCAGAAGCAGCAGGAAATAGAGTTAGCCCTGAAACACTGGCTATCGGTCTTGCGCTACTGCGCTATGGCGATGCTAATGAATAACCCAGAATTTCTCCAGCGGCGACTTCTAGAATGGCTCGTAGATTTAGTGCAAGTTCATCAGATGCAAGCAATTGAAACTACTCTCTACCAGTTATTACAAGCCCAGTTGCAGGAACAACTTTCAGACCAAAACTTGGCTTTGGTGCAACCTTTTTTAGCTCAAGCTGAGGATACCCTCTTGGGCAGAACTAATTTAGTCCAATTGCCAGGATAACGTTAAAACGCGCGAAGTGGGATGCTGATGATTACTATTGCCGATTTAATTAAAGATGAACGCTTACCAGGCAACTACTTTGCCCCCGATGCTTATATAAAGGGTGATTTTGAATCAGGTTTGATTGAAAACCGTCGCGGCGATCGCCTTTTGGCTCTACCAGAGACTCTGATTCAGGCTATTTATGCTGGTCTAGAAAAAGAGCTAGGTCCATCCTCCGGTGTGGTGCTGTTCAACTGTGGTCGTTGGTGGGGCAAGAATTTCTATGCCCGTTTTGTCGAAGAAGTCAGTGACTACTATGGCAAGAATGTAGCTGCAATGGAGATGGTTGAGTTTCTCCAATGTCTGAAACAATGTTGGAAAACTCACGGCTGGGGTACTTTTGATCTGGATGTGAGCCATTACCAGCAGGGATTTCTAGTAGCGAAGATCTGGAACTCTGCCTTTGCTGCTTTTGCGCCGCCAGGAAACCGACCAGCGTGTTTCTTAGAAGCAGGCATCCTGAGTGCCTTCTTCAGTCAACTTACCGGACGAGAACTCCACTGTTTGCAAACCTCCTGTGAGTCCTTGGGGGATGATTGTAACCACTTTATTTTAGGATTGCCGCACCGTCTCAAACCCGCAGCAACCTGGTTAGAGGAAGAACATGAAACTATCCTAGAGCGACTGTGTATGAGCACATCTGAGGGTTCGTAATTGCCACTCAGTGTTATCAATAAGGAATACCAAATATGGTCAAGATTGTCAGACTAGAACCCATTGCTGAAGAGGCAGTAGTTCAAACTAATGCCAATATTTTGTCTGCTCTGTTGGCAAAGGAACTGAATGTGCTTCGAGAGTGTGGCGGGCGAGGGATATGTGCTACTTGCCATGTTTACATCAAAAATGGCATGGAAAGCCTTTCTCCACCTGGTCGCCGAGAGAAGCGGACTTTAGAAGTGATCGCCACAGCTAACCCAAATTCTCGCCTTGCCTGCCAAGCTTTGGTAGTAGGTGAGGGTATTGTAGTTGAAGTTCCTTCTGGGATGCACGTTAGCGCGATTGAGGATATTGAATCCCTGATTGGTCGCCGTGCAGAGCAAAACATCCTTCATCCATTGAATGGCAAGGTTTTAGTAGAAGCGGATAAATTGATCAC
>JBGTCQ010000329.1:0-25163 GCA_041748755.1 Chroococcidiopsidaceae cyanobacterium | reverse complement strand
TCCGTAGACTTTATCACTCTTAATGCCCATCAACTCCTTACCATACAATGGGTCTAGACCTTTGCGAGTAATGCTCGTACCAAATTCATGCCGAAAGCGGTGCGGTCGAATACCCTCTACTTGAGCGATCGCCCCCAACTTCTTCACCATTTTGTACAACCCCTTATAACCCAACCGCTCTCCTCGATGCTTGGGGTCTTGGCACAGAAACATTGGACTGTCAGGAGTTGGGTCAAAAGCCTCACCTATCTGCCGCCGCCACTCTAGATATGCTTTTAAGTGTTGTTTTGTTTCCCGACTCAAAGGTACTTCACTCACATTTTGCCCTTTCGAGCGGTGAACAGTTAGTCTTTTACCATTCCAGTGATTGACGTTGAGGACTGATAATTCCGAAGCTCTCAACCCATGACTGAGTAAGGCAACAATAGCGCGATCGCGTATCTTCGTCGGCCCATCAGTAAACAGTGCGTGCCAAATATCAGCTAGGTCTTCTTTTTCAATGTGTAAGGCTTGTGGTTCTTCGATTCGTTCTAGCCCAATTGCATCAGTAGGTAGTGGTTGGCTTACCGGATATCCATTGCTCCGACGTAACCACTGGTAGAACGCTCGTAGTGTATTAAGTGCATGGTTAATAGAAGCAGGCTTAAGTTCCTGCTGCTTCAGTTCCCGGCGATACTTACCAATGTCGCTGGGAGTTACATCTAGCCAAGACTTATTGCACCAAGAGCTAAAGAGCTTTAATTGCCGCCGATATGAGCGCTGCGTATTGTCTGCCAATCCTTTCTGCCGCAAAAACTCTTCAATCTGCCAGTAGCGAATATCTGAAGGAGTGTCCTTATCTTTAGACGAGCGCTTTTCTTGTCGTCCGCCGTCAAGGGGAACGATAGTAATAGGTAGGATGGGGGGAATTGAAATTTCGCTCATATTTTAGGTAGAGATAACATTACTTATCTCTATCAGTTTATTCTCAGAATATTACCAGCAATAGACGTGGTAGTCTATATTTAGTTTTTCTCCGCTAGGTTATCGATGAGCCTGCAATTATCTATCCCTGACTCTGTTTTATCTGCCATCCGACTTCCAGAACCTCGAATTGAGCAAGCCCTACTTCAGGAGTTGGCGATCGCCCTTTACGCTCAAGAGTTACTCTCTTTTGGCAAAGCCCGTGAACTAGCGCAGATAGACAAGTACGAATTCGGGCAGTTGTTGGGACAGCGAGGAGTTTTGCGGCATTATGCTACAGAGGAATTAGAGGATAATCTAAGCTATGCCAGTGGTGAGTAATACTTCGCCAATTCTTAACAATCGCGATCGCACCATGAGTCGCAAACCAGTCCTTGATCCCAACCGTTCCTACACCTTCAGCAACTACTTTGACTTGAATGTGGATGCGTTCGATCTGGTGGCTGAGTTTGGTTACACACTCGTTCGCACTCAACTACTATTGCCTCATTTTTCAGGTCAACTAGAACAACTAGATGCTCTTAAAGAGCGAATTGATGACGTTCTGCCTTACGTAGATTTAGTTAATGAAACCGCAAGGCGAGAGATTTTTATCGCCCCGATTGTTACCGAACTCGTGCGGATTACCCATGCTCGCCTAAATATTGAGTATCCGCTTCAAGTGAATCAATTGCTTCAGGGCAGTTTGGATTACTACCTGAGAACACAAACCGGTCGTGTTTTAGATTTGTTAAAAAGCAGTTTAGAAATAGTAGATAATAGCTAGAGTTTAATCAGTAGCTTGACAAATAACTATGACTGTTTGGTTAGCTGTCCACTGCCCTCACTGCCAAAGTATAGATGTGAAGAAACATGGGACATCTTCTAATGGTAAACGGCGCTATCGTTGCCTCAACCGAGATTGTTCGCATGTAACCTTTAGTCAAAGCATAGACTACCCAGGTCGCAGACGAGAGGTTAAGCAGCAGATTGTGGAAATGACTCTGAATGGCAGCGGGGTGAGAGATATCTCCCGTGTGCTGCTTGTGAGCACAGCTACAGTCATTCAAGAGTTAAAAAAAAGCCCCGCAATTACAAACCGTTAATCAGAGACTGTTGCGTAAGCTCCAACCAGAGCAAGTAGAAGTGGTTATCGAGCAGGTAGAGGTAGATGAAGAGACTGCGGTTGTAGAATCTGAGCTGGACGAGATGTGGAGCTACGTGGGCAAAAAGACGAATCCCAGGTGGTTGTGGCACGCCATTGACCGGAGGACAGGGCAGGTACTGGCTTATGTCTTTGGCGCACGAAAAGACAAAGTATTTCTCCAACTAAAGGCATTATTAGAACCGTTTGGAATCAAGCGATATTGCACAGATGGTTGGGGAGCTTACGAGCGTCATCTTTCTGTTGAGCTGCACGAGGTAGGGAAACAAAAAACTCAACGAATCGAACGCAAGCATCTGAGTTTGAGAACGAGGATTAAGCGACTAGTGCGCAAGACAATTTGCTTTTCCAAGTCGGAATTGATGCATGACTTGGTGATTGGACTATTCATCAATCGCTATGAGTTCGGTCTATCAATCTAAAGCAAAATAACAAATCTAAAACACGACCAACGCACCTTACAGTAGGGATGCGATCGTACTTACAAAACTTGAAGCCAGGGCTAATCCAAAATTAGCAATATGAACTTCATCCTGCTACATACTTGACCTGCAAATCTCTGTCTTTGTAGGAGCAGAGCAGCAATCTTTTGTTGTAGAAGATATGTGCTAACGATGACATTGTCACAAGCCTACTGTAACTCATGACTACAATCCCACAAGATTCATGCCGGGACTCTGCACTCCATCGCTCCTTCTCCTTTACAGAAGTAAAGCTATTTGAATCACCGATAACCAAGTATGCTCGAAATCGTTTCCTTAATGGGGAACTCCAAAGAGTGTTTCCAAGAGCACCGAAACATTTAAATGCTTGTTCTTTATTATTCTCTGCCCATCCAACCCAATCCATTACCTGTTGACGCGCATCAAGGTAATCACGAGAAAATTTTCCATCTCTATTAAATATTTTTTTTGTAGGACTTTCAATTTCTATAGCACTTAGACAAACTTCCATAGAATTACATGCTAGAAACGCAAAATCAGTAATGTAATCATTTCCAAGAGGCAGTTTGGTGACAATTGCTCTTCCTACTGGTCCTAAATGATAATCTTTGTAGCCTGGAAGAAAATGTGGGTACTGCTCTAAGAAACTCTGAATTTGTGATTCCAAAGTTGCAGTCTCAAGTAGATTTTTAAACTCATCTGCACCTAACGTAAGATCAACATCGCAATCTTCTCGTTCATGAAATGCTTTTCTTTCTTCCTCACTTGGAAAGACTATTGAACTTGGCAATATTTCAGATCTGTTCATTGGATAATATAATTTTTCTTCAAAAGTTTACCTAATTAAACAGCCTAACATTCCGGTTGAGCGGCTGCCGATAACCTTTGCCACAACACCGGATCAACCCTGCCAGTCTGCTCCAATCGGGTTGTTAGACCGATGTGATCCTCTAATGCTCGGCTGTAGCACTTTCCTTAGCGATCCGCCTCAGCTAAAGGATTAGCAGGGGACATACAATGAGTTCGATGAGGGTAAAGATAATCAAATCAGTTGGAGGTGTACCGCGTAACACCCATGAGATGGCTCTTCCTACTCCTCCGGCTGCAATCAAACTCAACAAAAGTTGAAAAAACTGTGCGTGCTTTTCTACGTGCGGAAGCATCCACAAAAAACAAGCCCCTACCGATAACCAAATAGCTGAGAAGAAACGCCACTCGTTATCCAAAATGCTGAGTTCTTGTTCAGGAAGCAAAACGCTGATTGGAAGAAATGGATCAGTTTTGAAGAACGTCCCAGCAAATCCAGTAACTAGGGGAATGCATATCAAAATTCCAGTGACGATTTTGAAAAATAGCTTTTACATAATAAGTTCCATAATTAATTTACCTGCTCGCTTCTAGAAGGATCTTAAGCTGATTCGTGATGTTACCCTACGCCTCCACTGATAATCTCAAGGTTTAAGCTGCGATCACCCCCACCAATAACCTTCCAACTACGCCCCCACCAAAGACTTCCGCTTACTTGAACATCGCCACTTACAGATACGCTTTCAACTACGCTCCCACTAAGGATTTGCGGTCTAACGTTCCCAATCACCCGCCGCAGACAACCTCGAACTCCCAACAGATGATTTTTTGGCGGTCGGTGTGCGTTGGGGTTGTTATGCGGCGCAATATCACTACTAGCCAGGGGGTGGCATTAATCACTCTTCAGAAGGCTTACCTTTTCATGCCACTCACTATAGCCAACACAATGCCTCAGAAATAGGGGGCTTACATTTGATCTTTCGACATCCCAGCCTAGTACCCGCAAAATACAACGTTCCAATGTCCAGTGAAGATGGGTCTTAGCGCAAATCACAGCATCATATTCCTCTCTCTCAAACCTTCCACCATGAATCAGCCTATTCCGTATCTTAGTTAATGTAGAAACTTCTCCACCTTCCAAAGACCATAAATCCCTAAGATCGATTTGATAGAACTCACAAAATGATTTGAAAGCAGTGCCAAAAGAGATTCTATTTAACTCCGCAATTTTTTCGTAGACCAATTGTCTCTTTTTGCTTCTTAATTTTTTCTCTTCATCATTATTATTTCTGAATAAATCATGTCCCTTAATGAAGGATTTTAGATCTTTAGAAAACCTGTTGTAATTGTCATTTTCTAAAATATAGTGGAAGTCGTGGGTATCACGATACCCATTAACCAAATTTTCTAGTGCAGAATAATAACTTAGATATTCACTTTCTAAAGATGAGTATTCGCGGTACGCAGCCTTTCCAACTGCATCAAACAGATGTTTTATAAAAATACAGCTTCTTCCAATTTCTAGAGCCTTCAAAGTAAATTCTTCAAAATCTTGAACATCTATTAAAACTTCATTAGATGAGTGATCAAAATTTTCTTCGGGAACAGATATATCACCTCTGTAAAAATCAATAATTTCACCGTCCAAAATGCCTTTGTAGCCGTAGCAGACTACTCTTCTACGCTCTGAAAATGACACTAATTTCAGAAAAGTCTCAATTTTTGAGAATATGTCTTCACCAAGTTCATGTTCTGTAAAGCCTAGCAATTCAGCAGTTAACACTGATTCTGATATCCGCTTACTTTTTCTCTTCGGATCATCGTAGTGAAAATAGTAATTAATAAAACTGAATTTCAAGCCTTCTACAATTTCAAATTTCTTGTTGTTGTAGGTTTTGACAGATACATTGCCATTGTAGTGTAGTTTCGTGGAATAAAAAGGAGCAAGCTGTATGCTTTGAGTCAACCAGAAGTAAAAACTTTTTGAGTTTTTATTGTCTTCAGAACCTTGAATAAACTCTTGAATCTTTAAAGCAACTGGTTCTGCCCTCAAGACACTGTACTCTTGATTTGTGGCAACATAAGATGTTTTGATGCCCAAGTTATATATCTTGTCAGCAGAAATCTTTAATAGACTACTCTGTGCATTAGAGAAGATAGCCTTTAATGAAAATATGAAAGGTATTTCGGAAGGTAAAAATTCATTAACTTTTAATTGAGCTTCGAGAGTTACCTTTTCATTCTGTGTTTTTGGGAAAACTATCTCACAAGGAACGTTTTCTAACTTCACTGTTTCAAACTGCAATTCAGCGTTAAATTTTAAATTTTCCTTTCGCACAGTCTTCTACCAACTACACACTTAATACAGATAATACAGAATATCTAACTGAAAAGCTTGAAGTGCTGTCTCATTGGCGACTTCGCTGAGATACTTGAATCGGGCAAACAACCCATATGTACAGCCCCACCAATCGCCCAGCGGCATAACAATTTATTGTACAGAGTTTAACTGTAGATCCTTCCGTTTAAGGTAAATGAACGAATCCTTTGCTGTAGCTCCATCCAAAATCGGTGGATCTACAGCAAGGCTACTGTGTATCTGCCTTGATTGGGGTAAATACACAGTAAAGCTCTTTATATTTTCCTAGGGCAACGAGTGATAGTATTTTCATGTTATTTAGTTCTATCAGCTCAATGGTAATGGGTAATGTTCTGAATCTGTGGAAAGGAGGATAATATCTAAAAATCCTGAAGCGAGAAATTTACATGGTATTGGAACCTGTTGTTTGTCCAACTTGTGAAAGTAGCAATGTAGTCAGACATGGTCCATCTAGTGAGGGGAAACCCCGCTATAAATGTCGTAATCCAGAATGTCAGCGTTGCACCTTTATAGTGAACTATACCTACCAAGGTCATTTAGCTGTGGTCAAACAACAGATTAGCGACATGGCGCTCAATGGCAGCGGTATCCGTGATACAGCCCGTGTGCTCAAGATTAGTTCATCAACAGTGATTGCAGAATTAAAAAAAAGGCTCAAATCTCAAGTTTATCAATGAAGAGCGACTCGCTCAACTCGAACCCAACCAAACTATAGTCGAGCTTTGCCAGTGTAAAAATGTTGAAGTAGAAGCAGATGAGATGTGGAGTTTTGTTCAGTCTAAAGAACACCAACGTTGGTTATGGCACGCCATTGACCATTCGACAGGAGAGATTTTAGCCTACATCTAGCGCGTCCCATGAATACGAAGCCTTTGTGCGACTCAAAGCGTTATTAACGCCTTTTGGCATCAGTCAGTTTTACACAGATGGATGGGGAGCATATGAACGTCATCTTGACCCTGCTGAATATACAGTGGGTAAACGAAATACTCAAACAATTGAGCGTAAACATCTGACGCTTCGTACCCGTATCAAACGATTAGTACGCAAAACTATTTGCTTCTCTAAATCTGTTGTGATGCACGATATCGTGATTGGTCTGTTTATCAATCGATTTGAATTTAGGCGTACCGTTTAAAATGATTTCCACATATTTAGAACACTACCCGATTATTGAAATAACTCATAAATGAAGAACTGTTGGTCGGTGAGTGACCTGAGAAGGTTTCATTAAAGGGTTGGTCTGAACTCTTGTAGAGCTAGATCCTTACATAGCTTCTACCGTATTCCTTGGAGAATTTGGCTTAAAAGGCTATCACTATAGAATTGATGAGGCATATTTGATGCAGCGAGTGATCGGAGGTTTATACTAACCAACCTCTAAAAACTTTCTCAAACTTGCCCTTCCACTTATATAGCCTTGATTTACAGCCGTAGCTCCTCATGAAAACTCTTAAGCAGCTTTGTAAGCCTCGTCAAAGTGTCTTTGATCGCTCCCGCCGTGATGTCGTTTTAGATTTGACGGATTTGATCGAAGACAAAATCACGCCAGCCCAATTCTTTACTGAAAACTATCTGACTGAGGGCATGAAGCGTCTGCTGAGAGAGTCATTTAGGCGGTTCAGTGGACAGTCTGACCAGGGGATTTTTGTTCTCAGTCAAGCAATGGGTGGCGGCAAAACTCACAACATGATTGTGCTAGGGCTGTTGGCGAAATACCCAGAATTGCGTCAGGCAGTGATGGGAAGCCTTTATGATGCAGGTAATCTGGGAGCAGTCAGGGTTGTTGCGTTTACGGGGCGAGAGAGTGACGCGCCGTTGGGCGTTTGGGGCGCGATCGCCGAACAGCTTGGTAAAAAGGAAGTTTTTAAGGATTACTACTCGCCCCTATCGGCTCCAGGGCAGACTGCCTGGGTAAATCTACTCAAAGGGGAGCCATTACTGATCCTGCTGGATGAGTTGCCACCCTATCTAGAGAATGCCGAATCAAAATCGATTGGGGATTCAAATCTGGCGAAAGTGACCACCACTGCCATCTCTAACTTATTGGTAGCAGTCGGTAAGGAGGAACTCTCCCATGTCTGTGTAGTCATTTCAGATTTAAAGGCGACCTATGAAGACGGCAGTCAGCAGATCAGCCGTACCCTAGAAAATCTGAAGGGGGAAGTTGGACGCGGAGCCATTACTCTGGAGCCGGTGGGACTGAATACGGATGAAGTCTATCATATTCTCCGTAAACGACTGTTTGAGGATTTGCCGGAAGAAGATGAGGTTTGGGAAATTGCTCGTGCCTACGCTCAGGCAGTACGAGATGCCAAACAGATGGATATTACTAATGCCTCACCTGATAACTTTGCCGCTCAACTTAAAGAGTCTTACCCATTCCATTTTGCAATTCGGGATCTTTACGCCCGCTTTCGGGAAAATCCTGGATTTCAACAAACTCGTGGCTTAATTCGGCTAATGCGGGTTGTGGTTTCCCGGCTGTTTGATCCAGAAGGGGGGCGGGCAGATTACCTTCATATGATCCACGCTTACGATTTAGATTTTAATGACCGCGACACAGTAGGAGAAATTATTCAGATTAACCCGAACCTGGACAACGCCATTAGCCATGACATTGCCTCTGGAGGAGCAGCGATCGCCGAAATTATGGACTCCCATCTGGGCGGAACGGATGCTCAGGATGCCGTCAAGCTCCTTTTAGTCTCCTCGCTGGCGAATGTTCCCAACTCTGTTCTGGGGCTATCACTATCCGAAATTGTTTCTTACCTCTGCACTCCGGGTCGAGATGTTTCAAAGCTACCAAAGGATATTTTGGGGGTGCTGACGACTAAAGCCTGGTATTTGCACTCGAACCGTGAAGGCAAGCTATATTTCAGGAACGTCCAGAACTTGGTGGCAAAGCTAAAGACCACAGCAGAAGCGCTGAACCGCGAGTCTTCGTTGAAACAGCTTAGAACCTTTTTGGCTGAGATTTTTAAGCCAATTTCACTAAAAGACTGCTACCAAGATGTTTTGGTCTTTCCAGCCGTTGACGAGATCGCCATTAAGCCGGATAAAGTCACCTTGATTGTTTGCGAACCAAACTCAAGCAATGGTCTGCTAGGTGAACTGGTTAAGTTCTACGGTGACCTAGATTACAAAAACCGTGTTTTGTTTCTTTCAGGTTCTCGCAATACACTGGAGTCCTTGCTAGAGAATGCTGCCGAACTAAAGGCGATCGCCTCAATAATCACAGAAATGGAGTTTGAGAAGTTTCTTGATAATGACCCTCAACTTGTTGCTGCAAGGGATATTCGAGACAATATCCAACTTCGGCTCCTAAGCGCCATGCGGGAAACTTTCACCACGCTCACCTATCCCTCTAATGAAGGGTTGCTCACCGCTGACTTCTTGATGAATTTCACTGACAACGACTATAACGGTGAGAAGCAGATTCGGGAGTCCCTGAAAGCAAAGCAAAAATTTACCGAGGATGTTGGCAGTGATTCGTTCCGTAAAAAATGCGAGGCGAGGCTTTTTACTCAGAAGGCAATGCCTTGGACAGAGATTAAGAAACGGGCTGCCATGAATCCGCAATGGCAGTGGCACCGAATGGATGCCCTGGATGAACTCAGAACCAGCCTGATTCTTAAAGATCAATGGCGCGAAGAGGGGGGCTATATAGAAAAGCCGCCTTTCCCCAAGCCTCAAACCGATATTCGCTGGTATGAGGCACAGCGGGATGATGAAACAGGTAAAGTGACATTGAAATTAACGGCGGTCTATGGAGACACTCTTTACTACGAAGTGGGTGCCCCCGCGACGACTGCTTCCCAGCAGGTGGCAGACCCGAAGAGTTTTAAAACCCAGGAACTAGCCGTTTCTTTCTTATGTTTAGATTCTAAAGGAGAGCATGAAGCTGGGCAGGCGAGAACCTGGCGTAACAAAATCACACTCAAGTCGCTCTGCTACCAAAACGGTAACGACAAGATGGTCGAACTCCAGGCGGCTCCAACCGCCCCAATTCGTTACACGACAGATGGTTCTGATCCAAAGAATGCTGGCGGAACCTATACTGATCCATTTGTTGTTTTACCGGGAACGGTGTGTGTACTAGCAATCGCTGAAAAGGATGGACTGACCTCTGAGGTACGTCGCCAGGACATTCGCTGGGAACCTTCTGGCAAAACAACTATCGAAATTAAGCCAGAGGAACCCGCTATCTGGAAGCGTCCTCACCACCCCAGCACAACCAAAGATTCCTACGAGTTCGTAGCGCGTTTGAAGAAGTTTCAGGCAGAAATTGCCGGTGGGCGAGTCACCATCAGTGGCGAGAATTGGCTTGAGCTTTCAATTGATGATCGCCTCAAACTGGACAGCGAGAAGCTGGAAAGCACGATCAATCACTTGCGCGGTTTGCTGGCAGAAGGGGAAGTTGAGATTGAGGTCGATTCTGTACACTTTCTTAATGGGCAACTGTTGCTGGATTGGGTAGCAGAAGTAAAAACAGAGGTCAAGCATGATGAAGTTAACCAGTAAATCCGGGAATAGGCAGATATCATAAAGTATGTCTTTCTTGTTTTAGGTCATTTGTACTAATTTTATGTCTAAGGCTCGCGTTGAAAAATCAGAAGGATTTGGCTTTGTTCCAACTGAGTCAGAACATCATTTCTTGGTAACGATTTCTGCCAACAAGAAAAACGATGTTTTGATTAGCGAGCATTTCACCTGGGATAACAGCGAAGCCCGACGGGAACTGAGCTTTGCCTTGGGTCAGGAAGATAATAAAATGCGGGTGATTTTGCCCCGGCAGAAGTGGGATGCGATTGCCGATCCAGTGAAAGCAGAATTCAACCAGCGGCTGCGACAGTTGGGGCTAAAGTCTGGGTTATGGACAGTTAAGGCAGGTAAGGAAGGGCAGACCCCGATTTCTCGTTTATTTGGTAAGGAGTTGGTGTTTCTGGCGTGGGCAATTGAGGAAGCTGATCCGGCGCTGATTCCGATCGCCCTCAAAAATTGGTTGGGGTTGGCACCGGAGGAGCGGTGGTGGCTGTTTACTATGACAAATGCAGCAACGGGTCATGCGATTGCTGGGCGGGGCAAAGGGTGGCGCAAGGCGGTACGGTATGCCCTAACCGAAAACCCAGTGTCAGACTATCGCCCTGTAAGTATCGAGTTACCCTTGTTTAAGCTAGGGGAAGAAGAAGCAGTTTGGGCAAGGGCAACCGCCTCAATGACAAATGGAGGCAGTCAGAAATGACCATCGCATCTGAGCGGAAAATTTGGACGGATGAGGAATTCATGGCGTTGCCAGAGGATGGACGCTATGAATTGGTGAATGGGGAACTGGTCAATATGGGCAATTCGGGGATGGAGCATGGCTATATTGCCAGTAACTTGATTTTCTTTTTGAGCGCAGTTGTGCGAAGTCAAAAGCTAGGTGTGATTTGTGACTCTAGTACCGCCTTCACTATGAAAACTGGCAATAAGCGATCTCCTGATGTGTCTTTTATTGCGGCTGGGCGGCTGCAAGGGGTCAAGCGGTTGCCAAAAGGCTATTTTCAGGGTTCACCCGATTTGGCTGTAGAAATTCTTTTTCCTAGCAATACAGTGGAGGAGATTCACGACAAGATCGTAGAGTTTTTTGAGAATGGGACGCGCCTTGCATGGGTGACTCATCCTGACGAGCAATATGTACTGGTTTATCACAGCCCTAGCCCGGATCGCTTGTTGCGATTAGAAGACTCGTTGGATGGGGAAGAAGTTGTTCCTGGATTTTCCTTAGCTGTAGCAGAACTCTTTGCAGAACTGGATTTCTAACCTATGGCATTGTCTTTTATCGAGACTCAGTTTCCAGTTTCAAAATTATCAAAAGAAAGCTATAAGGAGCGGAAATCAAACTATAGTCAGACCTTGACAGGTTTAGGTAAGTGGTGGGGGCGTAAGCCACTCATCCTAGTGCGGGCAACTATTCTAGGTTTATTACTACCAGCATCCGACGATCCTAAGAAAGATCGAGAGATTTTCCTCAAAATTTTGACGATGGATAAAGAGGGACTTTGGCAGCGTAAGTCAAAGCAGATTGCATTGAAAGATGCCTACGGTTTACTAAGTGTTTCTGAGCGTAAGAAATGGTTTGATTTAGACTGTAACGAAACAAAGCCAAAGCTCAAGAAAGGAATTTCAGGATCAGAAAGAGAAGCTTTGCAATATGCAGCTTTCAATTATTTGTCTTACGATGACAAGCTAGTTTACTGCGATCGCCCCGAACAAATTGATGGAGCCTCTAAGCAAGCCTGGAAAGAAATTAATGCTTACTTAAAGACTACTGCTACCAATTTGACTGAATTGATACAGCAATTAGGAGAAAACCAGTTTGGGCATACTCCTCGTGTCGGAGATGCTTTCTGTGGCGGGGGCAGCATTCCCTTTGAAGCAGCTCGAATTGGCTGTGAGGCTTATGGCTCAGATCTTAATCCGGTTGCAGTACTGTTGACTTGGGCAGCACTGAATATTGTGGGTGGCGGCGAAGAAGTTGCTGAACAGGTGCGACAAGCACAGCAGCAAGTTTATGAGGCGGTCGATCACCAAGTTACTGAATGGGGCATTGAACACAATGAGAAAGGTTGGCGGGCAGATGCATATTTGTATTGCAACGAGACGAAATGCCCAGAGTGTGGTTGGATGGTTCCTCTTGCTCCTAGCTGGGTAATTGGAGAAAAAACTCGATGTGTCGCCAAATTAAAGCCAGACATCTCCAACAAGCTATTTGACCTTTTAATTGAATCTGATGTCGCTGCTTTCGAGATGGCAGCAGCGCAAGCAGCAGGAACAATCAAAGATTCAAAGCTGGTTTGCCCCAATCCTCATGCCATTGATAAAGAGGGCAATCAGCCATCCCAAGAAACACCCATATCTCTCATTCGAGGACGTGATGGATTGCGCCTATGGGAAAACGACGATTTGGTACCTCGTCAGAATGATGTCCTTCAAGAGCGGCTTTATTGTATCCGGTGGGTGAGAACTTATACTGATGCCAAGGGGAAAGAACGCACAGAACGGTATTACTGTGCCCCAACTCAACAGGACTTTGAGCGTGAAGCTAAAGTTTTAACCCTGCTACAGGAACGCTTTCAGAATTGGCAAGAGAAAGGCTACATTCCTAGTCGCCAGATTGAGCCAGGGGACAAGACAGACGAGCCAATTCGCACACGCGGATGGACACATTGGCATCATCTTTTTAATTCTAGGCAACTTCTCGTTTTAGGATGCTTTCTTGAAAAAATCTTATCGAACTCTGATATGGGGGTTCATAGTACAGTTTGCAATGTCTTGGGCGCTGGGCGATGCTGTGATTACGATGCAAGGCTATCACGTTGGCACTCTAACGCCGCCAATGAAAAGAGCGAACAAGTCTTTAGTAACCAAGCCCTAAATACACTTATGAATTATGGTGTGAGGACAACTCTCAGCCTTAACTCTACCTTCCTAATTGATTGCCCAGCCCTTAATTCCATTGAAAACAAAAACGTTGTGACTTCTGATGCCAGGAGTTATGACAAAGTTTGTGATTTCTGGATTACCGATCCACCTTACGCAGACGCAATTAATTATCATGAATTAACAGAATTTTTTCTGGCTTGGTACGACAAACCATTACAAAAACTGTTTCCTGATTGGTACACCGATAGCAAACGTGCCTTAGCTATTGTTGGGAAAGACGAAAGCTTTTGCAAGAGCATGGCAGACTGTTACCATAACCTGGCAAACCACACCCCAGCCAATGGTTATCAGGTTGTCATGTTCACCCATCAAGATGCCGGAGTATGGGCAGACCTTGCCCTCATTCTCTGGGCATCCGGCTTGCGCGTCACCGCCGCCTGGTGCATCGCCACCGAAACCAGTTCCGCTCTCAAAGAAGGCAACTACGTCCAGGGTACTGTCCTACTTGTGCTCCGCAAGCAAACGGGCGATGACACCGCCTTCCTCGACGAGATTTACCCCAAAGTCGAACTCGAAGTAAAGCGCCAACTCGACTCCATGCTCGCTCTCGAAGACGAAGAAGACCCCAACTTTGGCGACACTGACTACCAGCTTGCTGCCTACGCCGCCGCCCTGCGCGTGCTAACCCAATACCAAAATATCGAAGACATTGACATCGCCTACGAACTCTCCAAACCCCGGAAGAAAGGCAGCGACAAATCTGAGATCGAGAAAATCATCGATCAAGCCGTAGTAATTGCCTGTGATTACCTCGTCCCCAAAGGCTTTGACACCTTCGTTTGGAAAAGCCTCACCCCCGAAGAACGCTTCTACCTCAAAGGACTTGACATCGAAAGTCACGGCGAGTACCGCACTGGAGCATATCAAGAACTCGCTCGTGGCTTCGGCGTAAAAGACTACAAACCCTTCCTCCAAAGCGGCAAAGCTAACCAGACCCGCCTCAAGACCGCCACCGAATTTGGCACTAAATCGCTAGGCGGGTTGTCAGACCAAACAAGTGGGTTCAGTGCCTCTCTCGTCCGCAATGCCCTCTTCGCCATCCGCGAAACTGTCCGCAACGATTCCACCCAACCGGGCAAATCTTGGCTCCGCGCCGAAGTCCGCGGCTACTGGAACCAACGCAAAAACCTGATCGAAATCCTCCGCTACCTTTCTACAATGGGCTTCAAGATGAATCATTGGGCAGCTGATGCAAAAGCAGTAGAGATACTGGCTGGAGCTTTAGAAAACGACAGTGTTTAAGATGTGGAACTGGCTACTGAACATAAGGAGAATTAATATATGTCTACTGTAGAATTTCAGGCAACTGTTAAAAATGGAGTAATTGAAATTCCTGATCAATATCAGCAAGAAGTTGAAGCAATGGAAGTAGTTGAAGTCGTTGTGAAAAAAGTTGAGAAGCCAAAGAAAAAGATTTCAGGCTTCTTGAGAGAATTAATTGAAAATCCTATTGAGGTTAAAGACTTTAAACCACTAACACGAGACGAAGTTTATAACCATAACATTGACCATGACTATCATAACCAGTGAAATTGAGGTGTTTCTGGACTCCAATATATGGCTATATAATATTTCTAAAGAAAGTGAAAATCTAGACAACAAGAGAAAGCGAACAATCGCAATTTCTTTAACTCAAAACGAAAATTTGGTGACAAATTTTCAAGTGATTAATGAAGTTTGTGTGAATGCTATTCGCAAACTGGCGTTTAACGAAGAACAAATTAGAAACTTGATTACATCGTTTTATACTTCCTGCTTTGTCATCGAGCAGAATCGTAATCTTCTCATTGAAGCATCTCAGTTGCGTACCCAATATAAGTTCTCATTTTGGGATAGCTTAATCGTTGCCAGCGCCCTACAGTCCAACGTCAACATCCTCTACTCGGAAGATATGCAAGACAAGTTAAGAGTCAACAACCAACTTGAAATCATCAACCCCTTCAAGTAATCCCATCCACGTTCATCCGTGCTTGCAATGATCAACCGCTTCTCTTCCCGCCGCACCAAACTCGATCAGACATTCCTGAATCAACGACTTCAGGGAGCGAAAGCCTACGACCGGATTGCTGGCTATTTCCGCTCCTCCGTTTTAGAAGTAGCAGGCGAAGCCCTAGAAAGCATCACCGGGCAAATTCGCGTCATTTGCAACTCCGATCTTAATGTGCAGGATGTCAACACTGCCAAAGCTGCCAACTATGCCATGCGGCGAGAATGGTGTGCCGCAGATCCCGAAAAATATAGCGAAAAAGCAAAGCCCCGCTTTGCCCGCCTTTATCAGTTTTTGCGATCAGGAAAGATGCAGGTCAAGGTGTTGCCCCGTGAAAAGTTCGGTCTCGTGCATGGTAAAGCTGGAGTCGTCACAATGGCAAACGAGACAAAAACTTCTTTCATGGGCAGCACCAACGAAACCTACGATGCCTGGAAACTTCACTACGAGCTTGTTTGGGAAGACAGTTCTCCAGAAGGAATTCAGTGGGTGCAAGAAGAGTTCGATGCCCTCTGGCATCACCCGCTGGCGGTCAACTTAGCTGATTTCGTGATTGAAGACATTGGTCGCCTCTCCCAACGGAGCGTCTTCCCCAGCATCGAAGTCTGGCGCGAAGAAGCTGACCCAGGTGCCCCTATCATCGAAACTCCAGTCTATCGTCAAGAATATGGACTATGGGCACACCAGAAATACTTCGTCACCCTGGCATTTGAAGCACACAAAGGACCTTACGGAGCCAAGTTCGTCCTGGCAGACATGGTGGGACTAGGAAAAACAATGCAACTCGCCCTCTCTGCCATGTTAATGGCACTCTACGGTGATAAACCTGTCCTGATTCTGGTACCCAAATCGCTGCTCTGGCAATGGCAAGAAGAAATGCTTAACCTGCTGGAAATGCCAAGTGCTGTCTGGAATGGCAAACAGTGGGTCGATGAAAACGGACTGGAGTACCCTGCTTTTGGTGCGAGTGGGATTAAAAAATGCCCCCGCCGCGTGGGGATCGTCTCCCAAGGACTAATCACTAGCAACTCCGTTGCTTCCAACTATCTAAAGCAGCTTGATTATGAATGCATCATCGTAGATGAAGCCCACCGAGCACGTCGCGCCAACTTAGGAACTGATCGGGAAGCAGAGAAACCCGCTCCCAACAATTTGCTTGCTTTCTTATGTATGATCGCTCCTCGCACCAAAAGCCTGCTGCTCGCTACTGCTACCCCCGTACAAATGTATCCCGTCGAAGCCTGGGACTTGCTTAATGTTCTCGCCATTGGTAATGAAGCCGTGTTAGGCAACGATTGGAGCAACTGGCGACGGGCAAACGAGGCATTAGCAATGGCAATGGGTCAAGCTGAACTGCCCGAAGACGATCAAGATCGCTGGCGCTGGATTCGCAACCCACTTCCTCCTGCTTCTGAAGGCATTGATTTCAAAAACATCCGTCGCACTCTTAAAGTTTTTGACGAGGTTGCGGTCGTTCCCGGCGATTCTTGGAACAAGCTCAGACATCCTGACAAAGACCGGATTCGCCGCCTTGTACAAGACTTTGGTCCTCACCATAATCCGTTCATCCGTCACATCGTCCGCCGAACGCGGGACTATCTTGAAACGACAATCGACCCCGAAACGAATGAACCTTATATCAAGCCTGTTAGAGTCAAGCTCTATGGCGAGACCAATCAAGATTCAATTCCGCTCCCCCTTTATTTAAGAGATGCTTACGCGATCGCAGAAGAGTTTTGCGACCTGCTTGGGCAACGTATGAAAGGGTCTGGCTTTCTAAGAACGCTGCTGCTCAGGCGAGTCGGAAGCACCATCTGCGCTGGCATGAACACTGCCAAGAGTATGCTTGGAGCCTGGGAGGATATCGAGGAAGAAGACGATGAAGATGCCGTTCCAGACAATAAACCAAAATCTCTGACTCCATCCGAACGAAATAAGCTGGAGCAATTTCTTGACAAGTTAGAAGCAAATCAGGAAGATGACCCCAAGTATGAAGTTGTTCGCCGTTTACTGCTCGAAGAGGGCTGGCTAGAAGAAGGCTGCATCATCTTCTCCCAGTATTTTGACTCCATTCGATGGTTAGCCGATCAACTCTCCCGCGACCTCTTCAAAGGAGAAGCAATCGGAATTTACGCAGGTGGACAAAAGTCTGGGGTTCTCGTAGATGGCGTTTTTACCCGACAGGAGCGAGAGAATCTCAAACAAATGGTGCGTCGAGGCGAGATACGCTTACTCCTGGGTACAGACGCGGCAAGTGAAGGTCTTAATCTACAGCGACTCGGCACCCTAATCAATCTTGACCTCCCCTGGAATCCAACCCGCCTAGAGCAGCGCAAAGGACGCATTCAACGTATTGGGCAGCTTCAAGATGTTGTTCGCATCTACAATATGCGCTACAGAGGCTCCGTAGAAGATCGAGTGCATGAACTGCTAAGCGATCGACTAGAAGCAATTCACCAACTCTTCGGACAAATCCCTGATATTCTGGAGGACGTATGGGTTCAGGTTGCCCAAGGCAAAATTGAGGAAGCTAAACAGACCATTAATGCAGTTCCCAAAAAGCATCCTTTTGAATTTAAATATCATCAGGTCAAAAAAGTGCCCTGGGAGTCTTGTGCAACGGTGCTAAGTGCAAGCGATCGTAGACAGCATCTTCTACAGGGATGGTAGAACCTTCTTGAAATAGTGGGGACGATCCTCCACTGCAATTGATCAAACTCCTGCATCAACAACATTCCTGACGTATCCTTGCATATACTAATCATCGCAATTATCATCCTGTTCTGATATATCTAATGCCTGCTGCAACTGTTCCATCATCGGCAGTTCTACCTGAATTTCTGGTGGCAAATCTCCTAACTGATATTAAACTGGCAGCATTCAAGCAGCCGTAGCTCAAAAACAAAATAGGGAACGCTTATTTATCACTATGTTTCTTACAGCAACCAGTCAATTGTTAGCTTCTTTGTCCAAGCAGCTAAACTATTTCTGCCACCCACCAACAGCGAATACTATAGGCAATCGGCAAGCAGAAGTAACTAGCAAATGTCCACGTTTGTGTGCAAGAGATACGCGATCCCGTTCGGGCAGCGCTAACGCCAAGGGCTTCGCTTCGCTGGCGCGATGATCACGCTTTCAACGTAGAATCATGCCAGCTAGTCTTTGCAGAGTTATCGCGTGTCCAAATCCCTTCCTCCGCGTAAAACACCTTTCTTAGAACGCCGTGAACGGGAGTTTCTGTACCTAGAAGAAGTTGATGCTTTAATTGCCGCTACGCAACACACTCGCTCCCCCATCCGTAACAGTGCGATCGCTCTCCTCTTATTTTGCCAAGCTCTACAACCAGTCGAGTTGTGCTGGCTACGCTGGTCTGACGTGAATTTTGCCCGAAGAACTTTGTCGGTGATGCGTAACCGCTCATTAACTGCTGCTAATCCCAAACAAGTAATCGTTAATCGCCAACCGCTGTGTCCGCCAGAGTTTGAGCTTCTCCAGCAGCTTGAAGAACAGCGTACTACTGATTGGGTTTTTGCCTCAGAGCGAAAACAACGTCTTAGTCAGCGATCACTACACCACCTAATTCAACAGGCTGGGGTGAACTCCAAGCTGACAATTCCAGTACACCCTTATATGCTGCGCCGGAGTGGGCTTTGCTATCGCGCCGCACTACTGCTGCAACCCTTAAATTTGTCTCTACGTCAGTGCTGTTTACTATGGAACTGGCAGATAAACAAGATTTCTCGGTTTAGTAAAGCGGCAGTTGAATATCGTGCTATTGAACCAGAACAAAGAGGCGCTTTTTTTAAAGCATTAGAAATGATTAAAGCCTTCACGGGGATTCAGTTTCACGAAAACGTCATTGATTACATACTGGCTGCTTACTCGCTGTTTCCTGGGCTTCAGCATATTCCACGCGACTACTGGCTTGCTCCCAAGGCTTGGCAGAGCGCCAACTTTGCCGAAAAAACTAGGAGTGCTTACCGCAGCAAGTACCTAAAATTACATTAAACTGAGCGTGATCTGCCTTGGGCAGTACCTAACGCCGAGGGCAACGCTAAGTCGCTAATGGTATCGCCTTCGCCGCCATAACTTGATTCAGCTTTCCGCCTGCTTACCACAATGACAGTTGCCCAGGCGAGACATTAGAGCGCTTGGCTCTAGAGTGCAGCGCCAAGTGGCAAGGCGTACAAAGGGCAATTAAATTTTCCGGCTGGTTATCTTCGGGCGTGAAATTTGCATGGTGGACTGAGAGGGTCACTTTCGTCCATTCGGAGCGGCTTCTGGATGACTGTTTCTCTGCTGGACGCAGACATAACCGTTGGCAATGCTGACAACGCCAGCCAGCTGCATCTTTGGTATCTTTAGCGATTTTATTCCAGTCTTTTGGGTAACGCTCAGTATCGATAGGCATGAACTGGAGATTAGGCTGAGAAACGGGGGCACATAATTTCATACCACAAGTCGTTACTTCATAACTATGTTATCCTCCAACCTAATTGCCAAAAGTTGTTAGAAAGTCTCTGCTTGCAAGACTACGGTATGACAAAGACTTGTTAGGTGTAGCCTAGAAATTAACACTTTAATTACTATGGATGAAAGTTGACAGGCACGGCAAAGCAAAAATACTGACACAGCCAGAGATTCAACTGCTGTTTAATCAAGGCTTGGTTACTAACCGAGATCGCGCTTTGTTCGGCGTATGCCTGTTCACCGCTTGTCGAATTAATGAAGCCTGTACGCTTAAGACCGTAGATGTTTACGACACAAGCGGAAGAGTCAGACCGTGCTTACTAATTCGCAAGGGAAACACTAAGGGAAAACTAGCCACCCGTAGCATCCCAATAATTTTAGATCTGCGTTCGCTTCTTACTAATTACCACTCCCTAGCAAATCAAGTCTATTTGTTTCCAGATCGCTTTCATCACGGACATATTAACTCTGATTCAGCTGCTAGAATTTTGCGTCAAGCTTGTCAAAGAGTAAGAATAGAAGGAGCTAGTACCCATAGTTTTCGGCGGACGGCGCTGACTCAAATGAGTAATAGTGGAACTCCCTTGAGGATTATCCAAGAGGTGTCAGGGCATAAAGATTTGAGCCAGTTGCAGAAATATTTGGAAGTGAATGAATCACAAGTGCTAGGCGCGGTTACTTCTTTATCAATGCTGTCTCCGATTAATGATGAAGTCGGGAAATGTAAGTTAGACGACATCAATTTCCCCTCAGATTCAAAGCAGCCGATTGACCCCAAACACCCACGTCGAGACAGTCGAGAGCGTTGACAGTCTGTAGTTAACTGCATAAGTGTCAAAGGTGGCATTACAATTCGTTACAAGGCAAGGACTTATTGAGAATAAAGAAAAATTGCAGATAAAGGTTAAGGCTTTAGCAATAGCCTTTCAACTATCTCCTGCTTATAGCTCAGAGTTACTTTCTTTTGGAAGCAGCTCCCGAAATTCCAAAAAGCCGAGTTCACCTAAGTAATTAATAAGAGCTTCAGCAGTCTTTCTTGCTGTACCATCGCTGCTTTTAATAGCAGCAGCAAGAATAGGTCTGATCTGCTTATTACGCCAACCATATATGCTCTGCCCCGTTTTATCTTTTTCAATCATTAGGCTGAGGCACTCAACTGCTGATGTTGGGATCACACCGGCTAATGCAGCCAAATGCTCAACTATCAAAGAGTCAGCATCTACCTTATCAACTAGCTCGTAAACTTGTTTTAGCTGTTCAATAGCCCAAGAGTTATCGAACTTTCTAGAGGCGAACCACCAGCCAAAGGCAGTAAGTTCGATAGTATGTAAAGTGGGAGATGTTGCTGTGCGTACTACATCAATACGCTGCTCCCAGAGCAATTGGAGCCGATTAAGGATTCGTAAGTCTACTTCATCTTTTGTTTCACGCAAGTTTCGTCCTATAAATTTGAGCGCGTAGGTACGCAGCATATCAGAAGCCAACTCAAAAAACCGCTTCAGCAAACCTCCTGGCTCATCTAAGTCTAGCTTCCCCCACCAGTAAAGGGTCATTAAGTGATCAGCAAGACGTTGATGAGCATCTGTGAGGCTTTCTTCACTAGGGGCTACATTCAGCCGTTCTACAGCATAGCTGTATTCCTGATGCAGAACATCGAAAAGGTTGTCGTATAGCGGGCAATATGTGATGTAGCTTTCCCAAGCAGCACGGCGCAAGTCGCTCAAAGTCTCGTCTTGGGGAAAAATTTTCCCTATACTCTGAGTTACCCAACTCAGATCTAATACTAAAAGCCAAGGGAACCGCTGACCATAGACTGAGCGGGTTGCTAAAGATTGCTCCTGGTTTAGGTCAAGATGAGCATCGAGTACCTGTCGGACTTCAGGCATTTCATCAAAACCTCGCGCAATCAACTCAGATCCATCAGCCATCTGCTCAAAGTGCCGTCGAATCCAAAGGGCATAGCATACAACTCTATGCATGGCTTCGTTACGAACTGTGCGCGTCGAGGATTGTGTAAAATTCGTAGTGGAGCCGCTATACTGCATCTTTTCAGGAGGTTCTGAATACTGAGTAAGCAGTTTGAGCGCACTCCAGACCTCTTCACGCAGGTTGAAGGGAATTCCGCTTCCAGTCATGGTTAAACCAACTTTCAGCAAATATGTCACTTTATGGCAAGCACTATCCCAATACAAGTTTTGGTGAGCGCTATTATTTGTTTGACGCTCTTGAATCTGATTGGACTCCTCTACTGTCCATTGGCAAAGACATAAGACTGATGACCAGGGAAAGGCTTGCAATTCTGCTTGTTGTTCTTTCTGAGTATTTAAAGCCTTGTCTAACCCCCATAGCAGACTATTTATATACATGGGATGCAAACCTTGGAAACGTTTAGCTGCTAGCGCATAGCGTTCGGGACTTTTTTCAACCACCCTTACTAGCACATTTCCTAGCCCTTCGAGCGATGGATCGTCAAAGCGAGCGTCAGAGCGAGGTTGCCATGTCCTCAGAAAAGAGACTAAATCCTCAATACTTATAAACTCTAATTCTGAATCAGTCTTGGGACTTCTGATGCCTGATATGCTGGACTTACCTACCTCACCGAAAACCATATTGGAGAGTTCAACAGCACCAAACTCCTTGACCAGCTGCTCATAGCGTTGTTGCCACTTGGCAGGAAGGCTACCTTTTAGAAGTGTCAGCTTCTTCAACTGCCAACGCTTTGCCCCTAGAGCTTCTTTCTCTCGCTCCATCAGCCAAGAGTAGTCAATATCAGGATTTTCGATCCAGTTGAAGATTTCCTCTTGTTTTTGTTTAGGCAGTTCGGCAAAATACTCTTTAGCTAACAGGGCATACTCATAATCATCGTACTTGATTGTATCGTTGAAGTGCTTACGGTCAGCCAGTCTTTCAAAAAGCAGGTCGCGGTTTGCGTCTGGAAACTTACGGAGCAAGTAAAGTGCAATACGATGAAAAATTCGCCAACGCCACTTCTCCAACATCAGCACGAGTGATCGCATTTTCGCTGGGTCTTTCTTTACAATTTGTTCTGCTGCGTCCCGTACTGCAACTACCAACAATTCCCTAATTTCATCAGGATGATGGTTTCGATGATGTTCTTCAATTGCAGGCCGCCAGATACATGAGTGATCTTTCCGGATGGACAAGTTCTCATCCTGTTCTATATTCTCTTCTGGATGGCGGGAGAACTTAACCGCACAACAGAGAATATTACCTAACATCTTCAGTGCATCTTCACTTGCTACTGCTACCAACTCCGGTACGTAGTTTGTCAGAACTTGTTCGTATTGCCAATTATCAAAGCGTGATTGCGGTCTGGGAGAAAAACGATGAATTTCGTTCTTGCTGGATTCCTCATTGTTCATGCGAGGGTCTTGCTCGACTGTAAGTAGTGAACGAGCCAAATCAAGTGCCTCCTTAACTTTACCTCCCTTGGCAAGATGGACTGCGAGGGCAGCAACTTCATCTGAGAATGTATACGATAGGTATCTAGACTTTACCCAAGTTTTTACTTTAGGAACAATTTTCACGGCTAGAGCAGAGGGCATCTGAAGTGCAGCCTCAACAAAGTCTTCATGCACGTTTGGATTGTCTGTTTCTATCTGAAGTCCAATTTCTAAGATGGCACTTGCCTCTTGTGCAGCCATTCGCGTTAAATAGCGAGACGCAGGCCAGATTGGGAAGCTAACAGTACCTTCGCTGGAATTGTGAACGACGTGAGGAGGATTTTTGAAGAAACCTTTTTCTCGTAAGGGGACGATCCAGTGCGCGCTTTCAAGACGGTTAAAGAAGTAATTGCGTTGCTGAGGATGAATAAGTAACGTTACAGCTTTATTAATTTGGCTAGGACTGGATTCTTTAAGAATTTCATCAAGTTCGTCCGTAGTGGTATAGAAACTTTGAGTAAGCGTCCCAAGAAACGACTCGAATAACTCAAACTGTTGCTGTAATCTCTGCTCGTCGTCACCTGGAGAAACTCTACCGCTATCGTGTGTTTTCCCCATGAACCACTCTGTCACGTCCCACCAATGCTCGGCTATGGGACGCAATGTATTTCGCAGTTCATTTTGCGGAATAGATGTCTCAAAAAACTGGATAGCTTTTTCTTTATTATTAGTAGTTACAGCATTGTGTTTTATGAAAAGTTGTTGGATGCTATGAAACAGGTGAAGCGGAATGGAAATTTCAGCAGAGAGAGGCAGACTAGCCTGATCACCAATCCCGCTATCCAAGCTGAAACCACTGTCTTGCCAAATCTTTAAAAGTTGATCCAATTCCTTTTTGTACTCAAGCCTCTCGCCAGTTTTACCGCCAGAGATGTAATCAGGTAAACGATTACGAATCTCACGCACAGCATGAGCTACGAAGCGTAGTTTGCCAGAGATTGATTTTTCAAAAATTAATTGCACCGCACCTTCGTAGAGTTCCGCCAAAGGGGAAGCTTGCTCATTTAACCAAGCGTGTATTAACCTACGAGTGTTCGTCCAGTAATCCGCTGGCGTTACTGGATGTACATCAGCTGGGACAGAATTTGGATATTTACTATTGATTTCCACAACTTCCCTGGCAACAACCAGCCTAAATGAGCATCTTCCCTAATTTTAGTTATGAGTACACGGTTAAGTACCAAGGGAGTTTACGAGCGCATCTTGGCGATTTGGTGAGGTATTAACGTTTCTAAACAAGTATTCGCGCAGGTGCTGAATTCGGCTCCTTTTAGTGGGTAAGAGAAGCTGCAATCATCTTATTCAAACCAGTTATGACTGGTGGCAAGCTTATCCTTAATAAATTTATAATTTCGTCAGTAATTCGGCATCAGGGGTTTTAAAAGCTGATGGGATAAGAGCTTTGTCTCCTTTAAAACGGATAATTACGCCGAGGAGATTTGAGCTTGTTGAAAATACAATGCATTTGCGAGGGAACCATCGTTGACAATGTGCAAAAGAGCGATCACGGCAATCAATTCCCAGGGCGAGACTGGTTGATTTAAATTCGTTAGTAGTATTTGTTTCAAATCATTTAAACTCTTAGTTTAAGGCAGGTTTGTTTGTACTACCAGCAGTGGTGCTGTTGGGTCAAACTAACAGTGCTAGCGAGCGCCAGGTTTTATAATGCAAAAAGCGTGGGCTACTCCAAGCCAGAAGAAATGCTAAAGTGATCCCTACGTTACTGCACTTTTCTTATTCCGCAACTGACTTTTGTTTAGCAACCTTCATCCAGATTCCTCAAAACCAAGTGGCAAGGCTGGCGGCTTCTATGCAGTTTTAGCTTACACTGCTTGGGGTCTACTGCCAATTTACTGGAAATTCTTCGGGCAAATCCCAGCTATTGAAGTGTTGAGCCAGCGCATCATCTGGTCAATGGTCTTCTTAACAGGGCTACTATTTCTTCAGCAGCGAAGTAAAGAGTTGCATCAGTTGTTTCACTCTCCGACTCGCTTGGGAATTTTGCTCATAACTGCCT
>JBGTCQ010000328.1:0-11765 GCA_041748755.1 Chroococcidiopsidaceae cyanobacterium | reverse complement strand
CCAAATACTACTAAAATCTAGACGGCTAGTAGCAGATTTTCCCGCTGGAGTGAGTAGCGCTGGGATAGAAAGAGAGTAGGTTCGTAGCTGATACCGTCATTCATCTCTTGTTTTTTGCCCAAGCTGCATCCTGTACTCATTCTGCCGCAATAGCCGTTTAGTGCTAACTATGACAAACACTAGAATTAAAATCTGAAGCTGCCAAGGTGCTAATATTATACTTAAAACTAGGCTGACAACTGTAATTACGCCCGTGAGATACGCCATTTCATCAGCACAACTTTTAAAGATATAGCCCGATGCCAGACAAGTCATCAGGGGAATTAGGAAAAATAAGTGCATATCCATCACCTCCAAACTAGAAGCCGAAGCATTTCTATATATTTCTATATATTATGAAACGTCATATCTTTCAGCGGCTAGGTATCTAGAGATACAAATTTTGTGATAAAAAGTTTGGTTTACTCGATGCCAAAGGTATTTGGAGTATCGGCAGTGATAACAACCCTAACAAGAAGCAAACCACTAGCTGAGTTAGCCAAAGAACTACAATTAGACTTCTTCCTCGTATCCTATACCGACCTCTTAGGGGGAACCCGCGCTAAACTTGTTCCCGCTGCCAAAATTGCTGCTGTTGAATCAGATGGAGCTTTTTTTGCGCCGTTTGCCTCTAACTTCGGATTAGGTCCAGATGCCCATGATATTGCTGCTATACCTGATTCAGATTCTCTGATTGTTCTACCTTGGCAACCAAATGTCGGCTGGTTAGCCAGCGATGTGTATATGGATGGAGAGCCTTTTGCCGCAGCACCACGAGTAATTTTTAAGCAAGTCCTGAAGCAATGCGAAGCACAGGGTTACAGCTACAAGACAGGAGTTGAAGCTGAGTTCTTCCTGCTGAAGCAGCATGACACAGGCTACCAAATCGCGGACAAGCTGGATACTGCCGTGCGTCCCTGCTATGACCAATTAAATTTGATGCGGCAGTTTGACTTTATTTCTACCGTTGTTAGCTACTTGGAACAACTAGGCTGGGAGCCTTACCAGTGCGACCACGAGGATGCAAACGGTCAGTTTGAAATCAACTGGACTTATAATGATGCCCTTGTTACGAGCGATCGCCATGTGTTCTTCAAATACATGGTCAAAACCTTAGCAGAACAACGCGGTCTTACTGCTACCTTCATGCCTAAACCGTTCAGCCACTTAACTGGTAACGGCGCACACATTCACATGAGTCTCTGGAACGATGGCGCTAACGCTTTCGCTGATTCAGCTGATCAAATGGGTCTTTCTCAGCTAGCATACGAATTTCTCGGTGGAGTTCTAGCTCATGGTCGCGGCTTGGCAGCTCTATGCAATCCTACCATCAACTCCTATCGGCGACTGGGTGCAACAATGACAACCTCTGGTAGCACCTGGAGTCCGCGCTACATCTCCTATGGCGGCAATAATCGCACTCACATGATTCGGATCCCTGAAGGAGGGAGATTTGAGTGCCGTTTAGTTGATGGTGCTGTTAACCTTTATCTTGCTTTGGCAGGAATTCTAGCAGCGGGACTCGAAGGCATCGAAAAACAAATAGAACCTGGTAAGCGGTTGGATGAAAATATGTTTTTGCGCGACTCAGATCCCGATTTACAGCCACTACCGATTAGTCTGCTCGAAGCCCTCCAATGTCTGGAACAAGATTCTTTGTTAATGTCTACCTTAGGAGAAGGAGCAAAAACCTTCCTAGATTTTAAACATCAAGAATGGAATACCGCCAATGCTGAGGTTACAGATTGGGAGCGATCGCAGTATCTAAACTGTTAACATTCACCAAATAAAATCTTAGCCGCCGCTTACTGACATTACTACATTCAGAAAAATTTATCTGACTCCTATTGGCAAGAGAGAACCCAACAGTTAAGTATTATTTAGCACCCTTAATTGTTAGACGTTGTGTTATTCAAAGTCTGCTAGAATGTGGCTGACATCTATCCATTCGTTACTTAATTACCTGAATTATTGGACTATCTTTAATGTCCAATTGCTCGTGACTTAGTTGGGCAACGCCCAACAGTTTATCGGCTTAGTGGAAAGCTGATAGTTGTCGGACTTGCAGCTATTATTTTGTCTTGCTATACTCCCAGCGGTAGTGAAGCTCGTCTTTGCTGGAATTAATCTGACATTAGTAGTGTTACTGTACTTTGGGCATCAGTTTTTTTTGCTTGTAGCTCTCAGAATAAAAAATAATTTATTGCGTGCCCACGCTTACGGGTGTTAAAAAAACGTCAAAGGGAATTGTGTGATGGCGAACCCAACTGTGAGGAGAAGTAGCAATCGCGATCGCCGCTCAGGGCAGGAACGATTAAAGCCCCAGCCAATGGTAACTCGACGCTTTGCGGCTTGGGCAGTTGAAGTTTCACTGATTGTTAGCAGTGGGTTAATTCCATTCGCTACGGGGATGTATGCGAATCAACCGACTGTACAGCAAGTACCCCTCAACCCCGTCCTAGCAGTTACCGCAGAAGTAATCGCTAGAACATTCGCCCTGCCGCCGGATAATAATTATAATTTTGTTGCACCGCTCACCAATTTGTTTTGGGGAGTAGCACTGGCTGCGCCCTTGATGCTAAGCAGCTGGCAATTGTATTTACTGGCAAAAACTGGCAGTACTCTACCCAAGCGTTGGTTTGGTGTGCGTGTCGTAACCTCCGCTGGTTCGCCTCCTGGTATGCTGCGGGTTTTACTCCGAGAAGGAGTTGGTACTTGGGGCTTGCCACTCTCGATTGCTTATCTACTGTGGCGTTACAGTGCTGATTTTCCTAACTTGGGTCTTTTAGCAGGATTGTCTTGTTTAATGGTCTTGGGGGAAGGTATGAGCGCCCGGTTCAATCGCCAACGTCAGTGTTTGCATGATCGCCTTGCAGGAACCTACGTTACAGATGCAAATCGCAACTTAGCGCGGTTTCCGGGACGTTTAAGTGTAGAGCGTAATCAGCCCGTCAAGGGGGAGTCTTACCGCTGGCAAAAGACAGATGAGGAGAGGAAGGTTAAAGCCATTGTTGTACCGGCAGCCAAGCGGCAACGGCGATACCCTGGTCTTACTCTATTAATGGTGGCGCTTTTCAGTATTACTGTGGGATTGGGAACTTTTGTAGGCACTCTTTATATTCAAACTCAAGCAAACCAGCGGCAGCAAGAGCAGCACAACGAACAGTTTCTCATCCTAATGAGACAACTAAACCCCAACTCAAGAGCTACCTTAGCAGAACGCCAAAGAGCAATTCTTACCTTGGGAACGCTGAATGATCCCCAGGCGCTGCAATGGCTTGTAGCTCTCCTGGGACAAGAAACAACACCTACATTAGTTGATTCGATTCAGCAAGCCCTAGCAAGTGCTGGTCCTCAAGCTTTACCATACTTACAACGCTTGAATCAATCGTTCTCCAATGAGTTAGAGTCAGGGCGCTACACTAACACCCCCCAAGAGCAGGAACTAGGGACTCAACGGCTCCAGGCAACTCAACAGGCGATCGCTAAAATTCTGATGATTTATAGCGGTAAACTCCAAGCTGTCGATCTGCGGCGCACGAATTTGAGTCAAACCAGCGGTTCTATTCCCTTCACCCTAGTTCTCGACAAAATCGATTTATCAGGAATTCAGTTAAGCGCAGCAAATCTCAACCAGGCAAATTTGCGCGGTAGTAGCTGGCGCTCTGCGGGTGAGGATGGGCGCGAAGATACTTTTGACGATTGGATTGCAGACTTGAGTGATGCCCAAATCAAAGCAGCTAACTTGAACGATGCTAACCTCAGCCGCGCCTTAATGAACCGCACAAACTTGATCCGCTCCACCCTCAACCATGCCAATCTCTCTGGTGCTAATTTGAGCGGTGCTAACCTTAGCAGCACCCAGCTGGTGGGGTCTAATCTGCGTGATGCAGTCCTGACAAAGGCTAGCCTCACAGGTGCAGATTTAGGAGAAGCGAACCTTACCAATGCTAATCTGTATGCCGCTCGTTTAGGTCGAGTCAGTGCGTTGGGAACGCAGTTACAGTTTGCCAACTTAACCCAATCTGATTGGCAAGGATCAGATTTATCTAAAGCAGATTTGAGTCGCGCCAATCTCCGCAATGCTAACTTCAGTTCCACTCGCCTCAGCGGTACTAATTTTGGCAATTCTGAGATGGAAAACGTCAATTTACGTAACGCCGACCTCAGACAAGCTGATTTGCGAGGGGCTAATTTAGCAGGAGCCGATTTGCAGGAGGCAATTTTTACTACTTCAAAGCCGACCGAAGCTGAATCATTTATTCAAACGCCTCCAGAGGAATCGCGGTCTGCCTTGGTGGAAGGTGTCGATTTTACCAAAGCGATAAACTTAGATGCCAAACAACTTGCTTACATTTGTACTCAAGGCGGTCGTCATCCTCGCTGTCCCTAGCCTGTTAAGGTATTAAAAATAGATAAAGTTAATTTTAAACATGCAGCGTCTCAAATATTTTGTTTCAGGGGTAGGCGCGATAACTGCGTTAAGCTTTGCTAACGCGCTTTCATATACTGCCCTGACTACCCAACCCGCACTAGCTCAAGCCGCCTACGGCAGCTATGTTGGCATTGGTCCTTCTTTGAGTCTCACAGAAAATTCAGCAGGAGAAGGTCGTCAGGTGGGTGGCGTGGTGTCCGTGCGCTATAAACTCCTAGAATTACCTGTTTCTCTTCGCACTCAGGCTTTTATTGGTACAAACACAGCGGTTGTCCCGACTGTTTCCTACGACCTCCCCCTGAACTGGCAAACAGATGCCTATCTAGGAGCCGGAGTTGTTTTTGCTGGTGGCGATACGCCAACACCAGTAGGAAATCAAACCAGCTTTGCTCTGCAACCGGGAATAGATTTCACCGTTCCCAACAGCAATACCGTTATTTTTGGTAACGCCATTATTGCCTTTGATGCCTACCGCAATGGTGGAGGTAACGCTGTCTCAGTCCAAGGTGGTGTCGGTTTAAGATTTTAGCCACAAGAGCAAGAATCCCCTGCTTTTAATCTCTGATTAAAGAAGAGAATTGACACTCACCCCTTACGCATCGCCGCACATGGGTGCTTTCAACTAGACAACTAGCTTAAAGGAGTTGCCCCATCCATACAGAGATAGTACCAATTATCGAGACTCGGACGATCGCAGCGCCTTTGCCAATCGTCGTACCCCGTCTTGGATCTCCTGCTCGTTTGTGGCAGCATAGCCGAGCAGCAGTTAGAATTTATCACCTACTAGAAGCTCATGACCTCAGCAGCAACCGTTGACAGAACCAATCCCTTCCTCGCTCTCAATTATGAACCCGCCTTAGAATCCTTGGGTGGTGATTACTTTGATCAAGTCACAGCAGCTGAATTTCCGCAGCACATCCTGCGCTTCCGCAACGACTCACTGCTAAAGTTATTGGGACTAGATCCTCAAGCAGTGACAGACAAAGATTTCAGCGAAGCCTTTGGTAATCTCTTTAGGCAACCTCTTTTAGCTTTGCGCTATCACGGCTATCAGTTTGGTCAATATAACCCATCCTTGGGAGACGGTAGAGGTTTTCTCTACGGTCAAGTACGTGGTACAGATAAAGAACTTTACGATTTAGGTACTAAAGGCTCTGGTACGACTCCCTACTCTCGTGGCGGTGATGGCAGACTGACACTCAAAGGAGGTGTCCGGGAAGTGCTAGCAGCTGAAGCACTGCACCAAATGGGTGTCCGTACCTCCCGCTGTTTGAGCATGATTGAAACCGGAGAAGCACTCTGGCGGGGAGATGAACCTTCGCCAACACGGTCATCAGTAATGGTGCGTTTCAATCGTTCTCATATCCGCTTTGGTACATTTGAGCGGTTACACTACATCGAGCGTCCAGATTTAATCAAAAAGCTTTTAGACCACGTAATTGAGTATTACTACCCTGATATTCAAGACCAACCAAATCAGTATGCTCTATTTTACGCCGAGTTAGTAAAACGAGTGGCAGAACTCACAGCCCAATGGATGGCAGCTGGCTTTTGTCATGGGGTATTAAATACTGACAATATGTCGATTACAGGTGAAAGTTTTGACTATGGGCCATACGCTTTTATTCCAACCTATGACCTGCATTTCACTGCTGCCTATTTTGATTATTTCAGGCGTTACAGTTACGGTAGACAACCAGATGTCTGTAAATTGAATTTAGAGCTACTTCAAGTACCTTTAGAGGCAGTTATTGAGCTAAGTGATACGGAAGCTGCCTTGGCAATATTTGATGAGCATTATTATGTTGAATACAGGCAGCTTATGCTTAGTAAGTTGGGTTTTTCACAATTCGCAAGCTCAGATTTAGAAGAACTTTTAGAGCTAACAATTCAGCTTTTGCAAGAAACTCAGGTTGGTTATCACGACTTTTTTGCAAAACTGACTCAGTATTTTTCACCTAAATGGCGAGAGGATGCTAGTTTTATTCTTAGTAATCTAGATACTTTACCGTCTAATGCTTCTTCAGAACTCCTTAAAAATTGGCAGAATTTATACCAGCGAATTTTGCAGAATCTACCATCGGATGAAATGGATAAGGTTACTCAACAACTGGTGATTAGTAATCCAAAAACAGTGTTACTTAGACCTGTAATCGAGACAGTTTGGGACGCGATCGCTAATGAAGATAATTGGCAGCCTTTTTATGATTTATTGCAGCAGATATCGGCTAAGGTCAGTGGCGGCGAGTAACCTTTGCCATTCCACCAAGATTTCTATTCCGTCCGCTGCACCGTATTGTTAGATCGCTGCTTAGGTTGCAGTGATACCAGCTTTTTTCCACTCTCAGCTTGCCTCTTTTGCCAGTCGGCAAATATCGCCTGGAAGTCATAATTAAAGGACTTAGCGTGTTCTTCACGGATTCGGTGCAGTTCTTCCAAGATTTCGTCTTCCCACATACCCTATCCCATCAGTTCATATGGTGTACAAATAGTTGGCAACCTATACCCAAAATCAAGGCAAATTTCCGCAAGTTTTCTCTGAATTTGGGCATTAGCAATATGTTTACAGTTCCACGTTAGCAGGTAATCTAGCCTGTGGATCGTAGCCGCAGCAATATGAATTGCATCATCAGATGCTTTTGAGGGTAGGCTACCTCTCTTAAGGAACTGTAATCCCAAATTTTGTACAGCTTCAGTCAACTCAAGTACAGAGAGATTCTGCAAAACCTCAAGCCTCTTGAGTGCCATTTCTGGATCACCCTGTGCAGCCTCATCTAAGAACAACTTGCGAGATGTAGAGAGTAAACTGACCACAAAGATCTTCCCACCATCTTCGCGTGATCTCCAGATTTGCCATGAGAATCAAGTTGTTGCTGGGTCTGGCTGTCAGGTAGCTAACCAGACTGGTTTCAATGTAGACAGTTTCACTCACAGTAATGAGAAATTCTAGGTCTAACTAGAGATTAAGTAGTATCTTATCTCTATCGCTTCATCTCAAACACAGTGCAATAATCCAAACTAGCATTAGGTTGCAGTGAAGTGATTATAGCTGGATTGCTTGGTTAAGATATAAACAGTAATCCCAGGGGAGAGTGGTTATGGTATACAACCCATTGCAGTATTTACCGTCCTCTACAGAACTGCCTTGCTCTGATGATACCCCTGTGGATAATGAACTGCAAAACCTGATTCCCAATTTGTTACTAGCAATCCTGGCTGTAGTGTGGGAAAAACGTTTGGACTGGTTTTTTGGGGTAGACATGGGCATTTACTATGTTCCAGGTCAGTATCCTCAAATCCCCGTTATCCCAGATGGTTTTCTCAGCCTGGGAGTAGAGCGCCGTAAAAGTCAAAGGGGACGATTGAGCTACGTTTTGTGGGAAGAAGACTACATCATGCCCATTTTGATGCTAGAGGTTGTCTCTCACAATTACGGACAAGAATACGACGCAAAAAAAACTAAGTATGCCCAGATGGGAGTTTTGTACTATGTGGTGTATAACCCTGAATACTGGGTACGTGACAAACGTGAGCCATTCGAGGTCTATCGCTTGACGAATAGTGAGTATGTACTACAACAAGGTGAGCCTGTGTGGATGCCTGAAATTGGTTTAGGAATAGGACGAGGGCAGGGCATCTATGCGGGCTGGCAACGCGAGTGGCTGTACTGGTTCGACCAGCAGGGCAACAGATTTCCTACTCCAGATGAACAAGCTCAACAAGCGCAACAGCAGGCTCAACAGGCTCAACAGCAGCTTGAACAGGCGCAACAGCAACTTGAACAGGCGCGACAACTAAGAGAAGATCTGTTTACCAGGTTACGGGAAAAGGGTATCGATCCCGATACGCTGTAGGTAGTTTATCCCAATGCCTAGCTGAAGTGCTCTATGCCCGCTGCTCACGACGCGCTGGCATCACCCGGACGATAAACTGAACCAGCAGAATGATCGGGGTTAATTTCAATGACTAAATCAACGTAGCTGCGATTGCAATTCAAGGGTTTAATAAATAAATTTGGGTGGAGCGATCGCCAAAAGTACTTGACAAATTGCTCAATTTCTGAATCAGTCATACCCGATTTTCCAGCAGCAAGCATCTGGTGTTCCGCTTGTTGCCGCCATTCAAGACTACAGCGATAATCACTTGGGTACAGCAAGATTAACCGATCTAGTAGCTCCCATAAAGGGACATAATCTTGTAAGCGGGTATTCATATCACGCGCAAATTCCCGATCAGCTGCTGTGAGAATCGGCGGCGGCGCGGTGTCAAAAACAATTGGGTTAATTGGTCGTACACCGACAAACCAACCTTCAAATAATACAATGTCTGCGCCCTTCGCAATTTCTGGTTGGGTTCTATCTCCAGCACCGCCACAAGCAGATTTATCAAAGCGAGGAACTTGAATTAGCGCACTTAAGTTAGACTGACGTAGCTGCTCCAGCACGGTTAATCCTAACTGGATATCGTGGGTTCCCGGTGGGCCACGCCACACTAAGCGGGGATCTTGCTTTTGCAAGGACAGGCGATCACTATAAGTTTTGTACAAGTCATCCAAAGACAAGCTAATAGTCTTGTATCCTAGCTGACTGAGAATCAAAATCAGAATCGCTGCTAAAGTGGTTTTGCCTGTTCCTTGTCCTCCTAAAATTCCCTGAATCAGAGGCGAAGTCTGCTGTTGTCGGTATGAAGCAAGTTGAATTGCTAAAGGCAACCATAAGTTCCAAAGAGTTTCCTTGAGCTGGCTAGGTTGCAGGTGTCTAGTTTGGCAGAATTGACTGAAGGCTGGGTAGACGGATTTGAAGAGATGCAATCGCTCTTTTATGACTTCACCTACATTTTCAGGTGTAATCCCAAAGGCTTTTGCCCGTAAAGTATCTGCCAGTTCCGTTGCCACTGTTCTGCTGTATCTACCAAAATTTGACTCAGCCATAATGGAGTTAGTTGCATAAAACTCTGTCGGTTACGACTGGAATAAATCCGGTTGACTAATGACTAATGACCAATGACCAATGACTAAGGACTAATGACTCCGCAGAATATCCGGCACGCTTTGAGCTTGTTATCTAATAATAATAGGGGCGAACTTAAAAGATCGCGCTCTACAGATGAAATCTGTTTGTGATTAAGCCTTAAGGAAATGGTTATTTTTAAAGAGTATGAATCTGAAATTGTCGGTGTACCCTGCGGTTATTATTGTTTCTTTATTAGGGCTTGTGGGCTTAGTCCTGCTGGGGCTACAGTTCACTGTATCGATTGAGTCAACTGAACCAGACTCGTCGCTGCCAGAGATAGTACCACCGTTTCAGGCGCGATCGCCAGCTGATAAACTTTTTTCTACCCCACTCCCAAAACCAACCCAGCAGCTAAAACAAAATACTCCACAGCTAGATAGAGTAGCAGTGGGTCTTGGGGCTTTGCGAATTAGTAATCAAACTGATCAGCCCGTGCGAGTGGCACTGCTAGGACGGGGAGACGGACAGCCTAATTATGGTGAACCAGCCCATTGGGATTTTGCACCGGGAGAAGGCAGTCGTCAAGGATTAATTCTTTCTTTACCAGATGGCAACCTGAAGCTGAAAAAGGGAGACATTCTAGTTGCCTTTGCTCAGGACGGATCACGTCGCTACTGGGGGCCGTATGTTGTAGGTGAGATGCCAATACCTATATGGAATAGCAAAACATCTGAATGGCAGCTGATTTTACAGCCTTGACTAAGCTAGGGGAAGGAACTGATGGGCTGAGTCAAAGTCATGACATTAAGTAAATGTAGAAAAATTGTCTAATTTACCGTTAAATTAAGGTCTGCAAAGACAAGCGAGTTTGCTACATAGCTAGGAAAAATCACAAAACTCGCGTGAATGCTCAAAAAAGAGCGCTTACTGACTGTAATTGACTGCATGAAACTCAGTTTTAATCGCGCTTTTAACCAGTGGTGGCCCAAAAAAGAGCGTCCAACCATTGCTTGGATATCGATTTTGTGGCTGCTTTTGATTGGCTGGCTGGCTTTTTTCTGGAATTTGGGCAGCACAGGCTTGATTGATGAGACAGAACCACTGTTTGCCGAAGCTGCCCGCCAAATGACCTTGACAGGCGATTGGATCACACCGTTTTTCAATGGTGAGACTCGGTTCGATAAACCGCCTTTGATTTATTGGTTAATGGCGATCGCCTACCTCACCCTGGGGGTAAATGAATGGGCGGTGCGTCTCCCTTCAGCAATAGCAGCAATGGGGCTAGTTAGTTTAGGCTTTTATACGCTGTGGCGTTTTGGAGTTTTAGGCACATCAGGTACGCAGTCTTCCAAGTTCAAACGTCCGTGGTTTGCCGCTAGCTTAGGTTCTGCTGTAATGGCGCTGAATCCAGAAACAATTGTTTGGGCAAGAACTGGTGTCTCAGATATGCTGTTATCTGGATGCATGGGTTCCGCTCTGTTGTCCTTTTTTATCGGGTATGCCCAACCCACAAAACCAGCAGTACAAGCACGTTGGTATCTTGCTTTTTATGTGTTAATTGCCGCAGCTATTTTGGCAAAAGGACCAGTGGGAATTGTGTTACCTGGGCTAATTATTGCCTCGTTTCTGCTTTACCTTGGTAACGCGCTGGAAGTTTTGCGGGAGATGCGCGTCTTTTTAGGCAGTTTGCTAATTGTAGCGATCGCGCTGCCCTGGTATGTCCTGGTAATCTGGCGTAATGGTAGGGCTTATATTGATGCGTTCTTTGGCTATCACAACCTGGAACGCTTTACAGGCGTGGTTAATGGTCACGCGGCTCCTTGGTATTTTTATTTTTTAGTGGTGTTACTTGGTTTTGCTCCCTGGTCAATTTATTTACCAAGCGCGATCGCTCGTCTCCAATTTTGGCAGCGATCGCACTGGCGCTCTACCCCCCGTTCTACCCACCTGGGTTTATTTGCCCTGTTTTGGTTTGTGGTTGTTTTTTGTTTCTTCACCATTGCCAGCACAAAATTGCCCAGCTACGTGCTGCCTTTAATGCCAGCGGCGGCTATCCTGGTAGCGCTGTTATTTAGTGCTGACAACTCAAAAGCAGCCAAAAATTCATTACTCTTTTTACTAAGTAGCTGGTTGAATGTAGCGTTGCTGTTAGCAGTGGCTGGGGGCCTCTTTTATCTTCCCGACTTAATCGGCTCTGATCCTGCTATACCTGACCTGGAAGAGCTAATTGAACAGTCAGGTTTACCAGTATTGGGGGGTGTTATTTGGGCGATTACCGCATTAGCTGTAGCAGTTTTAATTTTGCGTCGCCAGTGGCGTTGGCTTTGGAGTGTTAATTT
>JBGTCQ010000327.1:0-43407 GCA_041748755.1 Chroococcidiopsidaceae cyanobacterium | reverse complement strand
GACTGGCAACCCACCGAAGAAACCGTTGCCGTTAAGAGTTTTACCGAGTCTTTCCTGTCCTCTGGTCGCTTCGACGCTGAGTATTACCAGCCAAAATTTGATCAATCCTCAAATTCATTATCTCAATTTGAGAGTAGTCAGCCTTTAGGGAAATTAGCTGTTCTAGAAAAAGGAAGACAAGCAAGATCTGAGTCTGAGGATGGACATATACCCTATGCGAGTATTAAGGATGTAAGTGGATTCCTAATTGAAACTGATGAAACGACTAATCAACCTGAAGAAAGTCTTATTTTTGCTGAACCGGGAACAGTGGCTTTAGCAATTACAGGAGCAACGATAGGAAAAACTGGAATCAATGCAACGGACACGAATATTGCAGTATCTGGAGATTTAGTCACAATTAAGCCTTATTTTCTACCATCTCAGTATCTACTTATTGTCTTGTCGTCTCGAATGATCCAGCTTTTATGCGAAAGAGACGTAACAGGAACAACAAATGGACACTTGTCAATAAACGATGTTGCAAAGTTTCCAATTCCAATTCTTGATAAAGAGAAAGTTCATTTGATTGCAGACAAGGTGAAACAGGCGATTCTTAAGCGTGAGCAATCTAAACAACTACTGGAAATTGCTAAAACAGGAGTAGAACGAGCGATCGCAAATAATGAAGCAACGGCAACTGTTTGGATAAATCAGCAACTTGAAGCTTTGGGGGTAAAGCTGACATGACCATTACCGCGATAGATTTACCGATAGAAGTAATCGCCCAATTTTGTGATCGCTGGCAAGTTACCGAGTTTGCCCTATTTGGTTCCGTCCTGCGTGATGATTTTCGCCCCGACAGTGACATTGATATCCTGATTACCTTTGCGCCAGAGGCAAAACGTGGCTTAACCGAAACTATGCAAATGCGTGATCAACTGCAAGCTATTTTTGATCGCAAAGTAGACTTAATCGTCAAAGCCGCAATCGAGCGTAGTGAAAATTGGCTCAGACGTAAAAACATCTTGGAATCAGCACAAACTATCTATGTCGCGTGATCAAGAATCACTCATCGACATCGCAAACGCTATCAGACGTGTTCTGCGCTATACAGATAGCATCAGTCGAGCCCAACTAGAAGCTAACGACGAAAAACTGTCTGCCATCCTTTACCAAATTACAATCATTGGCGAAGCAACTAAACGAATATCTCAGCAATTTCGTCAGCAACATCCAGAAATTCCTTGGCGGGAAATGGCAGGAATGCGAGATGTAATTGTCCACAAATATGACCAGCTTGATTTCGATGTTGTATGGGACGTAGTCCAAAATAAACTTCTAGAGCTTTTGAACTTAATTGAAGTTCTGTTATGAAGAACCAATCCAAACAACTACTGTAAATTGCTAAAACAGAAGTAGAACGAGCGATTCTCTTGCAGAGAGGCTCCGCCAACGCAACCGATGAAGTGACGGCAACTGCCTGGATGAATCAGCAACTTAAAGTCTTGGGGGTTGATTTAGAATGAAACTCAAAAATATTAAAGTTCCTACGGATGAAATATCAGCGCTTTGCCAACGGTGGCATATCTATAAACTTTCCTTGTTTGGCTCAGTCTTACGAGACGACTTCACAGCAGACAGCGATATTGACGTTTTGGTTGAGTTCGAGTCTGGATTCACCCCTGGTTTTTTGAAACTTTATCAGATCCAAGAAGAACTATCAGATTTATTTGATCACAGGACAATTGATTTAGTGACTCTTAAGTTTCTCAATCATCGAATGCGCGATCGCGTTTTAGCTACAGCCGAAGTTTGTTATGTCACAGAGAGATAATCGAGTTTATGTTGGGCATATGCTCGATACTGCCAATAAGGCGATCAGCTTTATCGAAGGCTTAAGTAGACAAGATTTCGACAACAATGAACTATTACGGTTATCTCTCACGCATCTATTGCAGATCATTGGTGAATCTGCTCGTCGAGTATCCCCCGATTTTCGCTCCACTTATCCAGCAATTCCCTGGAAGGCTGTAGTTGGAATGCGAAGCAAAGTTGTGCATGACTATTTAGATGTTGATGAAGATGTCGTTTGGGATACTGTAAAAAATGATTTACCACTCCTGATTTTAGAGTTGGAGAAGATTGTAAATAATTTGGAGTAATCATGACCATAATTCTCAAGCGTGGCGATTTCTGGAAATTGCTAAAATAGGAATAAAACAAGCGATCGCAACTGATGAATCAACAATTTGAAGCTTCGGGAATTGCTCTAACAAAACGGAGGACAGGAAAATGAAAAGGAAGGAGTTTTACGTCGTAATTGAAAGAGATGAAGATGGAATATACATTGGTGAAGTTCCACAACTCAAAGCTTGCTATAGCCAAGGAGAAACTATTGATGAGCTAATGCGAAATATTCGCGAGGTGATTGATATGTGCCTTGAAGAATTAGAAGAAGAAACAACAACCGAATTTGTTGGTGTGCAGAGGGTAGTTGTCTAGTGGCAAAGCTCCCAAGCCTAACAGGAGAAGAACTAATTGTCGCACTTCAAAAGATTGGCTTCTGCGTAGTCAGGCAAAAAGGCAGCCATATTCGCCTGAAACACGAAGACAATCGAGTTGTTCTATTCCTGTTCATGCCCGTAAGACAATCGGGAAAGGGTTACTTTTAAAGATCCTTCGAGACGCTGATCTCACTAAAGACGAATTGATTCATTTATTAGGATAAATTCAAACAACTGCTGGAAATTGCTAAAACATGAATAGAACGAGGGATTGAACCCGATAAATCGACAGCGATCGCAACTAATGAATCAGCAACTTGAAGCTTTGGAAATTCAAATATCTAACTCAAATTAACTGATAAGGAGGCATAATGTCTGAGATTACGTTAAACCAAGATCAACTCAAGGAAATATTAAAAAGCGCGATCGCCGAATTGTTGCGTGAGAACCGGGAAGAAGTCTCTAATTTTCTGGCAGAAATCATCGAAGATGTTGCAATGGAACGGGCGATCGCTGAAGGTGAAACTACCGAACTTGTCAGTCGTGAAGCTATCTTTCAACTCTTAAAGCCGAAAGGGTGAAAGTCGCGTTTAGAAAAAGCTTGGAAAAAGATCTTGGTAAGATTCGGGATGAAGACTTGCTTGTGAAAATAAAAGCTGTAATTGAAGAAGTTGAAAATGCTGCAAGCCTTTTAGGTATCAGCAACATCAAAAAACTGAAAGCACAAGTAGACTACTATCGCATTTGAGTTGGGGACTATCGAATCGGTTTAGCTTATAACGAAAATACGATTACCTTGGTTCGGGTGCTGCATCGCAAGGAAATGTATCGATATTTCCCATAGCTAATGGTAACTGCTGGAAATTGCTAAAACAGTAGTATAACGGGCGATTGAAACCGATGAAGCGACGGCAACTGCCTGGATGAATCAGCAACTTGAAACCTTGGAGGTAACCAGCTCATGATCATGCAAGCTGAAGAAAAAAAGATTTATACAACGGAGGAATATTTTGAATTTGAGGTAAATTCAGATGCACGACATGAATACATCAATGGAAAAATTATTCCGATGACTGGCGGTACACCCGAACATAATGAAATCGCCAGTATTCTCAATGCTGCCTTGAGAATGAGTTTGAAAGGTAAACCCTACAGTATTTTTGTAGCGGATCAACGTCTTTGGATTCCCAATCGTAACCTCTACACTTACCCTGATGTTATGGTTGCACCCCGCCCTCTAGAACGACAATCAGGGCGTACCGACACGATTACCAACCCGGTAATGATTGCCGAAGTGCTTTCAAATTCTACAAAAAGCTATGATCGGGATGAGAAATTTTCAGCCTATCGCACGATTCCTACGTTCCAGGAATATCTATTGATTGATCAATACACTTCACATGTTGAGAAATACTTCAAAACCGAATCTCACAAATGGATATTCACTGAATACGATGGGCTAGAAGCTTGTATTTTGCTCGCATCAATTTCTAGTGAAATCTTCTTGGCAGATCTCTACGAAGGTGTTGAGTTTAAACCATAAGCCCTGGGATAAAACTAACATGACAATTACCGCGATAGATCTACCGATGGAAGCGATCGCAAAATTCGGCGATCGCTGGCAAGTCACCGAGTTTGCCCTATTTGGTTCCATCCTGCGCGACGATTTCCACCCCGACAGTGACATTGATATCCTAATCACCTTTGCGCCAGAGGCAAAACGTGGCTTAACCGAAACCATGCAAATGCGTGATCAACTACAAGCTATTTTTGATCGCAAAGTAGACTTAATCGTCAAAGCCGCGATCGAGCGTACTGAAAATTGGCTCAGACGTAAAAACATTATCCAGAAATTCCTTGGCGGGAAATGGCAGGAATGCGAGATGTAATTGTCCATGAATACGATCAGCTTGACTTCGATGTTGTATGGGACGTAGTCCAAAATAAACTTCCAGAGCCTCTGAGTTTAATCGAAGTTTTGTTATAAAGAATCAATCTAGACAACTGCTGGAAATTACTAAAGTAGGAGTAGAACGAGCGCATGAAACTAATGAAGTAACGGCGATCGCAACTTCAACATAACCCGCTCCTCCCAAATCACGATGCAGCGGGTCTTCTAGCTGTCCCGCTTTAGCAATTAAATCAAACTCTAGAGCGGGAAAGGCACCATTGCGCTCAACAAAGTATTGGCTCATGGATTATAGTTTCTTAGCCTACTTTTGGTCTACCTACCCGTTTGCCAGAAGTTTGATGTATTAGTGGTGATTTTCTGGTTTCTGCCAGTGATGCTGGAAAATGTAAAACTAAGTAAAGGTGTTTATTTTACCTAAGCCGTTAGAGCTTCTCTTCCAGATCAATTTGAAATTTATGGCAATGCGCGTTCTCTCTGGGGTTCAACCAACCGGAAATCTACATTTAGGCAACTACTTAGGAGCAATTCGCAACTGGGTGGAAGGGCAGAGCCAGTACGAAAATTTCTTTTGTGTGGTGGATCTACACGCGATTACAGCACCACACAATCCCACGACACTTGCGGCTGATACTTATACGATCGCTGCCCTTTATTTAGCCTGTGGCATTGACTTAAAATACGCCAATATTTTTGTGCAATCTCATGTCTCTGCTCACAGTGAACTAACTTGGTTGCTCAATTGCATTACGCCGCTAAACTGGCTGGAAGATATGATCCAGTTTAAGGAAAAAGCAGTAAAGCAGGGAGAAAATGTCAATGTTGGCTTGCTTGACTATCCGGTGCTGATGGCGGCCGATATTTTGCTCTACCAAGCTGATAAAGTCCCCGTAGGCGAAGATCAAAAGCAACACCTGGAACTTACCCGTGATATTGCAGCACGGTTTAACCATCACTTTTGCCAAGAAAAGACAGTTTTGAAGTTGCCACTCCCACTAATTCGCAAGGAAGGTGCGCGAGTAATGAGCCTGACAGATGGCACTCGCAAAATGTCTAAGTCTGACCCTTCGGAGTTAAGCCGGATCAATCTACTAGATACACCAGAGCAAATTCAACAAAAGATTAAACGTTGCAAAACTGATCCAATTCGGGGTCTGACATTTGATGACCCAGACCGACCTGAGTGTAATAATTTATTAACACTGTATATGCTGCTGGCTGCTAAAACTAAGCCAGAAGTGGCAACTGAATGTCAGAATATGGGCTGGGGGGAATTCAAGCCCTTGTTGACAGAAACAGCGATCGCTGCCCTCAAGCCGATTCAAGAGAAGTATCAAGCGGTAATGAATGATAAAGGCTATCTAGAGTCGGTATTACGCGATGGACGGCAAAAGGCAGAAGTAATTGCCCATAATACTCTAAGCAAAGTAAAAGCAGCTTTGGGTTATTCAGTACCACTTTAAATAAATCAGTCCGTAAATGTTGAATATTATACCTGAACGCGACAGTGAAAACGTAGATTTAATGTCGACTAACTTACACCAAAATCCTTTAACCTGCTTCCGTACCGCTGTCAAAGCGGGTGAATTCTTAGTGACCGCAGAGGTAGCTCCTCCCAAAGGAGGCGATCCAACGCAGATGGTGCAAATGGCACAAATGCTCAAAGGTAGAGTTCATGCGGTCAATATTACTGACGGCAGTCGGGCAGTGCTCCGGATGTGTTCTGTAATAGCTTCGGCAATTTTACTACAGCATAGAATTGAACCAATCTGTCAGGTAGCCTGCCGCGATCGCAACCGCATTGGTCTGCAAGCTGATTTAATGGGCGCTCATGCTTTGGGCATTCGTAATGTCCTAGCCTTGACTGGCGATCCAGTAAAAGCGGGTGATCATGTTGATGCCAAGAGCGTGTTTGACCTAGAATCAGTGCGGCTACTGCAACTAATTCAAAAACTGAACTATGGCGTTGACTGCAATGACAAACCCCTGACTGATGGGGCTACAGACTTATTTGTTGGTGCTGCGATTGACCCGCAATTAGCAAGTTGGTCAAGCTTGCAGCGCCGTTTTGAGCGCAAATTAGAGGCTGGGGCGCAGTTTTTCCAAAGCCAATTAATTACTGATTTTGAGCGATTGGATAAGTTCATGCAATTTGCATCGGGTAGTGACAAACCAGTTTTGGCGGGGATTTTCTTGCTCAAATCGGCTAAGAATGCCCAGTTTATTAACCGCTGCGTTCCGGGTGTAAATATTCCCCAGCAAATTATTGACCGCCTAGAAAAAGCTCCAGACCCGCTTCAAGAAGGAATGGCGATCGCAGCCGAGCAAGTCCAGCAGGCACGTCAACTCTGTCAAGGCGTCCACCTAATGGCAGTGAAGCGCGAGGATCTAATTCCGCAAATTTTGGATCTGGCTGGAATCCAACCGCTTAACCAGATAGTGCCAGTGTGAGAGAGGCAATCTGGCACTCCCTGGAACTTCTAGAATACGGAGTCTTCTGCAATCAGCCAAGCTGACTGAGTCCATGCGTCATTAAATAACAGCATATTGCACCTTTTAAAGCCAAATGGGTGGGGTGGTTCCTGTACTAACGAGGGTAGACCTTTATCATAGGCTTTAACCAAGTTTACAAGCCAAGGTAGAAAGTCTAAGATTTCTTCTGGTAATAAGGTTAGCTCAAAGTCCCACTCCCTATTAAGACCACGACATTCTTGCCCCTGCTTTACTATCGTGACTCTACCAGCACTCTTATTAATAGCCACTCGCAGTAAGAACGGGCGTTTAGGGACAAATGCGTCAGGTGCTGTGTGAGCGTAAATGTTCACATAGTTCAGTCGTTTTTGCTCATCTACCCAAGACGCAATAGGAGAATTACTACTATAAGATTCACCAGTAATTTTTACTGGCACATTCATAGCAACAGCGAAGAGAGAGTAAAACTCACGCCTTAGTTCGCTTATAATTCGTTTTGTTTCTGGAGTCACGTTTGTTTCAACTGTTGAACAAGTAGCCTTGAGTGGGTATGATTGCAAAAATTATGATGTACTTGGATAAAATTATCTTTTTTCTTTAAAGTATCTATATGCAATGAATTAAGGGGATCAGCAACCGCCAATCCTCCCTAGTGTCAGCTTATTTAATCGTGTTGTGTTCCATCAGGCATTGTTGCCCCACGTAGATATGTATGACTCACATTTACATCACTTAAGTCTACCTTAGTTAGGTTTGTCATTGTCATGTTTGCTTTGGTCAAATTTGCCCCAGTTAAGCTAGCTTCACTTAGGTTTGCACCACTTAGATCGGCGCCACTTAGTTTTGCCCCACTCAGTTTTGCACCGCTTAGATTGACACGACTCAGGTTTGCTTTAGTGAGGTTTGTACTACTTAGTTTTGCGCCACGTAAGTCTGCATTACTTAAATTAACGTTACTTAAATCGACGTGGTTCAAATTTGCCGCAATTAATGTCACCGCACTGAAATTTCTTTGTCCAGCTGCATAACGGCTTAGAAATTCGTTAGTATTCATATTTTTTCTTGAGTTTTGTCCTACTTTTCGTGGTTCTAAAACCAAAAAGCCACTGTTAAACTGTTGCAAGACTACAGTACAAACTTACTAGTCGTCCTTCAGAGATTGAACTACACTTAACCTAGGTAGATATAAGTAGTAAATCTAAACTGACTGGAAATAATTCCCTACTAACAGATTTGTGTTTGTGTATAAATTTATACTTGTAATTTGATGTTGCAGTTATTTGTGAGAAGATGAAGCGCCCTTATACCAGGCAATCCTACTACAAATAAATAGATCAGTACCACACTGATCTATCTATTTGTGAATTAAGTTGCACTTCGGAAACGTCTCTTACGCCTTCTAGCGATTGCTTTACGCTTGCGTTTTTCAATAGGAGTCTCAAAGTGTCGCTGACGTTTTATATCTGGGAAAATTCCCGCTTTGGAGACTTGACGCTTAAACCTACGCAGTGCTGACTCAATTCCTTCATTTTCACCTACAACTACTTGAGTCATCCTGTCTCCTTATAAAATTGCGTTAGTTCATTTTAGGAAGGGTAATTACCTAAACAAACAGAAGAATGAAATTTGTAAAACAAAAAGGCAAAAGTCTTCATTGCTTAAGCTAGTTTACGGTTTAAGTGGGGAAAGTATTTTTGCTATCTATGCAAAAATACAGCTTAACTACCGCAATCACATAACTATAAATTTACAGACTTTATTAATCTTTGGTCTTTAAATTTAAGAGGTTACACTTAAACGCTTTATGTCAACTAAATTTGTTACTTTTACAAGTACTTATCGTGAAGGTTTTTGTTGGAGCATCAAATCTAATGCTCCTAACAAAATTCCTACTTTTCAAACTATGTCAAGTGCCTTAGCCTTGAAGCTTGTTAGCGCCTAGAGTATCCCTGGTTGTTATTTCCCCAGTTACCACCACCGCCAGAGCGGCTTCTCTCTTCACGTGGCTTAGCTTTGTTGACTTTCAAGGCTCGCCCCATCCATTCAGCGCCATCAAGCGCATCTATGGCAGCTGTTTCTGCTGCTTCTGTTTCCATCTCTACAAAACCGAAGCCACGGGGACGACCACTTTCGCGGTCAGTGGGCAATTGAACCCGCTTTACGGTTCCATATTCGGCAAATACACTACTGAGGTCGTCTTGTGTGACCTCGAATGATAGATTGCCTACGTATATTGACATTGGGTCTCTCCAGAATTACATGGTGTAGAGATATTTATCCGGAGAGGCGCCTGTAGCTATTAAAAACAAACCCTAACCGCCGAACTTACTTCTCTACAAAGAGTATAACACAGGAACTATCTAGGTAAACAAAGATCTGCCTCAACAAAATAAATTATTGGGGATTCCTGTACTTGTCAAAGTTGCCTATATTTTGGGCTACGGAAATTAATCTAAGCGTAGTCGGGGATATTCTATTTTATGGTTAGTTTACTAGCGACTAGCTAGAGCGACGCTTGCAAACATCGAAGAGTCTGATAAATGCAATTATAGTAAATAATACCATAATAAAAGTAGGACTTGAAGAAGTGCTTGTAGTTAGGCGATATTGGTCATGCCCTGGTTTCAGCTGTAGAGGAAGCAGTATTTTTCCAGGCGATCGCCCGTAATACCCAGACTCAGTTTGAAATTAAAGGCAATAATCCTTTAACTGAAAACTACTCCGCACTCCGTCCTGAAGTCTTAGGAGGTAATAATGGAGGACAAATTGCCCAGAAAAACTCACGCTTGATTCAGCAATAGCTGGGCAAGCTAAGGGTCACCATGTTGCCTGGACGGTTGATGATTTATTAACTGATAATAAAGTGCAGTCAGAGGTAGTATTGGAAGATGAGGGAAGTAAGTCATTGAACGCAAGCGGTCACAGTTAGAAGAAAGTTCAAGTAAACCTTGACAAAGTACATCTTCTACTTGTTCTAAAGATGAAAATGCCTGATTATAAAAGAGGTGTTCTCGAATATCCTCCCAGATATGTTCAACGGGCATTAGCTCTGGACTATAGGGCGGTTGAAAAATCAACCGGATATTTTCAGGAACTTTTAAACAATTAGAGCGATGCCAAGCAGCTTTATCCAGTTACAAAATCACAAAATAATCGGCAAATTCTCTAGAAACTTGCAACAAGAATAAATTCATCATTGTGGTATTAGCATACTTTCTTTGTACCGCACCTGCCCTTTTTACTCAACTGCGTAACTCCTGTAGGTGCAACTGGTAGTGGATTTTGAAACTGGACAGATTATTTGTACAGCAATTGACAAGGGCAAAACGCACGACTTTAAGCTGCAAAGAGCGTAGCCGCCTGCCGTTTGTGCCGTCGCAATTGTGTTTAGCTGATCGTGGTTATCAAGGGTTTGCCAAACGCCATGCAGGGGATTGTACGCCAACCAAGAAGCCACGCAACCAACCCTTGCCACAGGCAGAAAAGCAGCACAATCGAGCGTTGGTAAGACTGCGAGTTCGAGTCCTTGCATGTGATTCGTTGCTTTAAGATTTTTCGCATCTTTTCCGGACGCTATCGCAATCGGAGAAGACGGTTTGGCTTGCGCTTGAACCTGATTGCAGGGCTGCTGAACTAGGAACTGGCACATGCTCAATGATTCATGCAGGAGACATTATGAACAAAGTTCACAACCAGGGATGAAAATGGTAGCGTCAAGTTTATAGACTGGTTGCGAGGTCGGAATGGAACTAGTGCCATAAAGCCTGAGCATTCTTACTGACCGCGCCCGCCAAAGGCACAACCAATTGTGCGCCCAAATCTCAGATGGGTAGCACGCGCATTGCAGGATCTTCTAACAACAGAGCGGGCGAACCAGTCATATTCAAGTTCAGCAGAGGTCGAACCTTATGCAAGTTACTCATACTTACTGTGCTGGCATCGATGTGCATAAGAAGATTGTCGTAGTGTGTTGCTTGAGTGAAGATGATAACGGGAGATTAAAGCGAGAGAAGCTCTGGGCTACCAGGTTCAACTTGTCCCTTTTCCAGAGGCTAATCCATCCCACTAATCTTTGATTTTCAATGCAGGTCTAGTGAGTAGAAATACTCACTACTATTGATAAATTATCCAACTTTCTCAAAGTGACTTTGAGGTAAAGCGATCGCCACACTTGAAAACCCGATCACCTAAATTCTGGCTATTCAGTCGGCTAAATTCTGCCTATCTGGTTGGCTAATTTTCACCAAAAAGCCACAAAAATACCAATAACATGAGTGGGCAGGAGGAGAATCGAACTCCTATGACCGTAAGGCCGCTGCATTTTGAGTGCAGTGCGTCTACCAATTCCGCCACCCGCCCGCGATTTTAGCTTTACTATTGTAATCCATTCCGTGACCTTGCAACAACGATTGATAATCCTTACTGGATGCCCAGCGGTCAATTTCTCGCGTTCGGAGCACTGGCACTGGATGAGTTAGCTGAGAAGTCTGCGCCGATTTAAGCATTTCACCCAACTCTGTATTACTAATGTCGTCGTAAGCGCGAGCTTGGGCAACAAAAGCATCTAGGTTAAGTTGAGGTGCCAGGGTTGGTGAGCCACCGGATAGCTTCATCAACAAAGACATTACCACTTGCGGATCTTGGGTTGCTAAAAGTGCCGCGCGATCGCACGTAAACTCAGCACAGCGTACCCACTCCAAAAGTTGTGATTGCAGCGCTTGGGCAACAAAACCCCCTAAATTAGGCAACTGTCCTGCTGCTAACACAAGCAAATTCACCATTGTCAGGTAAACCCCATGATCGCACTTAAGATGACCTAATTCATGAGCAATTACTGCCTGAATTTCCTCTGGTGTCAACAACTCAATCAAAGAAGTGTGCAATACAATGAAGGGCTGTTTACCCCGCATGGCAAATGTATAGGCATTCGGAACCGGATGCTGGCGGATATACAGCTGGGGTGGTTCCAGATCCAAAGTCTGACACGCTTCGAGTAACAGCTGATGGAATTGAGGTAGTTGTTTTTCACCTACCAAAATACTTGCTGCAATGTTTTCCACATAAAAAAACTGCTCTGCCAATGGTCCTAGCAGATTGCGTACCATCATGTCGAGGCCAGGTATCTGCTTTAGAGCCTTAGTAGCCTCCAAGTCTAGCGGATGACGAAAAGAGTCTGCTTTTAGACCAATCAGCTGAGTTTTTAAGAAGGACATGTGTCTGAGCTAGAAAAAATAGAATTCTCAAAGAGCGGCTGTGACGATGGTGCTCACTACAGATTACTCTGCTATGAGCGATTATAACGTTCATAGGCTACCTTCTAGTTGACCCCCAGGCTTAAAACACCGTTCCACTACACAACTGAGATTTTTTGGACCTATAACAATTCTCCACACAGCACGAAAATCACAGGGTAATTGTCAAGCGGCTAGGGAACGAGTAACTAATCAATCCCTTTCAGGAATTGAAACAGAATTACTATGTTCTTGGCGAGGATCTGCATCGGCGATTGACTTTGGTACACGCTGTAGCCTGGCTCCCAGTGAAAGCAACTTCACCTCCAATTTCTCATAGCCCCGATCCAGGTGATGCAATCCCTGAATCGTCGTTTTTCCTTTTGCCGCCAATGCCGCCAACACTAACGCTGCGGAGGCACGTAAATCTGACGCTACTACTGGTGCGCCCGACAATATCGACACGCCGCGCACGATCGCATTATTTCCCTTAACCCGAATGTCTGCTCCCATCCGATTTAACTCTGCGACATGACGCAACCGATTCTCAAACACGGTTTCGGTAATTAAACTGTCGCCTTCAGTTAGTGTCAGTAAAGCCATAAACTGCGCTTGCATATCTGTGGGAAAGCCTGGATAGGGTAAAGTTTCGATATCAGTTGGTTTCAGGCTATCCCCTGGAATAAGGCGTAAGCATTTAGGTGCATCGGCTATTACTTGTGCCCCAATATCCCGCAACTTGGCAATGACTGCTGTAAAGTGTTCTGGCACGACTGGCGACATAGTTATCTCAGAATGCGTAATCGCCCCAGCAACTAAAAATGTTCCCGCCTCAATTCGATCTGGATTAATTGAGTAATCTGTAGAATGCAAGCTAGGAACACCAGTAATCGCGATCGTCTTGCTTCCCGCGCCCCGAATTTTGGCACCCATTGAATTACAGAAATTCGCTAGATCCATGACTTCTGGTTCTTGCGCGGCGTTTTCTATCGTCGTTTCCCCTTCCGCCAGGGTAGCTGCCATCATCAAGGTTTCTGTCGCGCCAACGCTGGGGTAGTCCAGATAAATCTTCGCTCCTTTTAACCTGCGGTTGCTGCCAACAATATGAGCCTGAACTATACCGTGAGCGATTTGGACATCAGCGCCCATTAATTGCAGACCCCGGACATGAAGATCAACTGGTCTAGCTCCAATCGTACAACCACCCGGAAGTGGTATTCGAGCAACCCCTAGTCGTGCTAGCAAGGGACCAATCACAAAAAAACTTGCTCGGAGTTGACTAACCAGTTCGTAAGGAGCCTTCGATTCTCCAATAGTACTGGCATTAATGTCTAATATATCCTCATCCTGCTTTAGCTTCACGCCCAGGGCAGTTAGGATTTGGCCCATCCGCTTCACATCAACAAGCGAAGGAACGTTGCGGATTCGACAATCTTGAGGACATAGTAAAGCTGCGGCTATAATTGCCAGTGCTGAATTTTTCGCTCCGCTAATTTTCACATGACCTTGCAGTGGATACCCGCCCCAAATCTGTAGAACTGACGGATCTGCATCAGGTGATGCGTGAGGTTCAGTCAAGCCGCGAGAAGTATTAATAGGTTTAGCCTCCAAAATTAGCCAGTAATTTTACACGTTAGAAGTTGGTTTTGATTCTACATTGACACCCGCCATAGGTAAAACCAGTAAATTCCCTGATCTAGCTTTTAAACAGTTTTCAAAATACCAGTATTTCTACAGTTGTTGCTACTACTAATTCCTGGATTACAAGCAGTATTTCCTTTTTGGTCAGGAGTTGCTGCCAATCATGGAGTTAAACACTGCGTATTATCACATAGTACAAACCAGATGTTGAATAGATTGACATCAAAAAGCAATTAAGTAATAATTGTGAATTGTCGCTAAAAATACAATACAAGCGGAACTGGCGGAATTGGCAGACGCGCTAGATTCAGGTTCTAGTGCCGCAAGGCTTCCGGGTTCAAGTCCCGGGTTCCGCATTTAAGCTGAAGGCTACATGCTGACCAGTTTACAAAATTCTCTGGTGAAACAAATTCGGAAGCTGCACTCTGCTAAGGAGCGACGAGAGCAGGATATGTTTTTGTTGGAAGGAACGCACCTGCTAGAAGAAGCCTGTGCCGTGAATTATCCGCTGGTAACTGTATGTTGTACCCCCGAATGGCACTTGCTACATGAAGAACTGTGGCAGCAAGCATGTCTTCGGGCTGAACGGGCAGAAATTGTCAGTGTGGAGGTTGTTAAGGCGATCGCTACTACTGTGCAACCTGATGGTGTGGTGGCAACGGCAAAACGGAGTTCTAGCCATCAAGTGCCATTTACTGGTTTGGCGTTAGCTTTGTCAACTGTGCAAGATCCTGGCAACCTCGGTACTATAATTCGTACTGCTGCTGCTACTGATGCATCTGGGTTGTGGTTAAGTGCGGATAGTGTAGATTTGGACAACCCGAAGGTGTTAAGGGCATCAGCTGGGCAGTGGTTCCGGCTACCGATGGCGGTGAGTCCTGATTTAACTGTGACTGTGCGCGAGTGTCAGCAGGCGAGAATGCAAGTAATCGCAACTCTGCCCAGTGCAAAGTTAACTTACTGGGAAGTAGACTGGCGGTGTCCGAGTTTAATTCTGCTGGGAAATGAAGGGGCTGGGTTATCGGCTGAGTTGGTGGCGCTGGCTGATCTCCAAGTTAGAATTCCGTTGAGTTCAAGAGTAGAGTCTTTGAATGTGGCGATCGCTGCTGCTTTGATGTTGTACGAAGCCCAACGGCAACGGTTTAATTCTTAAAAACTAAGGCTTGATAGCATTGCCTAAAGTCACAGTGAAATACCGCTTTAATATTGACCAAGGCTTCACAGTTTTTACGAATCCCCTGTTGGTTGATAGTTTTAATACTTTAATTTCTCTGGTGGCTCTTTGTGCTAATACCTTGACCAAGCGTGGAATAACTGGTGTTTACCCCTTGTCATCAATCGAGACAAAATGCCTGAATTTGATTTGTGTAGCGGCAAAGACAATGAGGCAGGCAAGTCGGGATCATCCCAAAAAGGGGCTAGGGAGATATTAGACTGGGACTGGAATTTTTGTCTTTTGACGCTGACTAGTTGCAACTAGCCACTTGCCCTCAGAGGGTGCCAGAGTCAAGCCACGACGTACAGGTTGTACTGAATGTTTACTAGCGATCGCACAATCAAAGCGCGATAGAACAGTTGCTAGCACCAGTTTCATTTCAAACAACGCAAATGCCATGCCGATACAACTACGGTTGCCACCACCAAACGGTAAATACTCATATTGGGAGTATTGACGCTCTAGAAACCGCTCTGGCTTAAATTGCTTTGGTTCTGGGTATAGATCCTCGCGCTGGTGAGTTAAATAAATACAGGGAGCAAGCACTGTCTCTGGCTCAAATTTGTAGCCCATTATTTGCACTGGTGTTTTCACAATTCGTGGCAAGGCAAGCATAGCGATCGGGTATATGCGTAGTGTCTCGGCACAAACAGCACTGAGATAAGGCAAGCGAGTTACTGTACTGAAGTCTGGATGCTCACCAATGCTACCCAACTCAGTAAGCAGCTTTTTATGGACTTGCGGCAAATGATGAATCCAGTACAACGCCCATGATAAAGCTGAGGCGGTAGTCTCATGACCAGCAACAAGTAGCGTCATCAATTCATCGTGTAATTCGATATCAGTCATCGGCTCACCATTTTGATCACGCGCAGACATTAGTAAGGTGAGGATATCGCTACGAGATGAATCAGGTTGTTCCCGACGTTCTTGAATTTCAGCGATTAGTAATTGGGCAATTTGCTGCTTTTGCCGCAGGAAGCGTCCCCAAGGACTCCACGCTCCCAAATCTCTTTGGATTGCTGGAAAAAAGAGCAGGCTAGATCCTAGGGGAGAGCCAATTGAATCAAGGAGTGAACGCAGAAGTTGCTTGAGTTGTTCGCAACGCTGTCCCTGATGAAGTCCAAACACAGCTTGTAGAATCACTCGCAGGGAAATTTCTTGCATAGACGATCGCACTGAAAATGGCACCCCGATCTCCCAGTGGCTAATCACTTGCTCCGTAATATCGCAAATAAGTTTGCCGTAAGATTTCATGCGATCGCCATGAAACGGTGGTGTCAACAATCGTCGTTGCTGCTGGTGGCTACGCCCATCGAGCAAAATCAGAGATTGATCTCCCAGCAAAGGCTGTAAAATTTTGTTCGCTCTCCCGGAGTCAAACTGCTCTGGTGGAGCCGTAAATATCTCCTGAATTGCCTGTGGGTTGCTTAAAAATACTACAGGTGACCTGCTCAAGTGCAAACTGAAGCAGTCGCCGTAGCGTTTAGCAGAGCTTTCTAGCAAGTCTAAAGGTTTAGCAATCCAGTGGAGCAACTGTAGCAGCGGTAGATGTGGACTATCAGGCATCATAGCGGCTTCAAAACGAGATTTTGTCTTCTATTGTCGATGATGAATTATGTTAGAAGGTTTTAAGCAAATCCGCCTAAAGGTAATTTGGAGCCAAGAGTAATCACAGTAAACTCACAAAGCAGCATTATACTAACCACGCGATCGCTCTTTATGGATGTTTATCTTATTAATGTGCTTGTTATTGGCGTGCTCCTACTCATGGTGACGCTGGGGTCAGGCTTAATTGAGCGATTACCCATTTCTTTTGCCCTGATTTACCTAATCGTGGGTATTTTTATGGGGCCCTATGGCTTCAACTTGATTCAAATTCGACCCGATGCCTTGTTTCTCCAACGGTTTACAGAATTTGTTGTCCTCGTCTCTTTATTCAGCTGTGGTCTGAAAATGAATCGCCAGTTACGTTTAGCCGCTTGGCGTTCAACAGTGCGGCTGATTGGGTTTTTGATGCCAATTTCAATTTTTGCGATCGCTGCCCTTGGTCACTGGTTTTTAGGAATGCAATGGGGACCAGCTATTTTACTTGGAGGAATTCTCGCGCCTACCGATCCCGTATTAGCCTCAGAAGTCCAACTTGCCCATACAGAAGATAAAGATGAGTTGCGCTTTGGCTTGACCTCAGAAGGTGGTTTGAACGATGCGCTGGCCTTTCCGTTTGTCTATTTTGGAATTTACTGGTTAGAAAAAGGTAGCAACTGGAACTCCTGGTTTCAAGAATGGGTTGCTGTTGAATTACTCTGGGCGATCGCTGCTGGCATGGTGATGGGATTTTTTGTGGCGAGGATTGTTGTCTGGATTGACGTAAAAATCCAAACCTACAACCCTGTCCATGATGCGATGGAAGATTTTATTGCTATCAGCATAATTTTTCTGACCTATTCCCTCACAGAATTTGTGAACGGTTACGGATTCTTGGCAGTTTTTGTGGCTGGAATAGTAGCACAGCGGAGTTATGACAATCCAGAAAAGCCACATGGTCAACTCGAATTTACCGAGCGAATTGAAAAACTGCTGGAAGTAGCGACGATTTTGATATTGGGTTCCCTCCTACGTTGGGAGGCGATTTGGGAGCATGCTGAACAAGCGCTGTTTGTGGGAGGAGTGTTACTTTTTGTAATCCGACCTGTGGGAGCTTGGATTAGTACAATTGGTGGTGGTTATCGTCCAGTCACACGCTGGCTGTTTGGCTGGTTTGGCGTTCGCGGTGTCGGCTCCATATATTATCTTTGCTATGCCTTTGGACATGGTTTAAAAGGTACATTAGGAGAGCAGATTGCTTGGATTACTTACATCACAATTGTGCTTTCTGTAATTCTGCATGGAACTAGTACAACCCCGTTAATGAACTCATATAACAAATTCATCGGTAGCCGTCGCAAAAAAGTTAAAGCTATAGCCAACATTGACCAATCTTGATCCTCAAGTGTGTGTCACTTGTTCAAAATTTCAAATCCACTACCATTTCCTAAATTACAAATCTACAAAATGCTTCAATAAAGATTTTTCTGTATTAATGAATACAGGCTGATTTGACGTTAAATAACTCCTGAGATAGAAGTTAGGTGAAATAGTAGCAGTTATGTTATTGAGGAGTAATGCCACGTCAGAACAAACAGCAATATTATTGAGATGTCTCTCCAAAAATTGAAAAAACATTGTACTGCTCAAGGCAGCGCTGCTTCGGCATTGCCTCGTCCTTAACTAATGACTAATGATTATAATCTTCTTTTAGGGTTTCAGCCGCTATCTTACTATTTGCTGTAACGCTCTAGCTTATTTGTAATAATTATCCAGTAATTCATTTTTATGAGTTGATAAAATATACATATTGAGCTATTTATTAGCAGCAAATTTAAGTTAACAATGTTTTAAATATTAAGCACCCACAAAAATCTTGAACATAAGAGGAATTTTAAATATGAAGCCTTCCAATTTGTCCAAAGCTGTTTGGGCTGGTTTCTTCGCCGTAAGCCTAACCACTGTCTCCCTAATGCCTGCTTCTGCCCAAACAAGTGGTGGTTCCATAGGCGGTGCGACTTCAGGTACTGGTACTACCTCTGGTGGTATAACTTCAGGCACTACCTCAGGTGGCACGACTTCAGGTACTGATACCGGAATTGGGGGCACGACTTCAGGTACTGATACTACTTCTGGAGGTACAACTTCAGGCACTACCTCAGGTGGTACGACTTCAGGTAATGATACTGGAATTGGGGGCACGATTTCAGGCACTGGTACTACTTCTGGAGGTACTGATACTGGAATTGGTGGTACAACTTCAGGTACTGGTACTACGGGGACTGATACTACCTCAGGTGGGACAACTTCAGGTACTGGCACCACCTTCGGTGGCACGACTTCAGGCACTGGTACTACAGGAACTGATACTACCTCAGGTGGGACGACTTCAGGTACTGGCACCAGCTTCGGTGGCACGACTTCAGGCACTGGTACTGATGGCACAACTTCAGGTGCTGATACTAATTCTGGGGGAACTACCTCAGGTACTACTACCTACCAAGGAACTAGCCCTGCAACAGGAGATCGCGATTTTGATTGGGGCTGGCTAGGATTGCTTGGTCTAATTGGTCTAGCGGGTCTAGCTCGCAAGTCTCCTGAACCCTTGCGTTACCGTGACCCCGATCCGGTGAATCGTACTAGTGGCTCCAACTATTAAGCTGATTAAGTGTTAGGAAAGCTAGAGACGCAAACGCTTAAACTTGGAAGCTGAACGCGCTGGCATGTACTATAGCATCAAGTACCGCAGAGGCTTCTTCTGGGATAGCAACATAATGGAGCTATTTTAGTTGAAGCCAGAAAAATTTATTTGAAGAGTGGAAATGTCTTGAGTTAGAGATAATGGAAGAGTTTTCATATAGATTGTTAGGTGATCGCATAACCCTAACATGGCTAGTCTTAATGATAGGGTTTTGCTGGGTTTTTTACATCTTAGGCAGGCATCAGCATGACGTTTAATCACGCTTTCTAGGCAATTGCACTGAGTGCGCCATCTTAGTTTAACTCGCTGTAGTCTCCAATAATGGCATTAAAAATTGATCGCGCTTTCGCTATACATAACCGTATGTTTTGACAATGGAGGGGATGCAATGATGCCTGAGCAAAGCTTGTTAAGTGCGTTAGCGTTAGCTTAATGGAGTCATCGCGCTTTAATTTCTGTAAGCAGCACTGAATCTCCTAACTTGAATGTGCCCCTTGAATTGATCTTGGTAGATGATCTCCACTACAGAAGTTAACCTCCTGTTTGAAAACCTGCTGTTTTTAGCGATCGCTACATCTTTTTTGGTAGTTGTCGGCTGGGCGTGGAGACAGTCAAAGCCCTATAGCCTGCCACAACCACTGCCAGAATGGTTTAAAATGTGGTTTCTTACGGTGCAATTGGTAGGAGGGTTACTGCCGCTACTAGCAATATTACTTTGGGGTGTGTGGTGGGGCTACTCCAGCGTTCTGACTGTACTTGTTCCTTACTTTGTAATGTTGGGGTTGCAAATTCTATCTGAGATTGTGACTCTGAGGCAGTTTCAATCCGTTGTGTGGGTGATGGTTCCTTATTTGTACTTACCTTACCGTGTCTGGCAGTTGTATAAAGGTTTAACACTTCTCAGCCCTGCAAGTGAGCTGATGTGGGTACAGAATTTATTACTTATAGAGATTGTCCTTTGGACTTTAAACTACGCCTTAGATTTATCGCAGCTGCCACGGCTTCTACGTTGGGAAGTACAATCGAGAGCGAGTTAATTGCTACTAACCCCTCTTATCGCCGCCCAGGGCGCTTACCTTGCTGTGTTTATTCTGTACTCAGTTGAAAAACCACCCCAAGGTACTCTCGGTAGCCACAAACCCGATCCCCGCGAATATCAAAAGAGATTGCTGCCTGGTTCTGGTAAGGTTTTCCCCACAATTGCCCCTCAGACTTAACCTCGAATACAACCGTAGTCTTGCTTCTAGTAATATGCTCCAATTTTAGCGCCAGCCCTTCACTGAAAGCTCTAGAGGCATACTGAAAGAAAGCAGCTGCCTTTATTTTACCAACATTTAATCCCTGGTATGGACCCACCGGAAACCAGAAAGTAAAGTCTTCAGTCAGCATTTCCAGAAACGGTTCCCACTCGGCCGTAGCCAAACCATGATTATAATTACGGAATGCTTGCTGGGCAGTCTCCATTGTGCTATTGCTAGTTTCCACTACCTTTGCTACCTAACGCAACTGCAACGATTGTTACAAAACCCTGAAGACACTTTAACTGTGTTTACTCAGTAGCAATTCAAATTCAGCTCGTAACGATGTAATATCGGCGACTCTTGCCACAAGAAGATTCTCGCTGCCAGCATTTTTTAACCGCGCTTTCCAATAGCAGATGCTGTCTGAATTGTTCAACCAAAAATCAATTACAGTGTCCACTACTCGTTCTAAATCCCAGCTCCGGTTTGGCAGAATTTCAACACATTTAATCAAAGCATCGAGCGTACACTTGTTAGTTCCCAGGTATTCAACATTTAATTGTGGTGTTTTCTGAATAATCTCCTGTTGTTGATTAAAGAAGTATAAAACTGGGGATATACCTAAAACTTCAAATGTGTATTTCATTCAAACCTCCAAAATGCTTGCTGTATTCTCCAGAGCCTCTTTTTGTTAGAAGTTAGTATAAAGCTAGCACCTACTTTAGTAGTATCTAACTAAAGCTCACTTGCCCTATGCTGTATGAAAAAATTTTAGTCTTAAATAGTGCAATTACGCATCCTCATGTTTGAAATCCTGCTCCTTTCTACCCTTCAAAAGGGGGTTAGGGGAGATCATTGTGTAAGTTCTGTAGTGCTTGCGATGATCATAGGTTTTTATCTAAACTTCAGTACAATTTGCAACATAAATTGCTAGTTACAAAGTTTCATACCATTAGCAAGTATTTACAAATGTTAAATTTTATGATTAGATAATTTTTTGATGATTGCGCAACCTACAAAACATTAGTTACACCGAAATCTGATTTGGGATTTTAAGAAAGTCAATATTTTATTTGTTTTTTAACAAGCGATACTTAAAATATTAATTCTCTCTAGAAAACTATAATTAGCGAAAAATGGCTAAAATCAGTGTGTGTAAAAATTTGTGATTTTTATTGCTAAAGCTTCAAGATGAGTTAAAACGAGAACAAAATTGTTACTTGATCTACACTTTTTAAAGTATAAGTAATTTATGTGACTTTAATCATAAACAAAAAATTACCTCTCCTTCAGCCATCTGTTGTTACGAGAGAGCAAAGAAGAGGAAGTTATTGTAAATTAAGTTGTATTAATTACTTGACAGACACAGCGTCAACATCAACTGTCTTTGCTGGAGTAGTGACGTTGTCATTCACATTGACAGTGGCATCTGTATCGCCCTTACGGGATTTGACACCTTCAATTAGCATCTGGGATATTTCCGAAACCAGCAGCGTTATCAAGAAAACATCATCGAGTTCTCCCACAACAGGGAAAATGTCTGGAAGTAGATCAATTGGGCTGATAAAATAAACCAGCGTTCCTAAGATCACCCACCAGCGATACTTAGGGTTACGAATGAGATTGCGATACCAGGTGTAGACTGCTTGGACCGAGAAGTTCATAAGCTTATCCTCCAGTTATTTTTAATCTTGACAAAAAACTCCGCAAAATTCTGGTGGGAATAACCGTCCTAGTTGGTCTGGAAGATTCTACTTTTAAGGGTTACGTAATTCCTTACTCTAGATGGGTGCAATTAAGATTAGAGTCATCTATATAATTTCTACAATTAGATTACCTTGGCTGAAATTTTGCATAAGCGCGATTTTAAGTCACTGCTACACAGACCGGAGAGCGTCTCCGGCTCCGCAAAACCCGCCAACGCGGATTCAAAATTCATTGATTGAGGAAGTCCGCGCCTGGTCATGGTGCAAGATATGAGGAACGGCTAGTTATAGAACGAGCTTAAACGTTGGGCTAAGGAATGGACGGAGGAAAGTAAAAATTGTGGATATCGTAGATATTTTTAGAAAGGGTGGACCAGCAATGTTGCCGTTGCTGGCGTTGTCAATTCTGTCCTTGAGTGTGATCATCGAGCGCTTATGGTTCTGGTTCAGAATTTTGACGCAGGAAAGGGAGATTGTTGAGCGCATTTTGGCTGCGGCTCGTGACAATTGGGGGGGCGCGATGCAGCTTGCCAAACGAGCCACCGATCAACCAATTGGCAGATTCCTGTATGCCCCCTTGCGAATCTCTAAACCCGATCCAGAAATTTTCCGGCTAGCACTGGAGGCAACAGCAGAGGACGAATTAGCGTCAATGCGGCAAGGCGAAAAAATTCTAGAGGTAGTAATTACCCTCGCGCCACTATTGGGATTATTGGGCACGGTACTGGGATTAATTCGGTCTTTGCGAGATATTCGCCTTGGTGATTTGGGAACTTCTTCAGCAGCTGGGGTGACTTTAGGAATCGGAGAAGCGCTGATTGCTACGGCAACGGGGCTAATTGTTGCTATCTTTACTCTGGTGTTCTATCGCTTGTTTCAAGCTTTTGTAGTTAACCAAATCAAAGTTTTTCGTAGGGCGGGGAGTGATTTGGAGTTGCTCTATCGACAGTTTTGGCTAGACCCCGACAACATGACCTCGTCACGCTCAAGAGCGGTAGACGAAGCCGCATTTAGCACACCCCGAAAAAGAGACAAAATTAATATGTCTGAGACCCCTGAATCACCAAAAGTAGGACGCGAGGCAAGTGAAGGCTATATTATTCCACCTCGTTTAGAGAACAAGAGAGAAGGTTCTGATGCCTCAGAAATTTAAGATAAATAAGTTAAGGCAATCAGATAGCGTAATACTCCTGATGTGATCCTTGACGAGGCTGTAGTCGTATAGGAGTAAACCTTTGGCTTAGGTTTATTCCACCTTCATAGATGGAAAAGGTTTTAGGTAACTGATTTCTTTGAATCACTGGCAGTTATCCAGTACCATTCAACTCACTAAATCAAAATATTGCCGAGTGATTTACTAGCTATGTGAAAACTGACAAGAATTGGCTGGTATACCGTTAAAATCAAAAAACTTAGTGCCCTCTTCTTTCAACTTTTTGCCACGATGAAGATCAACCTGCAAACTCCAATTGAAGAAGTCCAAGTTCCAATTATTCCCCTAATTGATGTAATCTTTTGTATCCTGACGTTTTTTCTATTGGCTGCTTTACAATTCACTCGACAGCAGGCAATTAGTGTTGATCTGCCCAAAGCTAGCACCGGAACGACACCGCAGATCCGGCAGACATTGATTATTACGATTGACCCTGTTGGCCAAATCTATGTTGAGCAAGAGCCTGTAACGCGCGAGCAGTTTGATCAGAGATTGCAGGCTTATCGCTCCTTGAACCCATCTGGGATGATGGTTCTAAATGCCTCTCGGACATCAAGTTACAACGATGTGGTGCAGGTGTTGGATAGAATGCGAGAAGTGGGTGGCGATCGCGTGGCTTTAGCAACCTTACCCAGCACCGCTGATCAACCAGCTGGTTCTAATCCTATTGTCCCCTATATTCCCAACGCTCCTGGTACCTCATTACCAAGCACCACCCCAATCACTCCAGGAGATCCCTTCGCCATTCCCTCTGCTCCCAATCAGTCACCATTACCTGTTCCTGGGCAGTCTTTGAATGGGCAAGGCATTAACCCAGCCAATCCTACCAGTGTTCCAGTCTTCCCCACGGCACCAAGTCCACAAGCTACAGCTTCTCCCCAAAGATAGGGTCAATTTCTGTCAATTTACAGATGAATGACTTAAATTTTGTAAGTTAGGGTGCTGATAGGAATGAATCTTTAATCAATCTGAATTTTATCTAAGGAGTTTTCCCACAATGGTAGATCTTTTAATTGCCTGGTTAGTTAGTGCCTCTAGCCTACTACTCGTTACGCAGTTGCCAATAGGAATTGAGGTTGATAGTACGCCAAAAGCATATATTTCAGCAGCAGTTCTCGGTATCGTAGCAGCTGTAGTAAATCCGATTTTAAGAGCCGTGTTTTTTATTCCAAACCTACTGACGTTTGGCTTACTATCTGGAGTTGTCACATTTATTATTTCAGCAATAGCTTTAGGTGCGGCAGCATCTTTAGTACAGGGATTCCGCTTAAAATCAGGTGTAGTAAGCGCTTTACTTGGTGCGTTAGCACTTTCAGTTGTTAGCAACTTGATCTATGGTTTTGTCTCACCGTAAATTGCGAAATATTTTTGTAAGAATACTTCATACTTTTGCAGCGGTCGCCAATATGGTTGACCGCTTTATTTTTGACAAAGCTGTTAGCTAGAACGCCGTAGACGATCAGGGTAATTTATGCTGGAATCTGAATTATATCTCTACCAGCAAGCCCAAAGGCAGCATGGATGGCTTGTAAAGCCATAACTCCGTGTTCTTGAGCTACAACAACGCTGATTTTTATTTCCGAGGTGGCAATCATTTGAATATTGATCTGGTGCTGAGCTAAAGCGGCAAACATCCGAGCCGCAACACCGGGTTGACCAACCATACCTGCACCGACAATACTAACTTTAGCGATCGCACTGTCAACAACAATTTCACCCCATCCTAATTCAGCTGCTGCTTGTGCCAAAGTTTTACGGGCGGCTTCTGCATCCATTTGTGCCACAGTGAAAGCAATATCTCGCGTTGGCACACCATTGATTACATGACAGCGCTGTGACTGAATAATCATATCAACGCTAATATTATGTTCAGCCAATAGTCCAAACAACTTTGCTGCCATACCTGGACGATCTGGCAGTTGGCGAATCGCCAGACGAGCTTGGTTGAGATCCAAGGCAACACCTCGCACTGGTGCTTTACTGAGTAGGGATGCGCCATGAGTAGCCTCTACTGGGGTAGAAACAGAATTAATCGCGTCTTTACTAACTTTAAATGCCTGAGTGAGGACATCAATAGCGTGATCGCCATCTGCTGTATCAATTACACAGCTGACTTTTACTTCCGAAGTGGAAATCATTTGAATATTAATTCCCGCGGCTGAGAGTGTAGCAAACATCTGGGCAGCAACGCCCGGACGACCAATCATCCCCGCCCCAACAATGCTGACTTTGGCGATTTGCTGTTGCACCATCACCTCTGCTTCTCCTTGTGAGGAGCTACTACGGAGGACGGGAGCGATCGCCGTAGCTACTGCTTCAGCCCGTTTTAGAATCGATGTAGTGACGGTAAAAGCAATATCATTCGTATTGCCTTCGTGAATCGACTGAATAATCAAATCGACATCTAAATTCTGACGCGCAATTTCCCCAAACAATCGCGCCGCTATGCCAGAGCGATCGGGTATCCGCAACAATGCTACCTTAGCTTGATCTTGATCAAATTCCACCCCATCCACTGGTCGGGCAATCTCCAACTCCTGTAGAGAGCGGGGCTGCGGTGTTGGTGCTACCACTCGCGTACCAGGATCATCTGTCCAACTAGAGCGTACCACCAGATCTACGCCGTAGTTTCGGGCAATTTCTACTGCGCGGGGATGTAGCACTTTTGCCCCTAAGCTAGCAAGTTCCAGCATTTCGTCACAGGTGATTTCTGACATCAGCTGGGCATCTGTCACTAAGCGGGGGTCAGTTGTCAAAATTCCAGGCACATCAGTGTAAATTTCGCAATAGCTAGCTTTTAAAGCCGCAGCTATGGCAACAGCTGAAGTGTCAGAACCACCACGTCCCAGCGTTGTAATTTCAAATTCAGATGTACTGGTAATACCCTGGAAGCCAGCTACAACAATTACTCTGCCATCCTTTAAGTGTCGTTCAACTCGTTCCGGTTGGATATGCAGAATTCGAGCGCGGCTGTGTTCTGCCTCAGTGACGATTCCCACTTGTGCGCCAGTGAGGGAAATTGCTGGTTGCCCCAGTTCCTGCAATGCCATACTTAACAGGGCGATAGAGACTTGTTCTCCAGTCGAAAGCAGCATATCCATTTCGCGGCGACTGGGATTGGTTGAGATTTGGTTGGCTAATTTAACTAATCCGTCGGTGGTTTTGCCCATTGCAGAAACTACAACTACAACCGAGTTTCCAGCTTTGACTGTTTTCAAGACGCGCTGTGCGACTGCTTGAATACGTTCAACTGAACCAACAGAGGTGCCACCGTATTTTTGGACAATTAACGCCATAGTTCTTATCTCACCAATCGTGCCTGTGCCCTAGTTAGAGTAATAAGTTCAAATCAGTCAGGGACATTTGCAGGCGTTGAATAATAAATTAGCTTTATTAACTATATAAACCAAGCTGTAACGAGACAGGATAAATTTTTATTTTATTTTCCACTTGTAGAGTGCTGTATCTGTCTCCAGTTATGCCTTGCAAAAGAGAGCGTTAGCGTAGGCGCTTTATCTTCTTGAAGGGTAGCTTACTGCCATTCAACCGCAGAACGTCATCCTTCAACCTCAAAACTTCTTCATCCAGGTTCAGAACTCCATTATTCAAGTTCAAAACTCAAAACTTCGAGCAAGGAGCTTCAACCTTCGAGATCAAAACTCGGAACTTGAGCATCAATACTCCATTTCTCAAGCTCGGAACTCAAAACTTCAAGCAAAAAGCTTCAAACTCCGAGAACAAAACTCGGAATTTGATCATCAATACTGCAACGTCCGAGTTCAAAACTCCATCACCCGAGTTCAGCACTTCATCGCTGTATATCAGATTGATGACCAGAAACGCCAAGTAGTTGTGAGCGAGAGCAATAAAAAGCCGTAGTTTTTGACGCTCAAACTACGGCTCTCGTGCGGTTAAGTTTTACAAGCAACTGATGCCACGCTCACTTAGTCACGGCTATTAATCGCAATTAGTAACCTCAAAATGAAAATGAACAAATTAATGTACGTCAGGTACATCGACAATGCGGCAGGTAGGTACTGGTCATTGCGGTAGGTACGGGGCAGGATGTAGAAATCTACCACCGCAGCACCCGCGAACAAAAATACACCGATGCCAGATATGGCGATTTCTAACCACGTTGGCGTATAGACACCAAACATAGCAAGTAGAAATTGACCCACGAGCACAACAACTAGGGCAATTACTCCTAGCCCGATTGTTTTCGTCAAAGCCATACCGTCGCTTTCAGACAGATTCGAGCCAATTTGACGCGCGGCAATAAAAGTAATCCCACAACCAAGAGCGGCGATCCCAATACCTGTGATTCCGACACCTTCGGTTCTCAGTGCCAGAAAGACTATGCCACTAAGTGTATAACCCGTCAGCAGGCTGTATGTCGCCAAAAGCGGTAGGGCGACTTTGTTGTTTCCTTTTTCGGCAACATTACTGGCGACAAAGAAAAGAATCAACTCCAGAATGACGGCACCGATAAAGGTGGGAAAGAACAGACCTGGGTTGGTCCGGATAACGCCAAGACCGCCGTAAGTACCCAGTGCTGTTAAGACAAGCCCACCACCGACAAAGGGTAGAGCGTTGGCAATGACATTGGGACCGATAAGCGCCTGGGTTTTTGCCTCACGAAAGGCATTACGTAAGTTGCTGGTGTTACTCATGAAAGGTCTCTCAAAATTGCTATTTACGCATTACGCCCATTGTCACCCAGATCCTCAGCGATTAGCTAGAGGAAATTGGCAGGTATAGTGCCTGTTTACTTTAAGAAAAACACACTTCAACCCAATAGCAAAACAGAGGATATACGTAAAAATGCTGAACTCTAAAGTGAGACCTTTCACAAGTTCAGTAAAACAACTATGGTTTCTCCAGCCTTCTCTACCGACAATAATCTCAGCTTTGATGAAGTTTACGTAACTCCTATTACTTCCCCAAGGAAAAGAGTTTGGCGCTAGCTGAGGATTTTTTATGACGGCAACTCACACCTATGTTCACTCTGAGGGTATGGAACTATCAATTTCCTACTACCAAAATCCTTCTATTGAACTACGGAATCAACTGGTAAAGTTACATACTGGATTGGTGCGGAAAATGGCTCATCAATTCGCCAATCAATGTAGTGAACCTTATGAAGATTTAGAACAAATAGGTTACTTTGGTTTGATTCGGGCGATTGAGCGGTTCAACCCCAACCAAGGATTTGCTTTTAGTTCCTTTGCTGTTCCCTACATTCGGGGCGAAATCCTGCATTTTTTGCGCGATCGCACTGGAGTAGTAAAAATTCCCCGTCGCTGGCAAGAACTCTACTCTGAGGGGCAAAAAATTCGCCGAGAATTGGCATTAGCCCTAGATCGCTACCCTACGGATGTTGAAATTGCTCGGAAACTTAAAGTATCCGTTCAAGAATGGCGAGACAGCAAGTTAGCAGCTCAAAACCGCATAATTTTAAGTTTGGATACCACTGTTGTTCAACAACTTGATTGCCCAATAACGTTGGGTGAGGCGCTGCCAGATCCACGCTCTACTACCCTCCAGCAACAAGAAGAAGAACGACAACAACTGCAAGGAGCTATGAGTCAGCTGGAAGAAAAAACCAGAACAGCTGTTGAGTTGGTGTTTTTGAAGGAACTTTCCCGTAAAGAAGCGGCTAAACGAATTGGTACCAGCCCGATGACAGTAACACGTTATCTCCAAAGGGGTAAGGAGCAATTAGTATCTCTTTTACAACCACAGGTTTTGCAAACTGGAACTTAATATTCTCTCGATTCCTTTGGGCTTTAACTTCTAATTCAAAGCCACTTTTTAATTTATTAGGTACTTTCAGTAAATTTCAATTTTAGAAAAAATGCTATCGGAGGAACTTATGAGCGAACTTTCCACAAAACAACTGCTTTACTTACTTTATGCAGTAGCCTATTCAGTAGAAGGTACAGTGACTAAAAGTGCTGTAAAAGACTATTTGTCAAAAAGTTTTAAGAAAGATGCTAATAACATCTACGATGCCCTATCTAAGCAAGAGCTAATTGAGTCTCCTAAAAAAGGGCGGCTTTTTGTTACAAAGCAAGGGAAGAAAACGCTAATTGCTAATTTAAAAACTACTACGTATCAATTTGACTCCTCGAAAGGTTCCAAAGTTCTCAATACCCTTCTATATCTCCTTAAAGAAGCATCTTCTAATGATCAGACTGCTATCACCTTGGTTGAAAATATTGACTTTGATACATTTGTGGAGAAATTTAAAGCACTCTATTTTGAAGAAAGAAAGCGCCAAGAATTACGTGGAGTTGTTGCTATTCGCAGCAGAGAAATTCGCCAAAGCTTTATGGAAAACAACCCTATCTCTCAATCAAACCTAGATAACTACTTCGACAGGCTTAAATCAACTGGCAAAGTCTTTGCCGTAACCGAAAAAGATGACGAACTGATTCAATGGGTAGAGTAAAAAATGCCAGAAGATGCAGGAAAAAAAGATTTATAAAAGACTTCCTTCAACAAGTTAAGTCAGGTGCTGGATTCGTTGAAAATATTTGGATTGAACGTGTTGTTAGATCTCCAGGCTCAGATGGTGAAGGCTCTACTGCTCGTAGCTTGTCTGGGCGACAAATATCAAACATAACCCAAATGCTTGAGGATGATCTCAGGCATACCTTTGATGAGGGCTTCTTTACATTTAGATTTGTTGCTGCCCTGGTTGGTAGTGGCAAGACCTCTCTACTAACTTACTTGCATGAGTTAACCAAAACTAAGTCCAATTACCAAAATCACTCTGTAGTCGTTCAGTTCCAACTTTCTGATATCTCAATAGGAGGTAGTAATCAGAGCTTCAAAGACAAACTTTACTATCACATCATAGCTGACACATTTTGGCAGTTACTACACAATCGAAACTTATCGGTATCGGTTAGAAATGTAGCTGAGTACATTTTGAGTGAATTTTTAGAAAGTTCTCTAGTTGCTCAACTTAAAGTAGCAACTAAATTGCTGCCATTTCGTAATAAGTTTAAGAATTATATTACTGAAAATATAGATGGATTTGAAGAGTTCTTCTTTTATGTCATTTCTGAAATCTCAGCCGTTGATCCAAAGTTCAGTTTTGTCTATCTTATAGATGAGTTGGATGCTCTAGAAAAATTTAATAATGAGATTCAAGAAACTAGGTTGCTTTTTAAAGAATTGATTAGAAGGGCTTTTCAGCAATTCAACTCAAAAATTCGTTTATTAATATATTTAGTAGGAACATCGGGTAATGTAGGAAGCTTTATTGCAGAAGATTCTGTTATAAAAAGTCTCGTAGGCGATTTAGTTATCAACTTAAACAAAGGTTACAGTAATGAATTTGATCTAATTAAAGCAAATATCTATGAGCGAATTAAAGGAGCTTATAAAGGATATAAAGATTTTGACCAAGCATGGCAAGAAATTCAAAATATACCATTTAACCCTGCTAATACATTGAGGGAGTTCTGCCAGGAATATGCCAGCACAGTGCTAGAGATACATGAAAGATACTTTAGCGAAGCGCCTGAGCAGATTTTTGAAGGCGATGCTCGTCAGTTAATGGCAGCGGAGTGTAGACAACAGTGGGCTAGTTATCTAAGCAAGGCTGGATATAATTTGTCAGTAGTTGAAACTACAAAAGTGCTTATGGGTCATGCTTTTGACTGTTATACAGAGTTATTACACAATGGCAATCTGGTAGCAAGAGCCTTCGGTGAAGCAAAAAACTATGAACTTTTGAGCGGACACTTGCAGACATTTGAGGAATGGTTAAATGATGTAAATTTTAAGCCATTGATTTCTGATAGAACTCCACCTGATTTAGCTTTTATGATTGCTCCTGCTTGTCCATCTCTTTTGCAAAGAAAGCTAGAGCTAAAAAAAATTCAGTTTATACCATCTAAAAAAGTTTCTGAAACTACTGTGAAAGTTACTGAAACTAATGTAGAGATAAATAAACCTGGAGCAAGTAAGCAAAATTTAGAAGAAACATCTGGCCCGAACTGGATTATTAGCAAAGCTAATACAACTGCCGTAAATATCAATACAGCTGATAAGGCTTTACTGATTAAAATTTTCAAGGGTACAAGAGTCAAAGACACGACTATTGATAGGCTCATAAATCGCAGACCTTATGTAAGTCTAAACTTTATGGCATCTGATTTGAAATTTACTGATCCAGTTACAAAAAAGCTTGAGGCAAAGCTTAAAAATGGTGGCATTAGCTTTTGACAGGAGAGACAAATTTATTTAGAGGGTGGAGGTAGGCGATCGCCTACCTTGTCCTTACCGCAAAAACAATAATGCTGAAACCCGCGCCCCATCTGGGTTAAGTCTAAAGAAGGTTTGACAGATTTACTAGCTTGCTTCGGTAGGTGCGAATAGAAAATTCCCAATTCCCTATCTTCAACGTTGTCAGTAAACAGCTCCATAAAGTTATAAACTCGAACAAGGAGTGGGAATAGAAAATTCCCAGTTCCCTATGCTCAACTTCTCGTAACTCAAGCCTTGATGCCTGCCGTGAAGCAAGATGTTCTGGATGTATTGCTCAGATTGCTAAAATACTTAGCTGCTCTAACTTTCGTCAACCTTAACAACAGATTTATCACAACATCCATTTAGCTTTTGAAGAAACCCCGATGCGGATTGCAAATGACGTCACAGAATTAGTTGGACGCACTCCTCTTGTGCGGTTGAACAAAATTCCCCAATCAGAAGGGGCAATTGCTCAGATTGTAGTGAAGTTGGAAGGCATGAACCCAGCCGCGTCAGTTAAAGACCGGATTGGAGTAAGTATGGTTGAAGTAGCAGAGGAAGCAGGCTTGATTCAACCTGGAAAGACTGTTTTAGTAGAACCAACCTCTGGCAACACAGGCATTGCCCTAGCTATGGTAGCGGCTGTCAAAAGCTACAAGCTGATTCTGACCATGCCGGATACGATGAGCCAGGAACGACAGGCAATGCTGAAGGCTTACGGTGCTAAATTGGAGTTAACGCCAGGAGATAAAGGGCTGCGAGGGGCGATCGCCCGTGCAGAGCAAATTGTGGCTGAAACCCCCAACGCCTATATGTTGCAGCAGTTCCGCAACCCTGCCAACACCAAAGTTCACCGCGAAACCACTGCTGAAGAAATCTGGGAGGACACAGATGGTCAGGTGGACATTGTAATTGCTGGAGTTGGGACAGGCGGCACAATTACAGGTGTGGCTGAGGTGATTAAGCCGCGCAAGCCATCGTTTCAGGCGATCGGCGTTGAGCCAGCTAACAGTCCAGTACTATCAAAGGGTTATGCTGGACTGCACCGAATTCAGGGTATTGGGGCTGGATTTGTACCAGATATCTATCGCAGTGAGTTAGTTGATGAAGTGATCTGCGTAACTGATGAACAGTCGATTTTCTATGGTCGTCGGCTAGCAAAAGAAGAAGGGCTACTGTCAGGCATATCTACTGGGGCAGCGCTGTATGCCGCAATTCAAGTTGCCAAGCGCCCAGAGAATGCAAATCGCTTGATCGTAATGGTGCAGCCCAGCTTTGGCGAACGCTACCTCAGCACCTCCATGTTCAAAGACGCGGCTATTGAGTGGTTAGACACAGTTTGACAAAGTAGTTATTAGTCATTAGTCATCGGTCATTAGCAAAGAGGGTTAATAAGTCAACACGGACTCACCTTGGCTCGGTGCAGCAGTTTGTCACCTTGGCGATAGCCAGTGTAACGCACCTTGACTCTTTCGCCTGGTTGAGCATTTCCTTCTAAAAGTTGGTGTAGCTGTGGGTCATAAGGTAGTTCTACTCCTACTGGTGCGATCGCCTCCACCCCCCACTGTTGCAACAGCTGTTCCATCGGTCGCAGTAACGGCAGTAATCTTAGTGCTGGTAACTGCGGATTTTCCTTAGCTGTGTGAGCAGCTGTTGGCCATTGCAGTAACCAAGACTCCAGCACCCCAAGACTCGATTGCTGAAATTCCTGCCAAAGTGCTTGCCGCTGTTCTTGTAGCTGTTCTTGCAACCGCTGGTACTCTCGTTTTAAATCAGCAATTGCTGGCGTTGATTTCTGTAACGACGCTGTCTCCCCAGCAAGTTCCACCTCAGAAAAAGCTGTTACTAATTCTGTCAATGGCACTTGTAACGCCTGACTTAGCTTGAGCAGAGTATCCACCCGCATTTGCTGTACTTCTCCACGCCGCAATCGCATTAATTGCCGCTCGGAAGCTCCAGAGGAACGTGCCAGCGCTTTAAAATTGGAAATACCCACCCGCTGCATTAAATCTTGCAACTGATGGGTGAAATCTAGCTGAGACACTTGGGTCATTATTCTTCCAGCAAACTTCTTAGCATCCAAGCGTTCTTTTCGTGTAATTGCATCCGCTGGGTCAACAAATCAGCAGTGGGTTCGTCGTTCGCCTGATCAACGACTGGGAAGACAGACCGAGCAGTTCGCGCTACAGCTTCTTGACCTTCCACCAAGAGGCGGATCATTTCAGTTGCTTTGGGAACTCCGGTAGTCTCTGGAATCGAACCTAGCTTGGCAAAATCGCTATAGGTGCCTGGTGCTGGATAGCCGAGCGCTCTGATCCTTTCAGCGATTAGATCAACAGCTAGGGCTAGCTCTGTGTACTGCGTCTCAAACATCAGATGCAATGTTTGGAACATCGGACCTGTAACATTCCAATGGAAGTTATGAGTTTTAAGATACAGCGAATAGGTGTCTGCAAGTAAACGAGATAGCCCGTCAGCAATTTGTTTTCTGTCTTCTTCGTTAATGCCAATATTAACAGGCATAACATTGTTTTGAATGTACATAAATTTCTCCTAGTTTTGAGCAAATGTTTTTGCTGATATGATCATGTCTTTGTATCTCCTAAGATGCATTGGCTCTTGTTTATGCATGACTGACATGTGTTCAGGCAAGATGCATCTTGAGAACTGCACGGGGAGCTTTGCGGACTCTAGCAAGGATGGTTTCTTTGCCCAAACGTTGGCAAGCCTCAAATCGGTGGCAACCAGAAAAACCGTAATATTTACCATCAACTTCTAACACATCAATGGGTTCTTTCTGTCCGATCGCGCTTATCGATTCCATTAAGGCTAATACCTTGTTTGGGTCGTTCTGTCGTGGTAGGGGTCGGTTAATTTGCTGTAGGGGAATCTCTTGTACTACCATCAAGCGTATAGCTACCTCCCTTGTGTATTCGTCTCTTTCTAAATCATACTCGTTATGACTTTGTATTGCAACTTAGCTGCCAACAACTCCAGCACGAATCCGTTCGAGAGCCCATCATAGAACAAATAGTGAAGATGAGATATATCTATGTTTCAGCCACCGGGTTTTGAGCAGCAGTCTGTAATCACCTCACTTGGCAGAATGGTTTACTACACTGCCACTGGTCTGCCTTGGCATCTAGCAGATACCGCAGAAAGGGAAACATTAGTTTTTCTGCACGGCTTTGGCGGTGGATCGTCTGCCTATGAGTGGTCAAAGGTTTATCCCGCTTTTGCAGCAGAATATCGGATCGTAGCACCGGATTTAATTGGTTGGGGGAGGTCGGAGCATCCAGCACGGGATTACAAAATTCAGGATTACCTGACCACAATTACAGAATTCCTGGAGCAGACTTGTAATCAGCCAGTAACGGTGATTGCTTCTTCTTTGACTGCTGCTTTTACAATTCGAGTGGCGATCGCCCGTCCCGAATTATTCAAGTCCTTAATTTTGACCACACCCGCAGGACTATCAGACTTTGGGGAAGACTACTCCCGCAGCTTTTTTGCGCAGCTTATTAGCACTCCAATTCTCGACCGATTGATCTACAGCACTGGTGTTGCCACCAGTAACGGCATTCGCAGTTTCCTAGAGCAGCGTCAATTTGCCCGTTCCAGCCGAGTTTACCAAGAAATTGTAGACGCTTACCTAGAATCCGCCAAACAGCCGAATGCTGAATATGCAGCGCTTGCTTTTGTGCGCGGTGACTTGTGTTTCGATCTGTCGCAATACATTTCTCAACTAACAATTCCCACAGCAATTATCTGGGGTGAAAAATCTCAATTTACTGGACCCGAGATTGGGCGGCGGTTTGCTGATATAAATCCCCAAGCAATCCGGTTTCAACACCTGGAAGATGTTGGACTGACACCTCAATTGGAACTACCAGCAGTAACAATTGGTCTAATCCGGCGATTTTTACCTTTGCTGAGTGAGTCTGCGTCCTTTATTCAAGATCAGTAGCTGGCTAATGATCTTGACTACTAAGCAGTTCATTGGGGAATTCGGACATCAATGACGGTGGCGTTAAAGTTGTAATTGAAGCCTTCAAGCTCAACGGGAGTACCAATTTTTAGTTTGCTGTTGCCTATAACTGGTCCATCCTTCGTGATTTGAGCTTTGCCACCCAAGGTCAACAGCATATCTGTACTAAATTGGTTGTCTCTTGGATCAGATAATTCTTTAAGTGAACCATCTGGTTGAGGAACTAGTAGGGTTCTGGGCAACTGTTGGATAGATTTAATGTCAATCTGACCGTGGGGTTGATTGCGGATAATAATGTTAGTTTTCCCGCCTTTCTTGAAGCCTTCGTCGAATAACTGCTGAGGGTCGCGCACATTCAAACCCCGGACAACCAAGTCCACTTCGACTGGTTTGGTGGTAACGCCGACTTGAGCAACAGAACCGGAAGTACCGGGAAAGAAAAAGATGCCTACAAGAACCAGCAGAATTACCAAAGCCGCACCCAAGTCGAGAATGCTTAACTTGCCAAACAAGCGCCCTTGAGAATCCAAAATCTTCATAAGTCCTAGAAAGCTAAATAAAAATTAATTGGTCTGGCAATTGTCTTGTGCCAGATTACCATGACTATGACTAAAACTGATGAGTAATGAAAGAAGCGCGATCGCAACGCGGACGCCATAGGCATCGCGCTTCTGCGGATAGGCACATGGGAGGAACTATAAAATTGCAACCAAGAGGCATATTTGTGCGTCTACTTTTAAAGACTTGTTCGGTGTTTAACCAACTAACTAGAAATTACGCCGACTCTATTTAATTTTTGCAAAACACTCTTCTACAAATATGTTTAAGCTTTCCGTTTCTTCTCCTCGCTACCGACGGCGCTGGTTTTATCCTCTGCTAAGTGTTGTGGTGGCACTTAGCCTTTGGGTGGGTTCGCCACAACCGTCGCAGGCAGTTTCCTGGCTTGACTTAATTTTTCGGGGAGTTCAAGTGATTCAGCTGTCTAATATTTCCGATAGACAGGAAGTCCAGATTGGGAGTCAGATTAATCAGCAGTTGGTTAGTAGGCAAATTCGGCTCTACCGCAATCCCCAGATTAATGACTATGTAAAGCAGATTGGTCAAAGACTAGCAAAAAACAGCGATCGCCCGGATATCCCCTATACCTTCCAGGTGGTTAATGATAAAGGTATTAACGCTTTTGCGACAATGGGAGGCTTTGTCTATGTCAACGCTGGCTTAATGGCAGCCGCAGACAATGAAGCTCAACTAGCGAGTGTGATCGCTCATGAAATTGGTCATATTACCAGTCGTCATGCAGTTGAACAGATGCGTGAGACAGCGATCGCTGGTGGTGTTGCTACGGCAGCTGGCTTAGACCGTAATCGGGCAGTTGGGATTGGTGTGGAACTAGCGCTAAAACGTCCCCACAGTCGTCGGGCTGAATTTGAAGCGGACGAAGAAGGACTAGAAATGATGAGACGATCTGGTTATGCTCAGTCTGCGACAGTTGCCTTCATGGAAAAATTACTTAAAGGAGGATCACCTCCGACATTTTTGAGTACCCACCCGGCAACGAGCGATCGTATTACTGCACTCAAACGTACCATTAGTCCCCAGAATGCGAATGTAGGCGATGGGCTAGATGGTGCAGCCTATAAAGCTAAAATCCGACCTTTGGTAAACTGAACCTAGCGATGCTCCAGCACCCGCGCGGGGTTAACCCGTGTCACAGCTTCTTCAAGAGGCAGGGTGCGGCTCCGGTGTTCAAACACATTGACTTGATATACCAGGTTATTAGTGACATCCAATCCTGTTAACCACCCACTTTTCGGGTGATAAGCACCAGTATCAATATCTAGCCAGCCCTGTCCTTGGGCGAGTTTACCAGGAGTAACACCTGGTAAAGTAAAGGTGATGCTGTGACCAATAACGATCAGCTTGTCGGCAAAGTAAGGCTGGGGAATACTGTGAAATTCGTTACGTACCCAGCAAAACTGCTCGGCAGTTTGTTTTTCTAACGGAATTCTAGGGTCAACACCAGCATGAGCTAACCAAATATCACCCAAGTCTAAGTGTGTAGGCAAGTGTATCATCCACTCCAAGTGTTCTTGAGGGATAGTAGCTTCTTTATAACTGTTTATGGTTGCATAGCCTCCGTTGTAAAGCCAAGCTTGCTGCACTTGGCTAGAACTACCGTTGCTGGCAAGCACGTTAAGTAGCATCTGTTCATGATTACCTAGTAGACATTGGTAGGAACTTTGCTGGACAAAAGCCACAACTTGAGAGCTTTGCGGTCCTCGATCAATTAAGTCTCCCAGGAAATAGACTTGATCGTTTGCACCGGGAGCGATCGCCTCTAGTAAGGCCATCAGACCATCATAGTGGCCATGCACATCCCCGATAATAATGCGACGGTGGCTCGTTTTACTCGAATAAACCATTGGTTTAAAATGCTACTTATTTATTTAGATATATTCTGTCTAGTTTTATTATTTAGAAGCGACTGAAAAATCTGTTAGGCGTGTTACTTAAATTGTACTTATGCTTTAATGATTAAGTTTAAAGTTTTCTAGGTAATAACCCTTATAAATATATTTTTTATACTATTAATATAATTAATGTCTTAAAACATCCCATTTCTAGGGATTGGATTAAATAAGCGATCGCAAGCTTGGAAACATACTTGTTCTGAGCATTCTATGATCACGCAGCGGCTGATAGAACTAGCAATTGAAGGAAAGTCAGTGGCTAAATTTGACTAGATAACTGCCAAAGTCAGCCATTGTACTGCTCTTAAAACTTGCTGTCAGTACAAACTAACTTACTGCACGTCAATTGTGGATTGTTTTAGACTGAAGCGCTGCTCATGATATGTTGCAACCTACGATAGAGTAGGCTGAAATGTATGATTTGGGTACTGTGCTAACTGTTTAACCTGCCGAGATAGCATCAGGATAGTGTCACAGTAGCTGGCGCTCTCAAATTCGTAAGCTGCTTGGAGATATGACAAATCATCCCAGAAAGTGCTTCCATATTTTTAAGGCGCAAGGGGGCAATTGGAGAGACATAAATAAACAATTCCTTTCCTTTGCTCCCCTGCTGCCTCTACAGAGTAATTGGAACGTATAACAGCTTAGAAAGCATCCTGCAACTCATAAAAGTCAGGGGAAATGTAATCCTTACGTAAAGGCCAACCTACCCAGTCTTCTGGCATCAAAATCCGCTTCAGATTCGGGTGTCCTTCATAGACAATGCCAAACATATCGTAAGACTCCCGCTCTTGCCAGTCTGCCGTCTTCCATATCCAGTATAAAGAAGGCACTCTAGGGTCTTCCCGTGGCAAGAACACCTTCAACCGTACTTCATCAGGTCGATCAGCATTATCAATTAGTTTAATTAGGTGATAGACACTGACCAAATCCTGACCCGGACCGGAATCGTAGGCACATTGATACTGAAGATAGTTAAACCCGTAGGCATACAGCGCCGTTGCGATTGGGAGTAGGTAGTCACGCTCAACTTTAATGATCTCGATCCCTAAATGATCCGCCTCCATTGACCCATGTTCAAAGCCATTTTCTGTTAACCACCGGGAGACTTTACCCGCTTCTACCAGTTGAGATGCCTCTGTACCAGTTTGCTCAGGTACGGTTGCAGGCAAGGATTCTTCAGATTCTTCAGCCACGACGATCCTCCTTCTCTACCGATTGTAAAGCAGGTGGTACTGGCATCCCCATCGCCTCCATCAACTCTTTAGGCGCTGAAGAGCGGGTTTCTGACTGCAAATACTTTCCCGTAAAAATCGGCTCGATCACCTTTAGATTGTGAGTAGTGCTGTAGTAGCGATGCGTTTGCTTAATTTGACCCCGCTCCTGCATCGACTCATTCGCTATCTTCTTCCGCAGTTTGATAATAGCGTCAATAATTGCTTCTGGTCGCGGCGGACAACCGGGCAAATAGACATCTACAGGAATCAGCTTATCCACCCCGCGAACAGCAGTCGGTGAATCGACGCTGAACATACCGCCAGTGATTGTACAAGCTCCCATCGCAATCACGTACTTAGGGTCTGGCATCTGTTCATAAAGACGCACCAGTTGTGGTGCCATCTTCATTGTGATTGTTCCAGCCGTGATAATTAAATCAGCTTGGCGGGGACTGGAACGAGGAATTAAACCAAAGCGGTCAAAGTCAAATCGGGAGCCAATTAGAGCCGCAAACTCAATGAAGCAGCAAGCAGTCCCAAACAGCAACGGCCAGAGGCTGGAAAGCCGTGACCAGTTGTAGAGGTCATCAACAGTGGTAAGGATGACGTTTTCAGAAAGCTCTTGCGTGATTGAAGGTCGCTCAATTGGGTTAATGATTCGCTCTTTCTGTGGCTCTGTATTAGAAGTCAAGACCATTCCAAAGCTCCTTTACGCCATGCGTAGACAAGCGCAATAACAAGAATTGCAATAAAAACTAGGGCTTCAATAAATGCCAATAATCCGAGGCTGTGGAAGGCAACTGCCCAAGGATATAAAAACACAGTCTCCACATCAAAAACGACGAAGACTAGGGCAAACATATAGTAGCGGATGTTGAACTGAATCCAAGCTCCCCCAATTGGTTCCATCCCAGATTCATAGGTGATGATTCGCTCTGGATTACGACCACTAGGCCGGAGTAGCTTGGATGCCGAGAGAGCAAGGGCAGGTACTAGGCTACAAATTAGTAGAAAGCCTAGTAGGTATTCGTAGCCGCTAAGGACAAACACTATGGATAACTACCGCTCTTAGGGTGAATAATTTTGTTACTTTCTGTTTACATTATATCGATGCAATTGTCACGATATTGAGGCAGTTGTTACGGAGCCTGCAAATCTCGAAGCTGGATGTTAGCTAAGTTAAGTTTCCCTATGGTAAGGGCGATCGCAGTGGTAAAGTTAAACTTTTATGTCATAATTTTTAACGTATATCATTTAGACTTGTTCTTCAAGTTTCTCCATTGCCTAAGCTATGAGCGAACCAGCTGTTGAGACTCAAGTGCTAGACCGCTACGAATGTCGTGCCTGTGGCTATGTCTATGAACCTGAGAAAGGAGATAGCAAGCATCAAGTTTCTCCAGGAACGCCTTTTACCGAACTGCCGTCCTCTTGGCGTTGTCCTGTTTGTGGTGTTAAAACTTCCCAGTTCTCGAACATTGGTCCTGTAGGTAAAGCTTCGGGATTTACAGAAAATCTTGGATATGGTTTCGGTGTTAACAAGTTAACGCCAACGCAGAAGAACTTACTGATTTTTGGTGCTTTAGGTCTAGGCTTTTTGTTTTTTCTAAGTCTGTACGGGTTACAATGAAACCCAATTATGGAGTGGCGTGCGAAGCTTTTACAAATGGTGCGGGAATCAGCAAGCGCGATCGCCGATGCTACAAAAATTATTTTATTTCAAAAGAAAACTTACAGATACTAATGCATTCACTTTTTAAAATTTGGCAGCAAGTTGTAGTTTTATTAGCGGTTGTCTTACTTTGTATCGGTTGTAGTAGCGTATCCTCGCTTAGCCATAACCCCTGGCAAACTGTCTCTGTGCCAACAAACGCTAATTTACAGGATGTTGCCTTTACTGATAATCCTCAACACGGCTGGTTAGTAGGCAGCAACTCAACGCTTTTAGAAACAACAGATGGAGGTCAAACCTGGCAACCTAAAAGCTTGGAGCTAGGAGAGCAGAATTACCTTTTTTCTTCCGTAAGTTTTGTGGGTCAGGAAGGATGGATTGCAGGCGAGCCTTCTATTCTACTGCACACCACAAATGGGGGTAAGTTATGGTCGCGCATTCCGCTGAGTGAGAAGCTACCTGGCAATCCCAGCACTATTGTGGCACTAAAACCACAGTCGGCGGAGATGACTACCGATGTAGGAGCGATCTATCAGACAACAGACGAAGGCAAAACTTGGCAAGCAATGGTGCAAGAAGCAGTTGGTGTGCTGCGTAACATTGCTCGTTCCCCGGATGGCAAATATATAGCAGTTTCTGCCAAGGGCAATTTCTACTCTACTTGGGAGCCTGGTCAGAATGCTTGGCAAGGTCATAACCGAAATAGTTCTCGCCGCGTCCAAAATATGGGATTTGGTAAAGATGGACGGTTATGGATGCTAGCACGGGGGGGTCAGATTCAATTTAACAACCCTGAGAAGCCAGAAGAATGGGAAGATACTCAGTATCCAGAGTTATCTACGAGTTGGGGCTTGCTTGATTTGGCATACCGAACGCCGCAGGAAATTTGGATAGCTGGCGGTAGTGGTAACTTGCTGTGTAGTTTGGATGGTGGCAAGACTTGGCAAAAAGACCGTGAGGTTGAGAATGTTCCCTCCAATTTCTATAAAATTGTATTTCTCACACCTGAGCAGGGATTTATTATCGGTCAGCGAGGAGTTTTACTAAAATATCAAGGGTCAGTTGAAACGGCATAAAAGCTGAAGCTGGGTAGCTGAGAACTGAATGCTGTAAGTATTAATACCTGGTTAGGGATGAAAATAGCTGGCTCGTTACTCTTTCTAACATTTCGTAGGATAATAAATTTATTAACAACAGTTGTTAAAGGAGGAATCTAGATGGCGGGTACAACTGGAGAACGTCCGTTTACGGACATTGTTACAAGTGTTCGGTACTGGATAATTCACAGTCTTACTATCCCAGCATTGTTTATTGCAGGTTGGTTATTTGTTCAGACTGGTCTGGCATACGATGTATTCGGGACACCTCGACCAAATGAGTATTACCCGCAAGAACGGCAGGAATTGCCGATTGTTCGAGATCGCTTTGAAGCAAAAAAACAAATTGACGAATTTATCGGTAAGTAGTTTGACATGACAAATACTAGCAATAATCTCAATCAGCCAGTTCAATATCCGATTTTTACAGTGAGATGGCTTGCAGTCCACACCCTAGCTGTGCCAACAATCTTCTTTTTGGGTGCGATCGCTTCTATGCAATTTATTCAACGCTAGGAGAAACCAATGCCAACGAGAACGCCAAATACCAATAATCAACCTGTTGAATTAAACCGGACTTCACTTTATCTAGGTCTGTTGCTAGTTTTTGTTCTCGGTATCCTGTTTTCCAGTTATTTCTTTAACTAGGCGGAATTGCGCTGTAGCATTGCTATGCCGCAATATTTTCCTGAACTGGAACTACTATGAGTCTTGATGCTGAGCATCTAATGTCGTTAAAGGAGGATAAAAAGCTGTGTCTGGAAGTGGAAGAATTCCTTTGTGGATCGTCGCTACTGTCGTTGGATTAGGTGCTATTACTATTTTAGGAACTTTCTTTTATGGTTCCTATACCCATTTAGGTTCCTCTTTGTAAGAGTAGCAACTACTAACGCTAGTAGCTGTATAGCAATTAGGCTAAAAAAGTAGAAATATTGCGGTGTGGCTTTGACTCCTACAATATTTGCCAAAAACCCGCCTGTCTGACGAGATAGGCGGGTTTATCATATTAAAAGCAGATGGCTAAAGCTAAGATTTTGCATCTACCCTAATACTGATTCTAGTTAGTCACCTGTGGGAGCATCTTCGCGTTCAATGTACAGAAAAAACGCTGCCATAGCTACAGCTGGAAAAATCCAACAAGTCAGGATAACCAGGATCGAAGGTAAAAATGAAGCTGAAAACAACATAGTTAAGTTTCCTATTGGAGTGATACTACGCCCGCAATGAATTTACTGCAAATTTGGCATCAAGTATGCAAATTCTCAAAAATTTTAACAAAGTAGGTGTAGTTTTCCCT
>JBGTCQ010000326.1:0-7888 GCA_041748755.1 Chroococcidiopsidaceae cyanobacterium | reverse complement strand
AACTAATGTAACGTTTTATGTAAAGTTTTGCATCGCTTTCTCAGAATTAGGTAGGCTGGAGGCAGCGGTTCAGACTTAAAGCTATTCACTTCTGTACTAGACGTGCTTGAGCACCGTCACGAATGAGTGGGATTCTGGAATAGATGTAAGCCCTTACATCGCAGACTTCTTCAACATTAAGCTGCTTTTTGTCGGCAAGCTGTATCAGTAACTGTTGCAACAACTCCGCATCACTAAGTTTTAAAAGAATACTGGCATGGGTTTCTTCAATCACCGACCAAATCTGACGTAGTGTCGAAGAGGTGACAGGGCATATGCCCCTTCTATCTGCTTGCTGATTCACCTTTTATCTCCAAAAATAGTTTAATAAATAGTTAATTTAGTGAATGAATATTAGTTACCAGAAACTGGTATCTAAGCATCTAGTCTGCTCCTTTTGAATGTTTTGTTTAATTTCTGCGAGGTCGGTATAGCAGTCAGCAACACTGAGCAAGCTGTCACTAGTCATTAAGCCTAAACTGACTACTTCAACTTTGACTCCTTGGTAGGAGACAACATCAACTACATAGCTAAGCTCCCCCTCTCCACTCAGGAGAACCAAAGTATTGCAATATCTTGCTAAAGTCAGCATATCGACAGCTATCTCGACTTCTAAATTCGCTTTTTTGGAACCATCTGGATGTTGAACCAGCTCCTTTGTAACCACACGGTAGCCATTGCGTCGCATCCAGAGCAGAAAGCTCTGCTGTTTTTTGTTTGTGCTATCGATTGCTGTGTAGAAATAAGCTCGGAGCAGCTTACGCTTTTTGGTTAAACAGTGAAGTAGTTTGGTGTAATCAATTTCAACATTGAGGTGGGTTGCTGCATAGAGCAAATTTGAGCTATCAATAAAAATGGCAACCCGCTCTTGATTCTCATTAGAATTTGGTTTCTGAATAACTCTCACCCTTGGCTCCTCAAATAGTTGCTGTTGCTCCGATATACCTAGCTTTTTATTTAGTTGAGGGCGAGGAAGTAGCTGCATTGTACTATAACTCCTTAATTAGGTAGTTTTTATTAACGAGAGCGGTGAAAATTACTCAATTTAAACCAGCCAGGTTAAAAAACTTTGTGAAATTTTTAGGAACAGAAAATAGTGAACTAATCCAGGTCAGCAGAAGCTATTGGGGTAAGTTATTTGTCCCAACTATACTCAGGTTTCTAAAACAGAAAGAAAGTAGCCCTTTTTATACCTTTTGCGTAGACATGCATGCATAATGTTTTATACTGACTTAGCTTTTCAAATTCAATCTCCAGATTGATTAATGTATTTATTGGTCTAAATCTAGTCTTGCTTGAGGGAGAAATTTGAAAGCTAAAATTAGGCACTTCTAGTATTAGTTCTCCATCATTGATGTACAGTTCCCAAGTAGTTCCAGTTTTTGGATTGAGGAAGATACCAGTTTTGGCTTCAAGTTCCTGATCTATGAATTCAATTAAACTAGGGAAATTGCTCATGAGTTTTCTTACCTACACTATAAAAGTTTTTAAATTGAATTATTTTGGACGTAACCGTAATTTCAACTAGTGTATTAGGGGTATTATCAAGATAGCAGCCAAATTTCAATTTAATAGACTGTCCAACTGAAAATTACCAAGAAATCTTTATATAAAAACGGCTATCTTTTTCAGTAAAAGTGTTGTATTTGTCAGGTAGCTCGTTTAGAACCTGTTTTAAAATTGCTTCAATTTCTCTACAACTATAGGGACTACCTCCGACTACTGCATTTGCAACTAACTCGTTTAGGACATTTTGACGAGTCCGGTACGGATAAGCAGTTACAAGTAGTTGATTATTGTTAAGGTGTTTGAATTTGCCCACTTTACAAGTACCAGTACCTAAATACTCAGCTTTTAGCATCAAAAACTTTAAGGGTAATAGTTAACTACTTAAAATGTTTCTCAAAATTAGTTTAAATGCTTGACCTAATGGACTTCAAAAGCATTATTTGCAAATCTGGTCGTTCTTCTGGAAGGATTGCCCCAATTGGGCAGACTTGCAGACAAATACCACAGTCTATGCAGGCAGAAAAGTCAATCCAGTTCCAGTCATCAATACCCTTAGCATTTTTACCAGAACCTGGACGAATGCAAGCAATAGGGCAGACATCAACGCAATCAGCAAAGCCTTCGCATTCATCAGTAATAATTGTGTACGACATAGTTATCTGTACCTCAATTTTTTAAATAGCTTTCTCAGAAATATCTATTTAACTAGAACAGCCTTGATAGGCTTCTCAGTTACTAACAAGTCTCTAGCAAACTCCTTAACCTTATTGGGTAGCGGCTCTGAACTTGCAGTATGCAACTCATAGAGAGCACATAACTCATGATTTGTATAATTCAACTCTTGCTTTATCTCTTCCAGTTTTGGACTAACGTAAGTCTAAGAAAATTAAGTGAAGATTTTGTGAAGGAATAATTAAATAATCCAAAAATGCGTCTAAAGTAGCACTAGGCTAAAGTCAACTACAACCGAACTGCGAGTAATGAAGAGATTTGGCTATTTAACTAATCTCACCAATACCTTGTTGCAGAAGATACAGCTTTCACTATTAAGTCAGGTCAATGAGCCTACTACGGCTAGATGTTTCCAGAAACATGATATATATGCAACCAGGATAAGTAGTTGTCTATGAAAATTCTGCTAGTAGAGGATGATGATGGAGCTGCTGAAGTATTAAAAAATACACTTACAGATAAACATTACCTAGTGGACTTAGCAATGGATGGTCAGACTGGGCTGTCCTTTGCGGAAGCGTTTGCTTATGACCTAGTTTTGTTAGATGTCATGTTGCCAAAACTGGATGGTCTAGAGTTTTGCAGACAGCTACGCAGCTGCAAAAATGACACTCCAATTCTGCTGTTGACAGCTTTGGACAGTAGCACTAGCAAAGTCATTGGGTTAGATGCTGGAGCTGATGATTATCTTGTCAAGCCTTTTGATATCAACGAGTTGTTGGCTCGGATTCGAGCTTTGCTCCGTCGAGGAAGACCGGTCTCATCGGTGATAGAGGTGGAAAATCTTAGGCTTGACTCCAGTAGTTGTAGGGTGACCTGCAATGAAAAACTTTTGCATCTGACAACCAAAGAATATGCTCTACTGGAGCTACTTTTGCGTAACAGTCACCGGATATTTAGCCAAAGACTCCTGCTTGAGTATCTTTGGTCATCTGATGAAGAAATCCCTTCAGAGAATACTGTTAGAGCACACATTAAGACTTTACGGCGGAAACTTAAGCAAGCTGGGACGGATGGATTGATTGAGACAGTTTACGGACTGGGGTACCGGCTCAGATTAGGGGAAGATGAAAAGAGTCAGGCAGAGGCAACGCACTCCCAACCCACTTCAATCGATTCTGTAACCGTAGGACGGAGCCAACCACAAATTTCATCGGCACTGACTGCCATTTGGGAGCGATTTAAGCCCAAGTATAGCGATCGCGTCACGGTCTTAGAACAAGCTATAAAAGCCCTAGTTGCAGGGACAATAACAGCAGAACTGGGGCAAGCAAAAGCCGAAGCCCACTTGCTGATTGGATCACTGGCTAGTTTTGGTTTTACTGAAGCCTCGCGTCTATCGGGTGAGATTGAACAGATTTTTCAGGCTGGAGTCGAAGCAAGTCTGGCGCAAGTTGAACGTCTTGAGCAACTCGTTGTAGCGTTGCGGCAAGAACTGGAACGCTCTGTCACTAGTGAGTCACCTGCTCCTGAGGACACTACTAAGCTGCAACCCCGATTGTTAATCGTGGATAATGATCTCCAACTGGGTGAGCAGTTAATCAAGGAAGCTACAATCTGGGGAATCCAGGCTTTTGTTGCTACAAACCTCACCCAAGCACAAGATGCGATCGCTCAATTCCCGGATGTAGTGTTGCTAGATCTATGCTTTGACGGTTCAGTCCAGAATGGTCTAGATCTGTTAGCAGAACTGACAACTAGTAATCGAAATTTACCAGTGTTAGTATTCACAGCTCTTAAAGATTTTGCTAACCGGGTAAAAGTCGCTCGTTTAGGGGGACAGATTTTTTTATCCAAACCTGCGCTTCCTGCTTCAGTCTTTGCAGCAGTTACCCAGGTGCTACAGCAATCTAACATCGTTCAGGCGAAAATTTTGGTCGTGGACGATGATCCTCAGATGTTGGATATTCTCCGCACTTTATTAGAGCCTTGGGGATTTATGCTAACCCTACTGGATAACCCTCAGCATTTTTGGACTACGTTAGAACAGGCTAACCCCGACTTGCTGATTCTAGATGTAGAAATGCCCCACTTAAGTGGCATCGACCTATGTCAGGTAGTGCGAAATGACCCACGTTGGAGTGAGTTACCCGTACTGTTTCTATCTGCTCACAGGGATATGGAGACTGTGAGTCGGGTATTCACAGCCGGTGCAGATGACTATGTGAGTAAGCCAGTTTTGGGACCAGAATTAATTGCTCGTGTCCTAAATCGGTTGGAACGGACATACATCCTCAAACTGGCGGAGACTGATATCCTAACTGGTGTTGCCAATCGACGCAAATCAATTCAAGAACTAACTCGGTTATTGCATCTAGCCAAACGCCAAGGTCAACCTGTGTGCTTTGTCATTTTGGATTTAGACCACTTCAAGCAGGTTAATGACCAGTACGGTCATGATGCTGGCGATAAAGTGCTAAGTCAATTTGGGACACTGTTGCAGCAGGCGTTCCGCAGTGAAGATGTAGTAGCTCGTTGGGGCGGCGAAGAGTTTGTTGTTGGTTTGTATGGTGCAACTCGATTTCAGAGCAAGGTTCGACTGACAGAATTACTGGAAATTATGCATCAGCAAGAGTTTACCAGCGCTAGTGGTGAGAAGTTTCGGGTTACTTTTAGTGGAGGGATAGCTGAGTACCCAGAGAATGGTACAGATCTGCAAGCGCTTTATCGAAGTGCTGATGCTGCACTTTACCAAGCCAAAGCAAAGGGACGAAATCAAATAGTGACGTAGTTACAGTTGTCTCAATATCACCCCGTCACCTGATTAATCTCAGCAAGCTCTGCAATAATTGATACCAATTGCTCTGGTTCAACTGGTTTAGCGATATGCCTTTGAAAACCAGCAGCAAGAGTCTCCCTTTGCTCTTCTACCCTTACATATGCCGTTAAAGCTGCGGCAGGAATCTGTCCTCCGGTTTCCGCACTAAGTGCCCTTACCTGACGGATCAGCGCATAGCCGTCCTCATCCGGCATCCCAATGTCTGACAATAAAACATCGTACTCCCCAGGATTTGCTGATAGAACGGCGATCGCTTCTTTTGCTGAGGTAACTGCCGTCACTTGAGCTGCATACTGTTCCAGAATTGTCTTTAGTAACTCTAGGATACCCGCCTCGTCATCAACGATAAGTACCCGCAATCCATCAAGGAGTGATGGGTTGAAATTTTTTCTTCCCCCTACTTTCCCTACTTCCTTTCTTGTTTTTAGAAGCGGCAACTGCACTGTGAATGTCGCCCCCTGTCCAACACCTGAACTTTCTGCACAGACTGTGCCACCGTGCAGTTCTACCAAATAATACACAATTGACAGTCCGAGTCCGAGTCCACCCTGTGACCGAGTGCTGCTGCTATTGGCTTGACGGAACCGTTCAAAGACATAGGGGAGAAAGTCGGCGCTGATGCCCTGACCTGTGTCGCTGACTTGAATCTGGGCAAGTGATTTGATACGCTCAAGTTTGACTGTAACTTGTCCCCCGGCTGGAGTGAACTTGATGGCGTTAGAGAGCAGATTCCAGATCACCTGCTGTAAGCGGTCAGGATCGCCTGACACCTCTATTGTCTTCGGTTCAAGCACGGCTTCTATTTGAATATTTTTAGTCTCAGCTGATGGACGGGCAACATCAATGGCTGCTTCAATCACAGGTGCTAGAGCGATCGCCCTAACGTTAAGTTGGAGTTTGCCTGTCGTAATCCGTGAGGTGTCTAAGATGTCTTCGATCAGTTTAGCTTGCGACTTGGCGTTGCGCTCGACCAACTCCAGCGCTCGCTCGGTCTTGGCCGCATCAAGCCCACGACGCAGCAATTGAGTCCACCCTAGCATCGAGTTTAGAGGGTTCCGGAGTTCGTGAGAGACAACTGATAAAAACTCATCCTTAGTCCGGTTGGCTACCTCGGCATCAGAGCGAGCCGACTGCTCTTGTACCAGTAGCTGGTCACGTCGTTCCTCAAACAGCTTCCGCTCAGTGATGTCCTGGATCACAAGCAGGATCATTTGCTGCTCGTCTGTGCGCCAGATTTTCCGAGCATTGAGCAACATTGTTCTGCGTCCGATTTTTTCAAACGTATGCTCAACCTCAAAATTATCGACCTGGTTGCTTTCAGGCAGAACTTTTTCTAGCAGCGATCGCAAACTAGGAATGTCCCACTGACCATTTCCCAGATCAAAGATCCTGTTACCTTCTGTTTGTGTTTGTGAAACCTGGAAAGTCTGATAGAAAGAACGGTTCGTCGTGTTCACTCGCAAGCTGGTATCCAGCACTACTAAAGGTTCCGGTATCGTCTCTATAATCGCTTCGGCATAATCACGGGATTCTTTAATCTGCTCACTGCTGGATTTTAGAGCATCAATATCGACCAACATTACAACCGCGCCATCAATTTTATTTTCCAGGGTCTTGTATGGGCGGATGAATAAGTCATACCAATGACCCTCTTGGTCTTGAGCCTCTTGTTTCTTAATAACCAAGGTGTCTATCACCTCTTCGATCAATTGTTCTAAGTTAGGGATATTAATATTGGACTTAATATGATTGAATGGTCGCCCCACATCAGTTGGGATCAGATTAAAAATTTTCTCCGCCATTGGAGTGAAACGCCGGATGCTCAAATCGCTCCCTAACATCACAATCGGGATATTGACACTACTGAGGAGATTACGCAAGTCGCTGTTGAGCTTGTTTGATTCAAGTATCCGACTCTGCAATTCCTCGTTAGTCGTGGTTAGTTCTTCATTAGTCGCTTGAATTTCTTCTTGGGCTGTTTGTAGTTCCTCATTTGTGCTTCGCAACTCCTCATTGCTCGACAAGATCTCCTCATTGGCAGTCGTGAGTTCTTGGGTAATACTCTCCTGCTCTTGAATAACCGATTGCAGATACTCTTTAGTTGCTGCCAGTTCCTGTTGAGTGGCAGTAAGTTCCTGTTTGAGCTGGATTTCCTGCGATGCGGCTGTCGGCTTCCCCCGCGTGGGCTTCACCTTACGGTCTTCAACTAATTGAGGACTCGCTGACGCGGGAACTTCTTCAAACAAAACTAAAAAGTAGCTTTCTTTTGCCGGGGGAGCCTTCAAGGGAATAACTTCAATTGTGACTTCCTTTAGCTCTTTACCAGAAATTGGTATGTTTGATTTTCTCACCGGGATATCTAACCGCTTCGCCTCTACAAGCGTTGTACGTAGCTCTAAGCGCAAATTTGCCCCAGCCATATTTAGCAAGTTAAAACTTGGCTTTCCGGGTGCAGGACTCAGGTAAGGACTGGTATCTCCCCGAAATTGGATGATTTCCAGATCGCTGTTGATAATTACACTCGCTGGGGCATATTTATGCCAGATAATCCGGTCAGCTTCTTTCTGCACAGAACCTGACCCAGCATCCGAGTTCATTTTCTCGCCATTTACTTTTTGTTCAAGATAATTAGTAGTGAAATAGTCAGTATTTAGCCGCGTGGCTGTCAACTTGCGGGCATAAATTCTCTGCTTTTTGTCTACTGGAGCAAATAAATCTGAGCTTTCGCCCGTACTCTCTGAGGTTCCGAGCAGGAGAAAGCCTGTTGGTTTGAGGCTGTAATGGAACATCGGGAGCACCTGCCTCTGCAAAGTGGTTCCCAAATAAATT
>JBGTCQ010000325.1:0-8492 GCA_041748755.1 Chroococcidiopsidaceae cyanobacterium | reverse complement strand
AATTCCCTCTAAGTGATCAGCCAAGTTGGTCACGGTGTAGTTGATGGGACTGCTCAATAGATACTGGCAGTAGTCGAGTTTGCTGAAGCTCATTCCTTTAGTTTATGAGTTGCCTCAGTTGCCCTTGCGTAAGTCCTGACTGATTTCTGCCGAATAGCTGTAGACAACATCTCAAAAAAGCATCTATACTTGAGCCTCGACTTTAAAGACGATGCAGCGAGGAGGGTATTATTGCTGAGCCACTGAATTTAACTGTTAGCCTCAGAGGCGCTCGTGAAGTCCGGGATAATTATCAGCTGTTCCGCCTTACTGGTTTGTTAGATGCCTTTTCCGAACCGACATTTCGTAAGGTAATTAGCAAGTTGATTGACGAGGGATCAAAGCACGTTATTCTGGATCTCTCACAGATAGACTTTGTTGATAGTTCTGGCTTAGGCGCTCTTGTACAGCTGGCTAAGCAGGCTCAAAGTGCCGGAGGTAGTTCACAAATTGTCACCAATGCCCGCGTAACGCAAACGGTTAAGCTGGTTCGCTTAGAAAAATTTTTGTCTTTGCGAACTTCGGTAGAAGAGGCTTTACAGAACGTTAAGCAGTCTTAAGTGTTACCTGGACACATTAACCTAGCTATCCGGTTTTTTAATCTGGATAGCTATAATATTTCTACTGTTTTAGCATTGTCTGTAGCTAATCTCGTTAGAAGTTACAACTGAGCATAGTTATCAAAAATATCTCAACTATAGTATGTAATCTGTACCGAATTATCGTAAGTAGCATTAGTAAACTAGCTATCCAGACGGCGAGGATACCTAACTGGTGACGGAGGAACTATTAAACCAATCTGACTGTTCGCTAGATTTTGCTGAAGGGTTTCAAGCAATGCCGCTAACTGTGGCACAGCTGCAACAGCTTTCTCCGACAGCCTTGGCATATTTAGGGGATGCGGTGTATGAACTTTATGTCAGGAGGCGTTATCTGGTGCCACCAAAGACCTCGCAAGCATATCATCGTCTGGTAGTGGCTCAAGTAAGAGCTGAAGCGCAAGCACTTCACCTGCTTGAACTCACTCCTCACCTAAACAACACTGAGTTGGAAATTGTTCGACGCGGACGCAACGCCGCCACTGGTCGTCCTAAGCGAGTTGAACCAGAAATTTATCAACAGGCAACCAGCTTAGAAACTTTAATGGGGTATCTCTACCTTACTGACTCTCAGCGTTTGCTTCAACTATTACAAAAGCTGAAGCTCGCTCCAAATCTAGAGAAGTAGTTGAAATCATTCTCAAGATACCGAATCCCTGAATAGTTTAGATAAAATCAATTAATAGAGATGCCCTTTAAGCGCAACTCAAAAAATATATGGCTGATAAACCTCGAAAAATTAGAGCTTCCGGTGAACCAAATCGGGGCAAACCCATTAAATTTAAGGGCAAGCCAGCGATCGCTAAACCTGTTAGCAAAAAAACAGTAGGTGACTACCCTTCGACTCCTAAAAATTACGCCGACACTAAGAGCGTACACTCACCTCAACCAACACACGCATTACGCGATCGCCGTACTTTAGCAGACCGTCCACCAAATTCCCCAAACTTATCCCCCCCAGAAGAAGACAGCGACCTGATTTACGGTCGCCATCCAGTCTTAACAGCTTTGGAGAATCAGCGACGGCTGAACCGCATTTGGATTACTCCACGCCTCCGCTATGACCCGCGCTTTCACTCCTTGCTCCATCAAGCAAAGGAAAACGGCACAGTCATTGACGAAGTCGAACCCAAGCGGTTAGACCAAATTACTGACCAAGCCAATCACCAGGGTGTAGCCGCTCAAGTCGCTCCTTATGACTACAGCGATCTGAGTGATTTAATAGAACGGGCGAAATCAACATCCGACCAGCCAGTGATTATTGTTGCTGATAGTCTTACTGACCCTCATAACTTGGGTGCAATTATCCGCACAGCAGAGGCAATTGGAACTCAAGGGTTAGTAATTCCCCAAAGAAGGGCAGCTGGGATCACCTCAAGCGTTATGAAAGTGGCGGCGGGTGCTTTAGAAACATTTCCGGTTGCTAGAGTTGTCAATCTTAGCCGTGCCTTGGAAGAATTAAAAGCGGCTGGCTTTTGGATTTACGGTACAGCGACAACGGCTGGTCAACCACTGCACACGGTTCAATTGAGTGGTCCGATAGTCCTAGTGATTGGTTCTGAAGGCGAAGGTCTGAGTTTGTTGACACAACGCTGCTGTGATGTATTGGTGTCTATTCCACTACTGGGCAACACGCCAAGCTTGAATGCCTCAGTAGCAACGGGAATGGCGCTGTACGAAATCTTCCGTCAAAGGTGGTTAACTACACTGCACTTGGATAAGTTACCAAAAAATACTTTGAAAAAAGAAGTGTAACGGAGTATAACAGAGTGTGAAGTATAGAAGCATCTGAGCGTGTAAGACTTTGTAAAACATAGACAAATCGGCAAAAACAATGAAAACCTTTTTAGATAACTTCCAAGAATTTTTAACTAACTTTTTCAATAGCTTCGGCTGGGCTTGGTGGGTAGAGATCGTGACCCAAAACCCCCGCTGCACCTACTACTTCGGTCCTTTTTTAAGCGTTAAAGAAGCCACTACTGCTTCGAGTGGGTACATAGAAGACCTGCAACAGGAAGGAGCGCAAGGGATTGCTGTCAATGTGAAGCGTTGCAAGCCAGCTAATCTCACGATCGCTGACGACTTGGGAGAGAGGATTGATCGTAAAACAGTGCCAGTTTTCAGCGGTCAAATCTAGCAAGGTTTTGGTGTAGCTATAATCTTGCTCCCTAAGGGCACTCTTCCCCTGACCCCTTTGGGATGATTACTCGTGGGTGAAGCTCAATCCATTGATCGATGTCTTTCAGCACCTGTTCGGGAATTTCCCAGGGGAACAAATGAGCGGTGTTAGGGTAGCACAACCATTGGCAATCCTTGAGGCATTGAGCAGTTTCTAGGCTCGACTCAGGTGTGATGTGTCGGTCAGATGCTCCAGCCAGCACTAAACTAGGACATTGAATCTGCTGTAAGTCCGCTAGTCGGTTGTAGCCAGCATTTAAGGCGGTGTTAAGGGCCCGCTGGGCGGCAGCGGAAGTTTGGAGATAGGCTGATAGCGCATCAGCGGCGAGATAATGGTAAGCGGTAGGTGTGTGTTGTTGGATCAAGTAGCGGTAGAGCGATCGCTTGCCAAACATCTCGATATTCCAATCCCAGCTAGGTTGCAGCCGATTTAAAATCGAAGCTACACCCGTATAAAAATTGTCTTGCCAACTAATTGGCGGATGGTTACTCCGGGGACGAGCCGCTGTAGCAATCAAAATTAGTCCACTGACACGTTCTGGTATTTTCAACGCCAGTTCCATAGCTAAAATCCCGCCCAGTGACCAGCCAAGTACAAGGCAGCGCTCAACCTGAAAGCGGTCTAAAAGGGCTGACAAATCAATCAAATGGTCGGTCATCTGAAAATTTACCTGAGTGCGGCTGTTGCCGTATCCCCGCAAGTCAGGGGCTATGGTTTTGAACCGCCGGGATAAATGCTGGGTAAACACAGACAGACTGCGACCTGAACCGGGATGACCGTGTAAGCAGAAAATAGGAAATCCCTTTCCTTGGACGTAAACATTAAGGTTGACAGCTTGAGAATATTGGTGCACAGACATCTGGTCTAACGTGCCTGGACTATGGAACTATTCCAGCTTAATGCTTTACCGGGCTGAGGTAGTGTTATTAACCTGTGGATTGGCTGATTTGGGTAAAAGAGGATGATTACTACAACTCATTCACTGCCCTAACTATAGGCTAGCTATTTCAAATATGGCAAGACTCCTGACCAGCAATGAATTTTTTTGCTTTTGAGCAGATATTTGTGATGGTCGAACCTTTTATCTTGGATTATGCTTATCCACATAGATTCTCATGCAAAATGTTGTGATTGAACTATTTATTAACCGCTCCAAGTTTGGGGTATGAGTTTAAAGCCACATTAGCAAATCAGATAACTCTGCTTGAGGAAGCAGAACAAGAGATGAAAGGCTACAAAAAACCGTTATGAGCAGTCCATTCAGTTTGCTGATTGCTGGCAAGTTGCTAGCAGTCCTTGTCTTAGTGCTAGCCAACGGCTTTTTTGTGGCAGCCGAATTTGCCTTAGTTTCTCTGCGCCGTAGCCGAGTCGAGCAACTCGTCGCTGAAGGTCGTCCCCGTGCGAAGGCTTTACAACGTGCCGTGAACCACCTGGACTCTTACCTGGCAGCAACCCAGCTTGGGATTACGATGTCCTCCTTGGGTTTGGGCTGGCTTGGAGAACCGGCGATCGCTGTGCTAGTCGAACCAGCTTTCCACCTACTCCCGCCTAGCTTGGCGCTGATTAGTTCCCATACCCTATCGGTAATTGTTGCTTTTACAATTATCACGGCTCTGCACATCGTCTTAGGAGAACTGGCCCCGAAGAGTCTGGCACTCCAACGCACAGAAAAAACAGCCTTCGCTGTCGTTAATCTGTTAGAAATTTACCTAGCTTTATTTCGTCCTGCTGTCCAGGTTTTGAACAATTTGGGAAATCTTGTCCTCAGACTTTTAGGCTTGCAACCAGGAAGTGGTGAGGAATTGCTTCATTCCACTGAAGAACTGAAGCTCTTAGTTGCAGCTAGCCATGAAGGCGGACTCTTGGGAGAAGCCGAACAAGATGTGGTAGAGCGAGTGTTTAGCCTCGGTACCCGACAAGTTAGTGCTTTCATGACACCACGAACCGAAATTGTCTGGCTTGACATTGAAGAGCCATTTGACAAAATCCGCCACAAGGTTACTGAAAGTTTCCATTCTCTGTTTCCAGTAGGTCAAGGTAGCATTGATGAATTGTTGGGTGTGATTCAAGCTAAAGAATTTCTGGTACACAATCCCAATCAACCAATTGACCTGCAAACCTTGTTGCACCAACCGTTGTATGTGCCAGAAAGCATGAATGCTTTGAAAGCCTTAGAGTTATTCAAGAACTCTGGGACTCATATTGCCTTAGTCGTGGATGAATACGGCGTTACTCAGGGACTAGTTACGCTCAAAGACATCCTAGAAGCGATCGTGGGTGACATTCCTGAGAGTGATGAGCTAACTGAACCAGAGGCAGTACAACGTGAGGATGGCTCTTGGTTGTTAGATGGGCTGTTGCCTGTAGATGAGTTTAAAGAAATCTTCCACTTCCAAAAATTGTCCAAAGAGGAAGGGATTAATTATCAAACATTGGGGGGATTTGTTGTTACCCAGTTGGGACGTATCCCCTCTGTCGCTGATTACTTTGAGTGGGCTGGACTACGCTTTGAAGTGATCGATATGGATGGCAACCGAGTCGATAAAGTCCTGGTTGTACCTATGTCGGTGTAGCTGCTTTGAGTTTGGCTGTTTGTAGTTGGGACTTTAGCCTGACTGAGAGCGATTTGTCACTTTATACTAAAGGCTGGATTGTGAGTTGAATAAGGAAGCGAGAGATGGCATCCATCCGGGAATTGCACCACCAGTTGGTTAGCAAAGAACGCTCTGCTGTTGAAATTACTCAAGAAGCTTTAAATCGGATTGAAGCGTTAGAACCAAAGCTACACAGTTTCTTATGTGTGACGGCAGACAAAGCATTAGAACAGGCTTCAGCCGTGGATGCCAAAATTGCAGCTGGGGAAGAAGTTGGACTGCTGGCTGGAATTCCAATTGGGATCAAGGACAATATGTGCACCAAAGGAATTCCTACAACTTGCGCCTCGAAGATGCTGGAAAATTTTGTGCCGCCTTATGAATCAACTGTGACGCAAAAACTGGCTAACTCTGGGGCGGTGATGGTGGGTAAAACCAACCTAGATGAATTTGCAATGGGCAGTTCTACGGAGAACTCAGCTTATCAAGTCACGGCTAATCCTTGGGATTTGGAGCGAGTACCTGGAGGGTCTTCAGGTGGTTCGGCCGCAGCTGTAGCATCAGGAGAGTGTACAGTTGCTATCGGTTCTGATACTGGCGGTTCTATCCGTCTACCTGCCTCATTTTGTGGCGTAGTGGGAATGAAACCAACTTATGGGCTAGTTTCCCGATTTGGCTTAGTTGCGTTTGCTTCATCGTTGGATCAAATTGGCCCATTTGGACGCACTGTAGAAGATGCCGCAATTTTATTAGGAGCGATCGCAGGTCATGATCCCAAAGATTCAACTAGCCTGAAAGTTGAGATTCCAGACTACACCCAATTTCTCAAACCCGATATTAATAAGCTGAGAATTGGAGTTATTCAAGAAACTTTTGGTGACGGGTTAGACTCTGCTGTTGCCCAAGCTGTTACTCAAGCGATCTCCCAATTAAAGAATTTAGGGGCTGAAGTTCAAGAAATTTCCTGTCCCCGCTTCCGCTACGGATTGCCAACCTATTACATTATTGCTCCCTCAGAAGTATCGGCAAATTTGGCTCGCTACGACGGAGTTAAGTATGGCTTTCGTGCCTCGAACCCGGAAAATTTACTAGATATGTATATGCGTAGTCGCGCTGAGGGATTTGGGGCAGAAGTCAAACGCCGAATTATGGTAGGAACTTACACGCTATCTGCTGGATACTACGATGCTTATTATCTCAAAGCCCAAAAAGTCCGGACTTTAATTAAGCAAGACTTTGAAAATGCCTTTGAGAAAGTTGATGTGTTAGTGTCTCCGACAGTACCTACTACGGCGTTTAAGGCTGGGGAAAAGACAGCCGATCCCCTGAGTATGTATTTAACTGATTTGATGACAATTACAGTTAATCTTGCTGGTTTACCAGGATTGAGTTTACCCTGCGGCTTCGACGATCGCGGTTTACCAATTGGGTTGCAGTTGATTGGGAATGTGCTGCGAGAAGATCAGTTGTTTCAAGTTGCTTATGCTTATGAGCAAGCGACTGATTGGAAGACACGTACACCCTTAGTGTCGGCGTAGCCATCGCCTCAGTTGAATTAACACTATGCTGAAATTTCTGTGGCGATCGCTATTTGGTATCGGGGTTGTGGTAGCGCTTACCTACTCTTCTGCCTGCCTATACCTTTTTCTCCAGCAAACTCGTTTCATCTTTTTTCCATCATCTGTGATTGAAACCACACCGGATTTTTTTAATCTCCGCTACCAAGAGGTTTGGTTGCCCGTTACAACTAGCGATATTACGGTGGAACGGATGCATGGGTGGTGGATACCAGCGACTCAAAAAGATGCCAAAGTGCTGCTGTACCTGCACGGCAACGGTATTAATATCGGCGCGAATGTTGCCCATGCTAATCGGTTTCATCAACTAGGTTTTTCGGTACTGTTAATCGACTATCGTGGTTATGGTCATAGTGAGGGCAAGTTTCCGACTGAATCGCGGGTTTATCAGGATGCGGCAACTGCTTGGGATTATTTAGTGAAACGACATCAGCCGAGCCAGATTTTTATCTATGGACATTCTCTGGGAGGTGCTGTAGCTATTGATTTAGCAGTAAAACATCCAGAAGCAGCAGGATTGATTGTGGATAGTTCATTTACCTCAATTGGGGACATAGCCAAGCTTCAGGGTAAATTTTGGATGTTTCCCGTAAATTTAATTCTGAATCAGCAGTTTGACTCGATTAGGAAAGTGCGATCGCTACAGATCCCAGTTTTATTTATTCATGGCACTGCTGATTTACAGGTTCCAGCTTTTATGAGTCAGCAGTTGTACGCCGCTGCGCCCAAACCCAAACAGCTGCTTCTCGTTTCCGGGGCAGGGCATAATAATGTAGCAGAAATTGCCGGAGTGCAATATTTCCAGGCGGTGCAAAAGTTTCTCCAACAGGTGCAAAGTCAAACCGCAACGCGAGAGTCATTAGTCATTAGTCCTTAGTCCTTAGTCGGTTTCACTGCATGTGGGGCGAGGCATGTACCTATGCTGTTATTTCTGGGGGAATCTTCCTCCAGAAAAACAGCCTACTAATGACTGATGACTGATGACTGATGACTATTAGTCATTTTTTGAACTGTCATCAAACCTTAGAAAAGTTGCTACATAAATAACAACTAAAGCAGGTAAAGGCGCTTAAAATAGTCAGGATTTAAATACTCACACTCTGAACTAAAGACTATGCCCCGCCGTGACGATCTCCGCAAAATTCTGCTGCTTGGTTCCGGTCCAATTGTGATTGGACAAGCCTGTGAGTTCGACTATTCCGGCACACAAGCCTGTAAAGCGCTCCGAGAAGAAGGCTACGAGGTGGTGCTAGTCAACTCCAATCCTGCCACGATCATGACTGATCCGGAAATAGCAGATCGTACGTATATTGAGCCGCTGACACCGGAATTGGTTGAAAAAGTTATCGCCAAAGAACGACCAGATGCTCTACTGCCGACAATGGGAGGGCAAACTGCTCTAAATCTTGCTGTGGCTTTGTCCAAGAATGGTGTATTAGAGAAATACGGGGTGGAGTTAATTGGAGCCAAGCTCCCAGCAATTGAGAAAGCCGAGGATCGGCAA
>JBGTCQ010000324.1:0-2060 GCA_041748755.1 Chroococcidiopsidaceae cyanobacterium | reverse complement strand
GCTGCCCCCAGTGCTGGACTAATTACGTACAAAGTTGTCCGAATCAAATTTTCCTCTTGAGTAACAGTTGCCATTTTGTCAAGAGATACAAGTAAAATTTTTTCGTCTGGCCAACCCAACCGGAAGCAAATTGCCACTGGTGTTTCAGGTGGGTAGTGTTTTAGCAGCTGGCTTGTTGCCTCTTCCACATGACGCGCACTGAGATAGAGGCAGAGGCTGGCTTGGTGTGCCGCAAGAGATGCTAATTCCTCCGGCGCGGGAACTGCGGTGCGGCCACTGATGCGACTCAGGATAATTGTCTGCACCAATCCTGGGACAGTTAGCTCTACTTTGAGTTTGGCAGCTGCCGCTTGGAAAGCACTGATTCCGGGTATGACTTCAAAGTTCACATCAGCGGCTGCCAAGGCTTGCATTTGCTCGTGGATAGCACTGTAGAGACTAGGGTCGCCAGATTGTAGCCGCACAACAGACTTGTGCTCTAGCACCCGTTCAATCATCAGTGGCAGAATCTCTTCTAGTGTTTTATTTGCAGTGCGGATAATTTCAGCATCTGGGCGACAAAGGTGTAGAATCTGCTCAGGTACTAGCGAATCAGCAAATAAAATTACATCCGCCTGCATTAATATTTTCTGCGCCTTGATTGTCAACAAATCAGGATCGCCAGGACCTGCTCCGACAAGGTAAACGCCCGGTGTCAGTAGTGATCTTGGTGTTTTGTGACCTAACTGGGTAGGATCAGGCATATGCGATCGCGTTACTTCCTCTTTGTATTGATACTTTCATCGCTCCCCAAATTCTGCTCGCTCCTGTACAGGGACGACATCCGGCAGCGATCGCTTGTAAACGTAAAGCCACCCTAACCCAGCTAATCCTAAGCTAATCCCGATCAAACTTACAACTTGAGCTATCCGTAGCGGTCCCAACATCAAACTATCGGTTCGTAAGCCTTCGATCCACAAGCGTCCTAAGCTGTAGGCCACCAGGTAAACCAGAAACAGTGTACCGACTTTCAGGCGTAGTCCTTTCAAGCCGCGAAAAAACAAAGTCAGCAGTAACCCAAAAACAATTAAATTCCAAAGAGATTCGTACAGAAACGTGGGATGGAAGTAGGCAAAATCAGCATATTCTGGAGGACGGCGATCAGCTGGGATAAATAGTTTCCAGGGTAAATTGGTGGGATCACCGAAGGCTTCCGAGTTGAAAAAATTCCCCCAGCGACCGATCGCCTGCCCTAAAATCAGCGAAGGAGCTACAAGATCTGCCAGTTGCCAAAATGAAATTTGTTTGACTCTGGCAAAAATTAACGCTGCTACAGTACCACCAAGGATTGCTCCATGAATTGCAATCCCGCCTTGCCAAATTGCGATAATTCGCTCTGGATTCTGGGCATATTCTGACCACTCGAATAAAACGTAATACAATCGAGCAGCCGGAATTGCTGCAACTACAAGCCAAATTACTAAATCGCCCAGTAAGTCTGGATTAACATGACGGCGCTTTGCCAAGTATTGGGAAAGGCTTACCCCAAGTAATACCGCTGTGGCAATCAGCAAGCCATACCAGCGAATAGTTAGTGGTCCTACGTTAATCAGAATCGGACCTGGAGAAGCAAATTGAAACGCCATATAGATGGAGAATAGCCAATAACATACAATGCAGAAAGTCAAGATTTAGCAGCTGATCGCCGTATATAGACGAGTCATAGCTATGTAAAGAAGCGCCCTGTGATCTAAGGTAGCACTTCATGAGTCCTTAACTTAAACAGCGATCGCGTCCCAACCAGCCTAGACAATTTCTAGATTTGATGAATCATCCAACGTTTCAAGGCACATAAGCTAAAGCCAACGAACGGTCTTGCATGTTCGCTGGCAGCACTACGATTGTCAGCACCAGTCCTGTTTTGTCTACTTAGAATGCATATTAGAGTTCTTGCAAAAGGGTAAAGAAAGATGGCAAAAGTAGATTAAAGGAGGAAACCCTATGATCTACGAGCAAGTCAAACATTTGAAGCCAGAGGATTTTAAACGATTATGTGGTGTGCGTCCTGAAACATTCAACCA
>JBGTCQ010000323.1:0-16509 GCA_041748755.1 Chroococcidiopsidaceae cyanobacterium | reverse complement strand
TGGTTGAATGTTTCAGGACGCACACCACATAATCGTTTAAAATCCTCTGGCTTCAAATGTTTGACTTGCTCGTAGATCATAGGGTTTCCTCCTTTAATCTACTTTTGCCATCTTTCTTTACCCTTTTGCAAGAACTCTATTTTGTAAAAATTTGGAGTATTGACTATGTTTGGTTCGCTTCAGCAGTGAAAAATTAAGATAAAGGTAACCAGAACTTGCTGGCTCAGGTTTTAAAAATTACAACTTATTTTCTAGCTGCAATGATTGCTTGGTACTATTTTATACTAGTCGATCCCGCGTAGTATTAACTAATACTTTAAAATACTTAATTTAGCTTAAAGAAAATTATTAAATGTTTATAAAAGTCTAATTTTTACTACTTTAGGTATAGTTCTGAGAAATGAGGGGGTACTAATCTTACAAATAGTTTAGTGTCAACGTCATAGTCTTGAATGGCTCAAAATAAGGTGTTTTTCGGATGGTTTTACTTGTTTTTGGATGAAAAGGCGAGAAGATTTTTAGTTTTCGTCAGTTCACGGTTTCAGGCAACGCGATCGCTAGCGCTTGGAATTTTACCTAAATATCAGGTATGTTGGCTGATTCCTAATAACTATATGAACAAAGGCACAAGAAAATGAGTACCGTTCAGGCAAAATTTGCAGCAACCGAAACTGCATTTCATGTAGAAGGTTACGAAAAAATTGAATTTAGTCTCGTTTTTGTGAACGGGGCTTTCGATGTAAAAAATACAGAGCTAGCCGAGAGTTACGAAACTTTTGGGCGTTGCCTTGCTATTGTTGACCATAATGTGAATCGGCTCTATGGCAGCCAGATCGCAGCATACTTCAAACACTACAACATCGATTTAACCCTGTTTCCAGTCACGATTAGTGAGCCGACTAAGACGATGGACACATTGTTGTCAATTGTCAATGCTTTCTCCGACTTTAATTTGGTTCGGAAAGAGCCAGTCCTAGTTGTGGGCGGTGGATTAGTTACAGATGTTGCTGGTTTTGCTTGCGCGACTTACCGCCGTAGCACGAATTACATCCGCGTCCCTACAACTCTAATCGGTTTAGTGGATGCTGGTGTAGCAATCAAGGTGGCAGTTAACCACGGGAAGCTAAAAAATCGTCTGGGCGCTTACCACCCGCCTAAAAAAGTGATTCTGGACTTCTCGTTTTTGCAGACACTTCCCACAGATCAAGTCCGCAACGGCATGGCGGAACTTGTGAAGATCGCGGTTGTCTCGAACGCTGAAGTATTTGAGCTGTTGTATGAGTATGGAGAAGACTTACTTCGCACTCATTTTGGCTACATAGACAGCACACCTGAACTAAAGGATGTCGCTTACCGCGTCAAGTATGAAGCGATCAAAACAATGCTGGAATTGGAGAGTCCTAATCTCCACGAAATCATGCTTGATCGCGCGATCGCCTACGGACATACTTGGAGTCCCACCCTGGAATTAGCTCCCTCAGTACCACTATTGCACGGTCATGCCGTGAATATTGACATGGCATTGTCGGCTACTATTGCCGAAAACAGAGGCTATATCACGGTTGAAGAACGCGATCGCATCTTGGGATTGATGAGCCGCATTGGACTAGCCCTCGACCATCCCTTGCTTGATAGCGATTTGTTGTGGTACGGTACACAGTCTATTACTATGACGCGGGACGGTTTGCAACGAGCCGCAATGCCGAAACCAATCGGACAATGCTTCTTCGTCAATGATTTGACTCGTGAAGAACTCGATGCTGCTTTGATTGACCACAAGCGCATCTGTGCGACTTACCCGCGTAGTGGTGCAGGGATAGACGCTTATGTGGGGAGTGTTGATCAATTGGTTGGAAGCGGTGCAAATGTCTAGTGTTGTGAATACGCCTCCTCGTCCCGTCACGCCACTGAGTATTTTGGTTGAACATCTGCAAACTGCGGTGCAGATGGTTGAGTCAGAACAGAGCGTACCTGTCGGGATAAAAACGCATTTACAAAGAGCGTTGCATCTGGCAGCAGGCATAGATCCTTATATCGGTGAATGTACCTCAAAAGAGTCTGCGGCACTAGCAGCAATTACTCACAAAACTCGCTCTGAGCAGTGGGGTAAGCGCTCAGAAGATGGGTTTAGTGTGCGTCCTTTAGAGCAGGAAATGCTGTCAGGACACGTAGAAGGGCAGGCACTCAAGATGTTTGTCTACATGACCCGTGCTAAAAGTATTTTGGACATTGGGATGTTCACTGGATACTCAGCACTCGCTATGGCAGAGGCTTTACCTGTTGATGGGCGTTTAGTTGCCTGCGAGGTCGATCCCTACGTTGCCGACTTGGCCCAAGCATTGTTCCAAAATTCCCCACATGGCTCAAAAATTCGGGTGGAATTAGGCTCAGCGTTGGACACCCTCCGCACACTTGCTACCTCAAGTGAGTCATTCGACCTTGTGTTTATTGATGCAGATAAGAAGGAGTATGTGCAGTATTTTCAAACACTGCTAGACACTCACTTGCTTTCCCCGCACGGGTTTATCTGCGTGGACAACACCTTGCTTCAGGGACAAGTATATCTATCTGAAGAGGAACAATCTCCCAATGGGCAGGCGATCGCTAGGTTCAACCGCATCGTTGCTGATGACTCCCGTGTTGAACAGGTGCTGTTACCTCTGCGAGACGGCTTGACAATTATCAGGCGGTTGTAAAAAGTAGTGAATAGGGACTGGGACAACCTTAGCTCAATCCCTAATCACCATCCTCATACCTTCAACAAAATATCAAAAATAGCTAATGGCGCAGGCACAAGGCATTTGGGCGCAGGTTTTGGCGGTATTGCAAAACCTCGGTACTCTTTTGTTACTGGCGATCGCATTTCCGATTAATTGCACTGTGGTACTGGCATCGCTGCTAGGGAATTCTATCAGCCGCCTTTTTCAAAAGCGGATTTCGGCAGAGAACCCAAAAAATATCTTACTCACTGGCGGCAAGATGACTAAAGCCTTGCAACTAGCGCGATCGTTTCATGCAGCTGGGCATCGAGTTGTTTTAGTTGAAACCGAGAAATACTGGTTAACTGGTCATCAATTTTCCAATGCTGTTAATCGCTTTTACACTGTACCCGCCCCAGAAAAAGACCCAGCTGGCTATACTCAAGCTCTACTGAAAATTGTTAAACAAGAAAATATTGACATCTATATCCCCGTTTGTAGTCCCGTTTCTAGCTACTATGACTCACTAGCCAAACCAGCATTATCAGGCTGTTGCGAGGTGTTCCACTTCGATGCAGACATCACAAAAATGCTCGACGATAAATTTGCCTTCAGCGAGAAAGCGCGATTACTCGGCTTATCTGTGCCAAAGTCCTTTAAGATTACTCAACCCGAACAAGTCTTAAACTTTGACTTCTCCAACGAAACTCGGAAATACATTCTCAAAAGTATCCCCTACGACTCAGTTCGCCGCTTGAATCTGACACAGCTACCTTGCGATACCCCAGCAGAAACAGAAGAGTTTGTCAAGAGTTTGCCGATTAGTGCGGAAAAGCCCTGGATTATGCAAGAATTTATCCCTGGAAAGGAATACTGCACTCACAGCACCATCAGAGATGGGGAGTTAAGACTGCACTGCTGCTGCGAGTCGTCCTCTTTTCAAGTCAATTACGAAAACGTTGATCAGCCAGAAATCATGCAGTGGGTAAGTCATTTTGTCAAAGAACTGGGAACCGGACAAGCTTCCTTTGACTTTATCAAAGCTGTTGACGGGATTTACGCGATCGAGTGTAACCCCCGCACTCACTCCGCGATTACAATGTTTTACAACCATCCAGGGGTAGCAGATGCCTATCTCGGTATTTTAGCTGAACCGATGCAGCCACTTCCTGATAGTAAGCCTACTTACTGGCTATACCATGAAATTTGGCGGCTTAATGAAATTAGATCGCTCTTGCAACTACAAACGTGGGTAAGAAACATTTTGCGCTCTAAAGATGCAATTTTTGCAGTCAATGATCCACTGCCATTTCTGATGGTTCACCACTGGCAAATTCCCCTACTAATCCTCGACAATCTCCGCAGACTTAGAGGTTGGATCAGGATAGATTTCAACATTGGTAAGCTCGTAGAGTTAGGAGGGGATTAATCTGGCGGCGCAATGCCCACCATTATAAATTGCTCACAGCTAATACTTAGTGCCGCAACCTTTATTAATCTGTAGAAATAACCGATGCAAACCGCACCAACCCTAGCACCCAATACAATGGATTCTAAGAAAAAAGTTTTTGGCATGATCCAAGCTTTTTGGGAAAGCCAGTGTGTTTATGTTGCCACCCGCTTAGGTATCCCCAACCTACTACAAAAAGGTCCGCAAAGTGTCGAAAATCTAGCAGCAACTACCTCCACTAATGTAGAAAAGCTCTATGTTATCCTGCGGGCTTTAGGTCATTTAGGAGTGTTGTCTGAAACACCGGGACGTGTTTTTGGGCCAACGGAACTGTCAGCACTCCTTGTCACCAACGCAGGCCCTTCGATGGGTCATTTTGCAATGCATATCACAGAACCTTGTCAGTGGGACGCATGGAACCAACTTGAAATCTGTCTACACACTGGCGAAGTTCCTTTTGAGCGGGCAAACGGTAAGACTGTCTACGAGTTCACCAGGGATAATCCTTGGAGTGGCGATGTGTTCATCAATGCCATGAGTTTTCTCACAAATCATGCCGTTGATGCACTGCTTGAAGTTTATGACTTTAGCCGATTTGGGACTGTTATGGATGTTGGCGGCGGTCAAGGAGGACTGATTGCCAGTATTGTCAAAAAGTCCGGCTGTAAAGGGATGTTGTTTGACGTGCCCTATGTCACTGAGACAGCCCCTGCATATCTGGAGAAGCAAGGGCTGAATCAGGATGCTGTGCAAGTAATCTCTGGCGATGTTTTTGCAGAAGTGCCAAGCGGTGCTGATGCGATCGTCATGAAGTATTTTATCTCGGCGTGGAATGACGAAGATGCGACGAAGATCCTGAGTAACTGTAAGAAAGCTCTACCAAAACACGGAAAAATTGTTCTTTTACAGGCTTTTGTTCCAGATTTAGGAGAGCCGCCAGAAAGTCCAGATGGCATCTTGCCTGGGCTTTTTGCTGTACAGATTATGGTGGCAGTTCCAGGGGGTGCATGGCGTACACAACAACAATTTAAGGATTTGTTTGAGAAGTGTGGTTTTCAGTTAGAGAAAGTGGTGCATACGGGAACTAACCTCTCGGCAATGGAATTCGGTCTGGGATCTTAAAATAAATGTTCACGAGCAAATGGCACAATCTGCTCAGAGGGCTACTTTAGATAATTCATTCTGATTGTGGGAATAGTGGATTTTGGTGCGATTACTTCGCGCCAACTCCCTTCGGGCATCGTGCTTATTTAATTCACTTATAGCAGTTCCTACCTAAATGCAACGTCCCGTCAATTAGGCAGGCAGGATGCCTACTCCACAAGTCATTTAGTGAATTAAAAACCCTTGTAAACATTTACACCGAACAAATAATGCCTTGGCAACCTCTAAATAAGTATTGCTGGGATTTTTGGTTTGTCTCCAAACAAACCTTGCACGTTTTCTATCTCCAAGCAAATCAACTGGCTTGTGCTTACAATGCTGAACGACGACATGATCTCTCGTCAGTTGGTCATGCTATCCTCACTGATTTTGGTTGGCAGGAATCATCTTACGACCCCGCCTTATCAAAACGGGAGGGAACCTACTGGGACAATGTTTCCATTTGGACGGGCAGCATCATTGAAGAAGAAGGTTGCTACTATATGTTCTACACGGCGCGATGCTCTGAAGACCAATTTGTGCTAACTGCTCATGAGCGGCGACAACCGCAAAATATTGGTGTTGCTCAGTCAGATAATCTCATCACCTGGCAACGGACACCAGCATCAAAGCAAAACCCTGTTATCCCCAACCCTGGAATCGGTAGTGAATTTGATGGCGTTAGCTGGCGTGACCCCTATGTAATTAAAGATGCTACAGACGGGCAGTTTTATGCTTTTATCTGTGCTTGTCCAAGTGATGCGCCGACTGATGCGGGTGGGGCTGTGGCTTATGCGACTTCCCTAGATTTAGAGGATTGGCAGACGCAGCCTTATCGGATTTTGTACATATCTCCCGAATTTCATTACCTGGAGGTTCCCCAAGTTTTTTGGCGAGAGCAACTCAACTGCTGGCGTTTGTACCTTTTATTTAGTCCTTATTGGAATAGATTTTTCGAGCGTCGAGATCCGAAAGGCACTTATTACATCCGCTCTTGTCCGATAAAAAACCGAAAACAAGTCAGCTACGATCGCATTCCTTGGGAGCAGGAGTCAGCTAGCTTGCTTAGTGATGGTCTTTATGGCGGCAAGCTTGTGAACCCGGAGGAGGAGAATCCTGTTTTCTTCGGTTTCCAGCTTGAAGATGAAGCGGGACACTTTGTAGGTGGCATTTCAGATCCGCAGTGGGCGATTTTTAATAATGATGATGGCACGATTCGCTTGTGTAACTCCAAGCCGCGCTCTAATTACCCCAACTAGCAAATCAGTGTTTAGATGAAACTAAATCCGCTACAGCAAAAAATTCTCACCTACCTTGAACCTCTACCTACAGGCAGCCAAGATTGGGCAACTGCTGGCATGATTGAGCGTGGGAAATTTAGGATAGGCGAGACAGTCACAGGGATTTTGCGATCGCTACGCTGGGGTGAACCAATGATTTGGGACCCTTGGATTTTAAAAGATGACAATGTTTACCGGATGTTCTACTTAAAAGGGTTAGAAGGACAAGACCCTTGGTGGACAGTCAGTAATATCTGCGGTGCTGTTTCCACTGATATGCATCAATGGCAGGATTTGGGAAGCATTCTTGAGCCTAATTTGGCTAACGACTGGGAGTCTGGCAGAATATGTGCTGGTTGTACTTATAAGGAAGATGGTATCTATTACCTATTCTACTCAGCAGGTGGTAAGGAAGAACCACACCTTAAAAATGAAGCAATTGGGTTAGCAACATCTCAAGATGGTTTGCACTTTTCACGTACTTCTAAAAACTATTTGTTGAAGCCAGATAATGACGATCGCTGGTACGGGCGCAGTGAGTGGACAGGGCATTTTCACTGGCGCGATCCTTATATTTTTAAGGATGATAAAACTGGCAATTATTATATGTTTATTTGTGCTAGTTCTAGAGTAGTTGGAAACTTTCAGGGATGTGTTGGTTTGGCAGTAGCAGACAAAATTTCTGGCCCTTACAAGTTGTTACCGCCAGCTGTGGAAGCTCCCACCGATGCAGTAGATTGGCCCTACTATCACATGGAGCGACCGCAAGTTATTTACAAGGACGGGAAGTATCATTTATTTTTTTCCTGCTTCAAGATGCTAATGAACCCAAAGTGGCTCCAAAAATTGAAGCACAAAAGAATTACTAACTCGTCATTATATTGGTATATTGCTGATGATATTACTGGTCCATATAAGCCTGTAAATAACGATGAATTTATTGTTAGAGGTAGTGAAAAAACTGGAATGTATGGCACAAATTTTTTGCAAATATCAACTGAAGCTGAAGAATTTATTGCTTATGGTTGGTATCATAGGCTGCATGCATTAGCAGTTTCTCAAACGTTTCAAGCGAACTGGAAGAATACTATGTACCCTTTAGACATTGCTCGCCACCAGCAAGAATTTAATCTAGACACCCTTGAAATATCACTTTTTGAGGGAATGTTGGCTAAGTGAATTGGATGGCAGTAGGAGCGATCGCTTGCAATAATAGTTATTTGCTTAGCTAGCGATCGCCATCTATTTTATGCATGCGATCGCATCCAATTCTTCAGTAGCCGCAGTAGCCTATCAAGGTGTGAAGCACTCACTTCCCGCTTGCTTCTGACTTTTATTGTATGCGATCCTCTAGCAAACGTTCCTTCTCCCGACGGTAAATATTTTGAGCCAGACTTCCCTAAATTTAATTGCTATTTCTATTTTTGCAATCACGCTTTCGACTCTGCTAGGACCATTATTCAACTTGTCACCAGCAGTACCTGCGATCGCCATATTCAGCCTTTTGGGACTTGCCACGCTAGATAGTTTCAGCTTACAGGGCAAGGGAAGTACTCTCCTTTTGGATTGGCTAGGCAGTTTTTCACCTCAGCACCGCGAACGTATAGTCCATCATGAAGCAGGACACTTCCTAGTCGCTTACCTAGTAGAAATTCCAGTCGTTGGCTATACTCTTAGCGCCTGGGAAGCTCTGAAGCAAAAGCAATCTGGACAAGGTGGTGTTAGCTTTGACGATAGGGAATTGGCATCACAACTGGAACAAGGTACTCTAAAAGCCCAGATGTTAGACCGATACTGCACAATTTGGATGGCGGGTGTTGCTGCTGAAACCCTGGCTTACGGTAGCGCCGAAGGTGGGGCAGATGATCGGCAAAAGCTGAGAACTGTTCTGACTCCCTTGGGTTTCTCGGCCTCCGCTCAAGCGCAGAAGGAGCGTTGGGCGGCACTGCAAGCCCGTACTCTACTGCAAGCAAATTGGTCTACCTATGAAGCACTGGTTAGTGCAATGCAACAACGCGCTGACGTTTCTGAGTGTTGTCGGGTTATGGAGCAGCATTGCCAAAACTCCAAAAACGGTGCATCAGCGATTTAGATTGTCAACATCTTGGCGATCGCTATTAATCGCTGATGCTCACACCATAGGATTCTTCCGTCCTCAACTAATAATTAAGAATTTGCTTGCAGATAGGCCATCGCATAAACCAAACTGCTCTTAATTTGCTGTGCTAACAATTTAGAATAATTGAGACAGACACAGATTACCGAGCCAGCAGGAATGTCATCCGTATTTCGTTACAACCCCGCAGCAATTGAGGAAAAGTGGCAACAGTCCTGGGCGGAACTTGGCTTAGATCAGACTCCTACAGATAGCACAAAGCCAAAATTCTATGCCCTCTCCATGTTTCCCTATCCATCAGGTAGTCTGCACATGGGTCACGTCCGTAACTATGTGATTACGGATGTAATTGCCCGACTCAAGCGGATGCAAGGGTATCGGGTACTGCACCCAATGGGGTGGGATGCCTTCGGCTTACCAGCTGAAAACGCCGCGATTGATCGGGGTATTCCCCCGACAGAGTGGACGTATCAGAACATCGCTCAAATGCGATCGCAATTGCAGCGGCTGGGTCTTTCTATTGATTGGACACGCGAAGTTACCACCTGTTCACCAGATTATTACAAGTGGACGCAGTGGATTTTCTTGCAGTTTTTCAAAGCTGGACTAGCCTATCAGAAGGAAGCAGCGGTTAACTGGGACCCGATCGATCAAACTGTATTGGCGAATGAACAAGTAGATAATGAAGGGCGCTCTTGGCGATCGGGTGCGAAAGTTGAGCGAAAACTATTGCGGCAGTGGTTTTTGAAGATTACAGATTATGCAGAACAGCTGCTAAATGATTTAGATCAGCTGTCTGGGTGGCCTGAGCGCGTAAAGCTGATGCAGGCAAACTGGATTGGCAAATCTGTAGGCGCATATCTGGAGTTTCCCATTGTGGGGATGGATGAAAAAATCGGCGTTTATACTACGCGACCCGATACTATTTATGGCGTTACTTACCTTGTTTTAGCGCCCGAACATCCGCTGACTCGTCGCGTCACCACAACCGAGCAACAGGCAGCGGTGGAAGCATTTATTCAAGAAGTTTCTGCTCAAAGCGAGTTGGAACGAACCGCTGAGGACAAGCCTAAGCGTGGCATTCCTACTGGTGGTAAGGCAATTAACCCGTTCACGGGAGAAGAAATTCCGATTTGGATTGCTGACTATGTGTTGTATGAGTACGGCACTGGAGCAGTGATGGGAGTTCCAGCGCATGATGTACGGGATTTTAAGTTTGCTAAGGAAAAGAATCTGCCGATTAAGATTGTGATTGTAGCGGAAGGCGATGCATCTACACCACTGGAAGCTGCTTACACAGAACCAGGAATTGTAGTAAATTCTGGACAATTTGATCACATGGCTGCAACTGAAGCTAAACAGGCGATCGTTCAATATGCGGAAAAACAAGGCTTTGGCGCATCACGGGTGCAATATCGTCTGCGGGATTGGTTAATTTCCCGGCAAAGATACTGGGGGGCACCGATTCCAGTAATTCACTGTCCTAGTTGTGGCATAGTACCTGTACCTGACGCAGATTTGCCAGTTCATCTGCCAGAAAATATCGAATTTACTGGGCGCGGGGTTTCTCCGTTAGCTCAGTCAAGCTGGGTGAATGTACCTTGTCCAACTTGCGACTCTGAGGCAAAGCGGGAGACAGACACGATGGATACTTTTATTGATTCGTCGTGGTATTTCTTGCGCTATCCTGACGCTAAGAATAACCAGCAGGTTTTCGATCCAGCAAAGACAAATGACTGGATGCCTGTGGATCAGTATGTCGGTGGAATTGAACACGCGATTTTGCATTTGTTGTATTCGCGGTTCTTTACTAAGGTGTTGCGCGATTCGCCAAGCGGCGACAGCTCCGCTACCCTATGGCAAGGGCAAAGCCCTACACGCAATTTACTAAACTTCAACGAACCCTTCCAACGCCTGTTAACTCAAGGTATGGTTCAGGGTACAACCTACAAAAACCCAATTACTGGCAAATACATTCCCTCAATACAAGTTGATCCAGCCTCTCCCGAAGACCCAGAGACAGGGGAACCACTGGAAGTCTTCTACGAAAAAATGTCCAAGTCAAAATACAACGGCGTTGATCCAGAGGAAGTTCTAGCGAAGTACGGAGCAGATACTGCGCGAATGTTCATTTTGTTCAAAGCACCGCCAGAAAAGGACTTGGAGTGGGAGGATGCTGATGTTGAGGGTCAATTCCGCTTCTTAAATCGGGTTTGGCGATTGGTAACAGAATTTAGCAGTCAGCCCCAATCCAACAATCAGCGCCATAAAGTAGAAAAAGATTTACGTCGAGCTATTCACACGGCGATTAAAGAGGTTACAGAAGACTTAGACGGCGAATATCAATTCAACACCGCTGTTTCCGAATTGATGAAGTTGAGCAATGCTCTTGCTGATGCTAACTGCAAAGATTCACTAGTTTTTCTAGAAGGAATTAAGACGCTAATTCTACTTTTGGCACCTTTCGCCCCCCATATTGCCGATGAGTTGTGGCATCTGCTGGGCAACACCGATTCAGTCCACATCCAAACTTGGCCTATGTTTGACCCAGCTGCTTTGATTGCAGATGAAATTACGCTGGTAATTCAAATAATGGGCAAAACTCGCGGTGCGATTCAAGTTCCGGCGCAGGCGGACAAGCAAGCATTGGAAAAGTACGCTCGTGAATCAGAGGTTGCTCAGCGTCATATTGAAGGCAAAGATATTAAGAAAGTGATTGTTGTGCCTGGGAAGTTGGTGAATTTTGTAGTTGGATGATATCGAGGTGTGTTATGTTCCTCTGAGTTTAGAATCGCTTTTAGAGATTGTAGGGTAAGTCGATGAAAGTTCGTAAAGCTGTTATTCCAGCGGCAGGTTTCGGTACTCGTTTGTTTCCAGCTACCAAAGTTGTAAAAAAAGAACTTTTCCCAATTATTGATCGGGATGGGCGTGCCAAACCTGTAATTATGGCGATTGTTGAAGAAGCAATTAGGGGTGGGATAGAAAAAGTTGGAATTGTAGTACAAAAAGGCGATCGCGTATTTTTTGAGGATTTCTTTAAAACTCCACCACCTGCAAAACTTTTCTCCAAATTATCGCCACAAAATCAAGAATATAGCCAGTATGTCCAAGATTTAGGCAGCAGAATTACAATTTTGATTCAAGACGAGCAAGAAGGCTATGGTCATGCAGTATTTTGTGCTAAAGAATGGGTGAAAGATGAGTCATTTCTGCTAATGCTGGGCGATCATATTTACTTATCGGACACTGAGAATTCTTGTGCTAGTCAAGTTTTAAACGTTTATGAACAGGTTAATCAAAGTGTTGTTGGTTTGACTGTGATGCCAGCAGAAATAATTCATAAAGCTGGCTGTATTACAGGATTTTGGCAGGAGTTATCAATTCTGTCAGTGACGCAACTTTTTGAAAAGCCCGATATTGAATATGCGCGTAAACATCTCCGTGTAGAGGGAATGGCTGAGGATCAATTCTTGTGCATATTTGGCTTGTATGTACTCACACCGAAAATTTTTGACTACTTAGAAGAACACATTAGCAATAACATTCGTGAAAAAGGTGAATTTCAGTTAACATCCTGTCTCGACAAATTGCGCCAGGAAGAGGGAATGACAGGATATGTTGTCCAAGGACGGTGTTTTGACACCGGATTGCCGGATGCTTATCGTCAGACAATGATTGATTTCAGACATGCAGGTTAGTAGGAAGAGTGCCGCCTCATCGCTCAACAACGTGCTGAACGTGGTAGCATAAATTGCTCACTTTCCGCTGCAAAGGAGCCACGAACCATCAGTAGAGAATCACCGTCAAATATGTGAGGGAAGGCTTGGAAATTAGCATTAAAGCGATCTGGACTAAAATAAATCTCAATCTCCTCGATGGGTTGAGGTATCCTGGCGATAATATCCTTCAAAGTACAGATTTTGGTCCCTACTAAATCGAAAAGCTTAAGTTTGGTATCTTCTATCTCCATTACCATCAAGACATCCAAGTCAGGGGCATAGTGTAGGGCGTTCCTTCCCTCGTTGACGCAAAACACAGCCTTCTCCTGCACTACTCCTAGAATGTTAGAAACAGGTTCCCGTGTCTCCAGCAGTCGGTGGAGCAATTTTAGATCATTTGCTTCCGCAAAATTAAGTAATCGAAAGCTATTGCTACCGCTTTTCGATGTGCATTTTGGAATGAAAAAGTGTTCCTCAACAACACGAAAGCCAAAAGGTTCGTATAGTTCAGGTTGGGCTGTAGTCAGAATCTGTGTCTTGTAGCGCCCGTTGCAGTAGTCTAGCACCTCTGTCATAACTTCTCGGTAGTAGCCACGTCGTCGGAATTCAGGATGAGTACATACACCATGAATTCCTGCTACTATTACCCTCTCTCCCATCAGTTGCATAGGAATTTTCACAACTCCCACGTGGGTAATTGCAATGTCATCGTGAAAGTAGATAAATGGAATTGAAGCAGCTTCCCAAGAAGCACCTAATTTCCTGGCGCATTCTGCTGCACCACTGATGCCGATTTCTGGAAAGACTACTTCCAATAAGTTAAAAAGTTGCTTGCTTAACGTAGGATCTTCAGAAAATGACCGCTGGAAGCGATATTGTTTCATGATTAGTAACTGAAGCTGGCTCAAATAGCTACTACATATACTACAAAAAGTCAACGTTAAAGCGATCGCATCACTTAATGTAAAAAGTGACGCACACCTGTAAATATCATCACTAAACCTAGTTCATTTGCTGCTTTAACGGAATCTTGATCTCGCATACTACCTCCTGGCTGAACAATGGCTGTAATTCCCGCCGCTGCTGCTGTTCTCACAGAGTCATCAAACGGGAAGAAACCATCACTGGCGAGAATAGCGTTTTGGGGTTCCCCAGCTTGTTCTAAGGCAAGTTTGACTGAACCGACACGATTCATTTGTCCTGCACCAATACCAAGAGTAGTGCGATCGCGTGTCACGATAATTGCATTAGATTTAACGTGCTTGCACACCTTCCAAGCAAACAGCAATTCTGCCATTTCATCTGGGGTGGGTTGACGCTGGGTAACAACTTGCCATTGATTGGTGTCAGCTACAACATCATCTGAAGCTTGCACCAAGAACCCACCGGCAATTACTTTCACTGTTTCTGGAGGTCCAGTATTCAAATCTGGTAAAGTCAGAATCCGCACCTTTGATTTAGTAGCAAGAATTTCTTGTGCTTCAGGTTCACAATCCGGTGCTACCACACATTCTAAAAATGTCTTCGTCAAAGCAGTTGCTGTCGCCACATCAAGAGGACGGTTTAATGCCACAATTCCACCAAACGCCGAAACTGAGTCAGCGTTGAAAGCCTTTTCGTAAGCCTCTGCAAGACTAGTTCCCAGTGCTACACCACAAGGATTTGTGTGTTTGAGAATTGCAGCAGCTGGGGTATCGGCAAACTCAGCAACAATCCGTCGTGCCGCTTCTAAATCAACTAAGTTGTTATAACTCAGTTCTTTCCCCTGAAGTTTTGTAGCAGCTGCCCAACCAGTTGCTATATTCTCAGTTTGATACCAAACTGCGGGCTGATGGGGATTCTCGCCATACCGTAGCGATTGCACCTGTTGCCCAGAAATTGTGAATCGTTGTGGTAAAGGCAATTCTTCTCTCGCCTCTAAAAGATAGGTGGCGATCGCCTGATCGTACCCAGATGTATGTAAAAATGCCTTCAAAGCACACTCTTGACGAAATACCAACGCTTCCCCTCCATGTCGCAACTCCTGTAAATAAGCGTCATAGGCAGCTGGATTGCATAGAACCGTTAAATAAGCATAATTCTTAGCAGCTGCGCGAATCAAGGCGGGACCACCAATATCAATTTGCTCAATTGCTGCGGATAATGTGACTCCAGGAAGCGCGATGGTTTCCTCAAAAGGATAGAGATTGACGACAACTAAATCAATTGGGCGGATTTGGTTGTTTTCTAAATCTGTCATATCCTGCGGTAAGTCTCGACGTGCCAGAATACCACCATGAATCCGAGGATGCAGCGTTTTGACTCTACCACCCAATATCTCAGGAGAACCAGTGTAATCAGCAACTTTTGTGACTGGTAGCCCCGCTTCTTTCAAGGTTTGGGCTGTTCCACCACTGCTGATTAAATCAAACTCAAATTCTTCGAAAAGACTACGGGCGAAGTCGATTAGCCCAGTTTTATCGGATACACTCAGCAGTGCCAGACGCGCCATTATTCACTCCTCTTCTGTTGTCTAAAAATTTAGGACAAAAACTTATTGTATAGACCACAAAGACACCAAGGAAATGCAGCGTCGGTTCTTTGAACACCCAGAAGACTAATAGTTTTATTAAGATTGATTAAGAAAGTTTAATAATAGGAGTAAGTCTCTGTCTTTACAAGTCATCACGATTCCACCATCAACAGGTCAAAAGCCATCTGGGTTGATTGTGACGTTACACGGCTGGGGAGCAAATGCCCAAAATCTTACATCTGTAGTACCCCTGTTAAACTTACCTGATTACCAGTTCATGTTTCCCAATGCCCCATTTTCCCATCCCTATTCGTCTACAGGGGGGGCGTGGTACGACCTTTCTTATAACAAAGGGCAGGGATTACCTGAAAGTCGGAAACTGCTAACAGACTGGTTATTGTCTCTAGAAGGTACCACAGGTGTACCGTTGTCACATACGATTTTAAGTGGATTTTCCCAAGGTGCGGCAATGACGCTGGATGTAGGGTTAAGCTTGCCATTAGCTGGGTTAATTGCTCTAAGTGGCTATTTACATCCTTTGTCTGAATCAAATCGTGCCTTTCCCCCAGTTTTAATTGTGCATGGTAGACAAGACTCTGTTGTGCCGCTTAAGGCTGCTCAGTCTGCACGAGATAGTTTAGCGGCGCTAAGTGTATCAGTGCAATATCAGGAGTTTGACATGGGACATGAAATTCGCCCGGAAGTGTTAGGAGTGATCCGAAATTTCGTTTTAAGGATAATGCCACCAAGCTAAATTTATTAAATCATTATGTAATCATGCAACTTTTATATACTCAGGTATCCTGAACTGAGTAAGATAGATTGGGTTGATACAATTTTTGTAGCTTAACCTGGTGTAAATGCAGATTTTGCTCAAGGGAGGGGCGAGTGATGATGGAGACTTTGAGCATTTCCAAGCAGGATATTGCTGCTGTAACAATAGTGGAGGTAAAGGACTTGGCTACACGTCTAGAGCAGGATAATTATACCAATGCTTTTGACGGGTTGAATGATTGGCATTTGCTACGAGCGATCGCCTTTCAGCGTCCTGAGTTAGTAGAACCCTATGTTTACCTCCTAGATCTAGACCCCTACGATGAAGTGTAGATGGTTCGCGGCAGACGGGTACTGATTGGTATAGGCGGCGGCATTGCTGCCTATAAAGTCTGTGAGGTCGTTTCGATGCTATTTAAAGCTGGGGCTGAAGTTCGAGTAATTCTTACCAATTCAGCCCAAGAATTCATCACGCCTTTGACGCTGGCAACGCTGTCTCGTCATCCAGCCTACACAGATGATAAATTTTGGCAACCAATACACCAGCGTCCATTACACATATATTTGGGTGAATGGGCAGAAGTTTTTGTTATTGCCCCCCTCACTGCTAACACCCTGGCGAAGTTATCCCACGGGATGGCTGACAATCTACTCACGAATACTATATTGGCTTCCACCTGCCCAGTATTGTTAGCACCAGCTATGAATACGGAAATGTGGCAACAGCTTGCCGTCCAACGAAATTGGCACCAATTGTTGACAGATAGCCGTTATCATGGTATGGGTACAAACTCTGGGTTATTAGCTTGCGATCGC
>JBGTCQ010000322.1:0-4069 GCA_041748755.1 Chroococcidiopsidaceae cyanobacterium | reverse complement strand
ATTAGGGTCGAGGGCTGGTATTATCCAGCGCCCCTCCCTTTTAGATCCGGACGTGATCCTTTCGTGTCATCCGGCTCCCGATTCAATTAGGCTGTGCCTTTTGCCCATGTGTCCGTAATCGTGGCAAGACTCATGTAGAGCTTCCAGATTATTCCATTTCCAGTTGTGGTGATTTACGTCTTTATGGTGCAAGTTAACTCGCTCCTCAGAAGTTATCTTTAGTCCGCATCTGGCACATGAATGGTTTTGTCGTTTTAAGACTTTAGAGGTTGCACCGTCGTAGAGCTTGCTATTACGTTCACTCCAGTAGGTCAAATCGCCGTCATAGGGTGATTTGTTACCCTTGACATTGATGTGTCTATTTTCGGAGTAAGGAACTGCTGGAAAGGCTTTATCTAACAATTTCTTGCTAGTGTGGCGATTCTGTTTGGTTTCCTTATTGAATACCTTGAACGCTCTTTTTTGGATGTGATACAACGAGAATCGTGACCCGTCCCTTTTGCAGTAGCGGTGGTAATTCCTCCAGCCTCTAACTATTGGTGCAAGCTTTTCGGCTTTCACCTTAGCGCCATAGTCTGAGTTGTTGACTATGTGTTTTACTTTCTTACGGAAGGCTTTGAAGTTGTCCTCTGAAGGGACACCTCTAAACTTCCCGTTGCTCTGCACTTTAAAGTGCCAGCCGAGGAAATCAAACCCATCTGTCGTGGCAGTTAGCTTGGTTTTCTTTTCGCTTACCTTTAATCCTCGTTCTGCTAAAAATTGGCTAATACGTTTCAGTATTTCCTCAGCATCCTGTTGTGGTTGGAGTATTATGACCATATCATCCGCATAGCGAATTGATGGTTCAATAATAATTCCCCCGGCATTTTTGTATTTGTAGATACTTTCGATGCCATTTAATGCAATGTTGGCGAGTAATGGGCTAACTACTCCACCCTGCGGCGTTCCTTTTTCGGGAAACCCTGGGTTAACTCCTGATTTGAGACAGCGAAAAATTCCTGTCTTGATGCCTAGAGGGGCAATGAGTTGTTCCATGATGGATGAGTGGTTAATCCTGTCGAAGCACTTTTCGATATCTAGTTCGATGACTCGCTTATCTATTCCATGTTTTTTGTTTTGAAGGTTTGCGAACAGGATTTTCTGAGCATCGTGTGCCGAGCGACCTGTCCTAAAACCGTAACTCCTTGCATGGAATGTTGCTTCGTGGGCAGGTTCTAAGGCGTATTTTGCGAGGCATTGCCACGCTCTGTCCGCTATAGTTGGAACTTTTAGCATTCGCTTTGTTCCATCTTTTTTAGGGATTGGAATTTCACGCAGCTTATTATGTTTCCATGTGTTAACGTTCGCCTTAAGTTCTTCACTCAAGGTGAAACGTTCCCCAAAAGTGAGGGACGCTTTGCCGTCAACTCCCGCCGTCTTCTTGCCAGCATTTAGTTGAGTAACTTGGCGTATTGCCAGGTATCTCGCAGCTTTGGACTTAAGGATAAGTTTCTGTAGATACTTCGCTTTGTGCTTGTCTCCAACTGAGACTGCTTTGAACACTCTTCTTTGTAGGCGGAATAAGTCGCGCCGGAATTTCTTCCAGGGTAGATTTTTCCAGAGTTCACTAGCCTTATTGCTGTGCCTAACCATACTCTACTCCAACAAGTGTTTTCTTTGAACCTCAACCCAATTACGGGTTGTCTTACCCAGTCTGCGGATTTCCGCTGCTCGTCCAGCCTACCAAGGGTACGAATCCTTAGACCTAACAGACTGTTTTTATTCGTTCCTCTCGTTTGATTGATAGTTCCCTTAGATGGATTCACTTCGACCGCCAGAACCCCTTACTCATGCCGCTCTTGACAGGAATTCGGCGGGATACTAAACTCTGGCGAGGTCAGGGTTTTTTGTGTTACGCCCTGCCTGAGATTGGGTCGCTTTTCTAGAATCTGATTTCATCTTAGGAACCCCCTATTAGCACCAGTGTCAACCCGTAACGGCTGTCTGGTTGCACCCTGTCCCCAGCATCGCTCTACCAATTTCCCCGTAGGTACTTCGAGTTGGTTCGGCGTGGGCAGATAAGGAGTCATGCCTGAGTTTGGCAGGTAGGGCTTTCACCTACATCAATCGAGAAGTTCAGTTAGACTTAGTTGTCTAGACTGGGGTGCTTATGTACGGACTGATTACCGTGATTCAGCACTCAACGAATCGCGCCCGCAACTGTAGGTACTATTGTTTCTACAACTGTCGGGTTGCCACAAATTGCTCTTTGCAAAACAGTAGTTCAGTTTCCTTGTGTCAGAACCTTTCCTGAGACAGCCCAACACGTATTAGAAGCGCAGGGAGTTCCACCTGAACCAATTACAGCACCACTACTGCCACGTAGGACTGGTAATCCATTACGTAAAAGCTATCCACGTCTGTTAAAACTCGACCGTTCAACACCAAATGATCCAAACAAAGTAAAAAATCGCAGAGGTAGGTCTACCAATGCTTACATATGTCCTCCTAATTTAGGTCAGGATAAAGATGAGTATCCACCTGCTGTGTTTGCAGAGAACAAGGGTTCTGCTCATATCAAGTGTATTTCTCTATCAGATAATAGAGGATCTGGAAGTAGCTTCGATAGACAGCTTGAAAGATATAAAGTTTCGCCAACTTCACCACCTGTGGAAATAGCTAATGGGGACAGCATAGAGTTTGTGATTCTGCGATGAGCAAATTAGCAACCTTTGGTATGTATCCTTGGAACTTTGCATTCCGAGTCTTTAATGCCAATCTTGATGAAGAGGAAACCTTTCATGACGTTACTGACAGTACACTTGCTCAGGGATTTTCTGCACGTCCAGGTAGCCTGACCTTCTCTGTCTTTGGGGAATGTCGACATATTGCAATTGAAGTCTATACTCCAGAACAATCAGAGGAAATCAGCGTTAGACCAGATACTGTGCGAGCGATTTTACTGCCTTTCTCAGTTGATACCAAAGGTATTAAGATTGCCGATATTATGGGGTCAGTTAAAGAATGGGCTGATGTTAAAGAGGGTAAATATGCACTGCTGTTTGAGTTGAAGCTCAGGGACGATGTTGATTACTTAAATAGTCCCCAGTATCAGAAAAATGTTGAAGATGGTTGGACTGAGGAGTGTTGCCGTCTCACCTTTTACCCTAGAGAGGATGCGGTGCAACCAGAAATATTAAGACTGGATGCCTGGTCTGACCCTCCATATCATTTTCATAGTTATTCCCCTCTTAATCCTACCTATCCACTGTTGATGGAAGTCGGTCTAGCTTAATTCTTAGGCAGAATTAGGTAAACTACTTTAGCTTGAGTTATCAGGGATAATGTCAATGTCCAACAAATGAACGTTATCCCTGATTATTTTTAAATCGTACTTTTGAATAAACCTTTAGCCCAAATTTGTTTACCTTACACTTGTAAATGCACGAATAATATATATGAAAACAGCGTAGAAACATGAGTTTACACCAACTACGCTGTTTTTGTTATTATTTATAATTTAATAAGAAATAACTTCTGGGAAGTGTTGAGAAGGTATCAGATATTGAATCCTTCTATTTTATGACTCTAGCTAGAAAAAGATATTAGTTGCATACTTGAAGCAATAAAAATCTGGAAACTGTAAATGACTGCGAACGCAATTCGCACCCTAAATCTCAGTCGAAATTTTAGTCAGGTTCAAGCAGTAGATAATTTATCGCTCTCGATACCTCGTGGTATTGTCTTTGGCTTTCTGGGTGCTAATGGTTCTGGCAAAACAACTACAATTCGGTTACTGCTCGGTTTGTTGGAACCAACTAGTGGACAAGCCGAAGTGCTGGGCTTTGATACGCGATCGCACTCAGATAAAATTCGCCAACATACAGGCGCGCTGCTGGAACATCCGGGGCTTTACGAACGATTAAGTGCGGCAGACAACTTGGAGTTCTACGGGCGGGCTTGGCGCTTACCAACAGCTAAAAGGCGATCGCGCATTAAGGAATTACTCAGTAACATGGGGTTGTGGCACCGCCGTCATCAGAGTGTAGGTGGGTGGAGTCGCGGCATGAAGCAGAAACTGGCGGTAGCC
>JBGTCQ010000321.1:0-3480 GCA_041748755.1 Chroococcidiopsidaceae cyanobacterium | reverse complement strand
CCTAGCCTCTAGCCCCTAGTTAATGATGACCTCAATTTCTGATTGCTTTAAGTCCCTACGTGCTCGCCACGAGTGTGCCCTGATTCCATTTATCACTGCTGGCGATCCAGACTTGGAGACAACAGCTAAAGCATTGCGGGTTCTAGATGCAACTGGTGCAGACATAATTGAACTGGGCGTTCCCTACTCCGATCCGCTAGCAGATGGGCCAGTAATTCAAGCGGCAGCAACCCGCGCCCTGCAACGGGGAACAAGATTAGATCAGGTGTTGGAAATGGTGCAGAGTATTAGCCCAACGCTGCGATCGCCCATTATTCTGTTTACCTACTACAATCCAATTTTGAATCGGGGTATAGAGGTATTCTTAAAACAACTTACTGATGCTGGTGTGGCGGGGTTAGTTGTACCTGACTTGCCGCTAGAAGAAGCGGCAGGCTTACTGAAACCAGCGGCAGAAGTAGGAGTTGATCTGACGTTATTAGTGGCTCCTACAAGTTCGGCTGAACGAATTGAGGCGATCGCGCGTCAGTCTCAAGGCTTTATCTATTTAGTAAGTGTTACTGGTGTAACTGGGATGCGCTCAGGGATAGAGACGCGGGTGCAAGATTTACTGCAACAAATGCGGCAGTTAACTGATAAACCAATTGGTGTTGGCTTTGGGATTTCTCAACCAGAACAGGCACAGCAGGTTAAGGAATGGGGAGCAGATGCCGTAATTGTGGGTAGTGCTTTTGTGAAACGTTTGGCAGATGGCACACCAGAACAGGGATTGAGGGCGATCGCTGAGTTTTGCCAAAGCCTCAAAGCCGCGATCACAAAGACATAAACGGTCTTAGCGATTTACACTGCTCATATCGGCATAGCGATCGCCAGCAGCAATGTTTTTCGGGGCAACCTCGTTAATGCGCTCCAGTTCTGCTTGAGTTAGGGTAATATCCACAGCTGCAACATTCTCCTCAAGGTAGGTGCGGCGCTTGGTACCGGGGATTGGTACAATGTCGTCTCCCTGTGCAAGTAACCAGGCTTTTGCTTCTCTCAAGTCAAGTTATGGTCGAATAACGCGATGCATATCTAGAGATGGCGGAGCAATTTCAGTCTGCGTTATCATGTCGTGAATTTGCCCTCGATGGTGAGTTTGGTGATTAAAAAAGTGGGCAACCAATAAATCAACAGGATCGTTACAGATTTTTCCCGCGTTATTTACATACTGAATTGTGCTACCTAAAAACTCTTCAGTTAAACCAGCTGCAAAAGTTTTAATCCGCTGATCTTCTGCTACACGCGCTTCTCTAAGTTCATTAAAGTCATCATAGAGAATCGTGTCAAGTCTGGTTGATGGGATCTGTTGCCCCTCAAATCGAGTCAGCCAGATCCTGTCACCAACCATGAGGTGGTTGAGCGTACCGTGAATACTTTTAAAAAAAGCTAGTCTAGTGCGCTTACGCTCCGCATCGGAAATTTGGGCACAAACTTCGTAGAGTTTGTGATTTGCCAAAGTGTTGTACTGGGCCAGCATTTGGAAGTGTATGAGCATATTAGTCACCCTTGACTGATTAGGCGTAGTTCAGCACAGACTGAATCAATAAGGCGCTCACCCGATTTAATTACTTTACAATTACGCCAAATTTTGCTTAAAGAAATTCAGCGTCATTTCCCATGCTTCTTGTGCAGGAGCAGCTGCGTAGCTATCTCGGCGATCGCTCAAAAAACCATGTCCAGCATTAGGAAAAACAGTGAGGATATAGCGCTTTTTAGCCTGGGAAAGCGCTCCAACAATGCGTTGGTGTTCTTCAGCAGCAATTAAATCATCATCCGCACCATAGATCAACATTATTGGCGATTGCATTGTTCCTACTCGATCCAGCAAGGGTTTGCGCCCAATTTTATCTTTTGGATTGGCAATTGCACTGCCATAAAAAGCAACTGCACCTTTAAACTTGTCAGCATGAACGGCATTAGCTAGAAAAGCAACCCGCCCACCCATACAAAAGCCTATTACACCAACTTTATTAGCAGCTACCTCTTCACGTCCTGCCAAAAATTCCAATCCTTTGCCGACTTCAGCCATCACCGTGTCATCATTCAGGGTTTTGAGCTTGGCGATCGCATTTTGGATATCTGTATATTCGTATATATCGCCGTGATAAAAGTCTGGTGCTAAGGCGGCATAACCTGCTTGGCTTAGGCGATCGCACACATTTTTGATATTAGGATTTAACCCAAATGCTTCCATAAACACCATCACTGCGGGGAAAGGACCTCTACCTTGAGGACGCACATAGTATCCCGGCAAATCTTTATCTAGTTTGACTTCACCTTTTAAAGCTGGCTTTATCTGAGCATTCCCAGTGCCTGCCTTTATTAATAGTGGCGTTGTAGCAATACCTGCGGAGACAATCAATAACTCGCGTCTTTTCATTGGGTTTTAGGGTAAATTTTTTGAATTGCAGTTAGTCGGCTACGATGTGCAAAGACGAAACTAAATAACCTTTTTGGCGTTGCTGAACAGAGGGATGAATTAAGAGAAGACAGGTATTACTCGATACTTTAAGTAGTGGAGTAGCAAGCGAAGCGAATGCTTCAGCATTTCGACCGACTTGGAATAACACAAAGTCTTCCGGTGCAGTCGGGCTAGGTAGTGACGTAACCGCGTATTCTCACCTTCGACTCTCGTCATATACGTCTTGCTGACAATGTGGTCGCCCTCCTCAATGAAACTGGGGTAAACCTTCCAGCCGTCTGTGACATAGAAGTAGCACTGCCAGCAACAAACAATCTGCCACAAGGGCTTGAACGTCTTTGCGCTATGATCGCCCACTACCCAAGCGAGAATCCCCGCTCGAAAATGGTTCAGCGCTGTCCACACCCAAACTTTGTTTTTTTTGACCAGACAAACGTTTCCAGTTCATCGAGTTCTCCTACCTCTGGAATCTCAGATTCCTCTGGGGCGTGGGGCAATTGGTTTCCTAACTGCTTGACCCAATGAATCACCGTTGTATGATGCACACCGGTACAGCGTTCGATGCCGCGAAACCCCATGCCATTGACGTAGCGCATCAAGCAATCCTGCTTGACCGCTTCGCTGTAACCTTTAGGTGGGGCATCCCCCTCGATAAATTGGCACCCGCAGGCGGTACAAATGTGATTTTGTTTCCCCCGACGGTTCCCGTTCTTGCGAACCTCTGTAGACCCACAGTATCGACACTGCATAGTATGATACCCTCCTTCATCCCTTCATTATGCAACGCCACCTTTTTTACTCCGCTTTATAGCCAACTAGCATATTGGATCGGCAATGTAGCTGTCTCTTTCTGGTGCAATTCTTGGGCTGCGCGATAGGGCCAATATGGATCACGCAGCATTTCCTGCGCTAATAGTACGATGTCAGCGCGACCATTACGAATAATCTCGTCTGCTTGCATCGCTTGTGTAATGGAACCTACAGCAGCAGTGGCAATTCCAACTTGTTGACGGATCTTT
>JBGTCQ010000320.1:0-21662 GCA_041748755.1 Chroococcidiopsidaceae cyanobacterium | reverse complement strand
GGCATTTCTCAACAAAAGTTACCGCTCTATTTAGGCTTCTTTGAGTTCGTCCATAATGCTAAGAGACGAGGTAAAGCCTTGCTTAAAGCATTACTGGAAACTTTGCTTACTTAGCTCCCTGGAATCCCTATTGAGCCAAGAATCATAACTGTCGCTAGTAAGCCTGTTCAACACTCAACTTACAGAAAACCTACATAATCCTCACTCACATTATGTTCTGTCCTTTTGATTTTTGTACCATTTGCTTAAGAGTTCAGACTCAACCGCACTACCAATAGCATCGCGTAACTCGTGGTCGTGCATTTGTACCGTTGGACGTAAACTTTTAGGCATTACGTCTCCCATTTGGGACAGTTCCTGTTTCCAGCGTTGGTACCTATGGAATGTAAGTAGCAAAAATACTGATGTAGCGAGTCGCATTCCTTATGCGGGCTGTTACATTGCCAATGCAGGCGATGCCTACGGCGGGCTGCGCCTACGCATTCGTAATGTAGGGAGTAACAATGGCAATGTAAGTACTAACAATGCTAATGTAGCAGGTCACATTCGTGATGCGGGCTATTACATTGCCAATGCAAGCGATGCCTACGGCGGGCTGCGCCCTACGCATTGATCAGGTTTCCGTTCAGTTGCTATGAGTAGCCTTTGCATCCACACTAAGGGCGTTCAGTAGGCTGCTGCAACAGGATTATATCGCGCTGGAGCGTGCTTCGTCATATTTGATTGTCGTGCCTGAGACAAACTTCGCGTCATCCGACACAACGACACCTGCACATCCTGCAAGCCTTCGGGATCTCGCCGCTTTCGCCTTGATGAAGGCGGAACGAATTAGTCCTGCTGTTCTTCAGGCACGTAGCGGCCTTGATCGGGAATGGCAATTTCGTCGAACTCTCTCACCAACTTCTCAAGACCACTGGTCAATTCCTCGCCACCCATAGGGGTACCGTGACCCGTCGCCGCAATCGACGGCTGCAACGCGGCAAGCCGTTCAACAGAGTGGCGCGCTGCCTCCCAATCCGGCGTAAAGTATGCCGGGGGGCCGTGAATCTCCTGCTCCTGCGTGACGACGGCATAGAGCGATTCCTGCTTAATAGTCACGAAAGCATCACCCACAATCATGCAGCGATCGCTCTCCCGAAATAGTGAGACGTGCCCAGGGGTATGACCGGGGGTATGAATCCAGCGCCAGCCGGACATGTGCGGCACACTTTCATCTTCCGGTAGCAATTGTACACGGGGTCCTAGATCAATTGCCTTGTTGGGGTAGGTGAAGGACATAAGCGCCATCACCCCTTTACCCACGGTCGGGTCGGGCGGCGGGTAGTCAGCTTGCCCAGTCAGGTGAGGCAGTTCCAGCTGGTGCGCGTAAACTGGCACATCCCAGTGGTCGAACAGTTCCGGAAACGCACCGACGTGATCGAAATGACCATGCGTGAGGATAATTGCTTGGGGCGCAGTTCCTTTGCCGAAGCGCTCTTCAGCAGTGTCGATAATCGTGCTTGTACACCCTTGCAGACCAGCATCGACCAGCACCCACGAGTCGGGAGTGCCCCATAGGTAGAGGTTGACGAAAAGGAACCGTAATCGGGTTAGATCAGATGTGACCTGCTCCACTGTACTGATGACTGCCATGTTGTGTGTCCGATAAAAAGGGCTGAGGTGCGGATACTCTTTGAACGACTGAACTATAGCATTGGCAACTGACAGGGACGGGAACCGAGTGGGAAAGCCTTATCAATCTGGGCGAGTTCAGTTTCGGTCAGATCGATCTCTCCGCACCTCGCGTTCTCGGCGGAGTGTTCTGGATTGGAAGCCTTGGGGATTGTAAAAAGTAAGGGCTGCCGCACCAGGAACCGGAGTGCGATCTGGCGAGGGGTCGCGTTATGTGCGGCGGCAATTTCCTCAAGGACGCGGCCTCCGGTTGTGCGCGGACTGGGAAAGCTCCCGTGACCAAATGGGCTGTAGGCGACCACAGCAACATTGTGCTTCTCACACCAGGGGATCACGGCGTGCTCGATCGCCCGTTCGCCTAAATGGTAGAGGACCTGATTGCAGACAAGACGGTTTTCACCAGCGATCTTCCAAACCGCTTCCAGGTCTGGCACATCGAAGTTGCTCACGCCCCAAGTAAGAATTTTTCCCTCGCGCTGAAGCTGCTCGAAGCCCGCGATTGTTTCCTCCAGGGGGTTCTGACCGCGCCAGTGTAACAGGTAAGAGTCTAGGCGATCAGTTTTAAGGCGAACGAGCGACTCCTCACAGGCTGCTATTGTCCCACTTTGAGAGGCATTATTAGGAAGTACCTTAGAAACTAGGAAAACTTCGTCGCGTCGCCCAATGATTGCCTCGGCGACTACTTCCTCGGCAGTACCATACATCTCTGCGGTGTCGATATGGGTCATACCCAGATCAAGTCCTTGGCGCAAAGCCGAGACTGCGGTGGCGCGATCGCCACCCTCAATTTGCCAGGTTCCTTGACCGATCACTGCAACCTCGTGCTGTGTAGAACCAAACCGACGCTGTTCCATGCTTGTTCTTTGAGATAAACTAGTTTCAGTGCGTCGCGACCAATTGTGTTTGTACTTAGTCTCCAAGTAGGACTCACCAGTACCAGGTTCCTTGTTCCAATGGGTACAGGCTTGTCCAGGAACAGTGAATCCGATATCTAGCAGCACAGTTGTCATCTCATTGATCACATTACTTTTCCTTGGGTCTGACAGTGTTACCTACCAGCAAATCCAGAGCGTAGCCCAGCTGCCGCTTCGCTAACCGCTTGCTTCGCCTTATTTACCACTGCCCCCGCACCAAAGAATTCGTGAGTTACGCCGTTATAGTTAATTGCTCTTACGGACAAACCCGCCTCCCGTAGCCGCTGTGCATAAGCTTGCCCTTCACTGCGGAGCGGGTCAATTTCTGCTGTGATTACCGTTGCCGACGGCAAACCGCGCAGATGTTCTGCTCGCAAGGGTGAGGCATAGGATTTACTGCCGTCCGACTCATCTTTCAGGTAGTGCGCCCAGAACCACTTCATCAAGGGTCTGCTGAGCGGTTTAGCGTTAGCGTTCTCTTGATAGGAGGGTGTGTCGAAGGCGTAATTTGTAACGGGATATATAAGCATTTGATGTACAGGCATCTTGCCGCCGCGATTACGTGCTATCAGGCAGGTGACTGCTGCCAGGTTGCCACCCGCGCTCTCGCCGCCGACTGCCACCCGCGTTGGATCGCCATTGAGTTGAGCAGCATTGGATATTACCCACTGCGTTGCAGCGTAGGCATCCTCCGCCGCTGCTGGGAACTTATGCTCTGGAGCTTGTCGATAAGCAACAGACACAACCATACAGTTCGCTGCATTGGTTAGGGCACGACACGAGGAGTCATAGGTATTCAGGGTGGCAATTACCCAACCACCGCCATGAAAGTATACCAGCACTGGGAAAGGACCTTTTCCCTTTGGTTTATAGATCCGCGCTAGCAGGTCTCCTCCCGGTCCCGGTATGAGTTGATGGCTGACATCTCCGACCATTTCCACCGCAGGTCTGCCGCGCTTAGCGAGCACGCTGATGACTGCATCTGCTAGGGTGGGGTTGTTGCGGGCATTCATAGGCGACAGTATTTGGTTCGGTGGTGCATTAAAAGCGGCAAGTTCGTCTAGAACCACTTTCATTTGAGCATCGGGTGTAGATGCCGCTTCTACCGATCTTGTCAGAAGTGGGCTACCAAGTGCGATCGCTGCGGTTCCCGCCCCTGTAAGCATGACAAACTTTCTTCTCGATATTTCCTGGTTCATCTATTTCTCCAATTGATTACAAAGCAGAATTGCAGCTCACTTAAGCTGTTTTTTCATCCATTCCCCGTAGTTTTCAGTCACGGTAACGTGAAACTAATCACAACATTTATCCGCCTACTAACTAAGACAATGTATTAATTAGTTTCAATCAGTGATGATGAAATAGCTACAATTTATTAACTAAATAGATCAAGCTACTCAAGCTTATGAATGGCCCACGGGCTTATTCTAAAGAAGCTGATAGAGATCGCTCCTCTATCTTTGAAAGTAATGCCTGAGCAATTGAGATATCTAAAGGAATAAACCAGCATTAAGGTTCGATGTGATTATAATTACATCAGACTTTAGTAAAGCTAGAAACCAGAACACTCTTTAGGAGATCAAAGGCATGATCAGGTTAGCTGCTGTTGGCACTGCTTATTGAGAAATGGGTTAGTAAAACCCGCCCGAAAAACCAAGTTTTTCGTCAGCTAGTTGTCGCTATTCGCAATAACTGCGTGAAAGCATTAACTTGACGATGCCCTTCGACCGCGCGGCGGATTATTTATCAGCCGACCCCGGCTCATTGAGCTTGCGGTTCATTTCCGCAGTAACAGTATCCGGCAAAATCTTACTGACAGCGCCTTGAATCTTCGTCTTGAGCGATTCGGCAAGTACGCCGTCGTTGCCTGCCATTAATGCTTCAAACCCCTGCTTAGCAACTTTAGCTGGGTCATCCTTCTTGTCCGCGCCTACCTTGGTATCGTCTAGTCCTGCACGGTGAAAGAAGTTGGTTTCAGTCGCTCCGGGCATGAGCGCGGTGACGGTAACACCCGTGTCCTTCAACTCGTTGCGTATTGCCTGCGAGAAAGAGTGTACGAATGCCTTGGATGCTGCATAAACTGCTTGGAACGGACTGGGCATCTGAGAGACGATTGACGACGTGAACAGAATTCGCCCCTCGCCGCGACTGACCATATCCTTTACTACCCGTTTAGCGAGATGGACAGTTGACACAACATTCAGGTTGATCAAATTGAGTTCATCCTTTAGGTCTGTCTCGCGAGCGAAATCACCGCCGACACCGACACCCGCATTGATGGCGATCACATCCACTGGCCCAGTCGCCTTAATCTTGTTGTAGAGCGTCTCGACACCGTTATAGGTAGTAAGATCAGCTTGTACTGTCTCGACATTAGCACCCAGCTCCTCGAAGGCAAGAGCCGCTTCGTTAATGCTCGGTCCGGTAGCCGTGATTAAGAGATCAAAGCCGTTTTGAGCGAACTGTTTAGCAAGTTCGTAGCCGATGCCGCTAGAGGCACCAGTCACAACAGCCAGGGATCGGGTCGATGAATTGTCCATGAGTTACTCCTTTTTTCTTTTTCTACTTCAAACTGCCCTCGTAGATACGCAAGTTAGAGACACAGATATCGACGATATCCAGGTTTATCGGCTGTCCGATATCACAGGACTTGTCTTCTCCGGCAGCGATTACTCGCCGTGCATCGTCAAGGGATACGGGGTCATAAAGGTTCCTCCTGGCTTATTCAGCGTTGGGTTTCAGGTGGACTGACCTGGCTTGAGTACGACCTTGATGCAGTTATCTTTCTTGTGCTTAAAGATTTCGTAGCCGTGGGGTGCTTCCTCTAATTTCAGGCGATGAGTAATTATGTAAGATGGATCAATTTCGCCGTTTTGGATGCGTTCAAGTAACGGGCGAAAGTACCGATGAACGTGCGTTTGTCCTGTTTTCATGGTTAAGCCTTTGTTCATGAAAGCACCCAGCGGCATCTTGTCCACAAAGCCAGTGTAAACACCAGGCACTGATACGGTGCCACCTTTGCGACAGGCAACGATCGCTTGCCGTAGGGCAGTAGGCCTATCTGTTTCCAGACGCAGCGCTTGCTTTGCTTCGTCATAGAATCCTTCTAAACCCGTGCCGTGGGCCTCCATTCCTACAGCATCCATGCAAGAATCAGGACCGCGACCTCCAGTCATTTCCTTAAGGGCTTCACCTGCATCTACTTCCTCATAGTTAATAACTTCTGCCTTACTTTGTTCCTTAGCCATTTTCAGACGTTCGGGAACTCGATCAATTGCAATTACCCGCTCTGCACCTAGCATATAGGCGCTTCTAATGGCGAACTGTCCGACTGGACCGCAACCCCAAATTGCTACAGTATCTCCTGGCTGGATGTCACAGTTCTCCGCTGCCATATAGCCTGTAGGGAAGATATCTGTAAGAAATAGGACTTGATCGTCGCTCAGTCCATCAGGAATCTTGAACAAACCGACATCGGCAAAGGGCACACGGGCATATTCAGCTTGACCGCCAGCGTAGCCACCCGTCAGATGGGAGTAGCCGTAAAGACCAGCTGGGGAATAACCCATGATTTTTTCCACCATCCAAGCGTTGGGGTTGGAGTTATCACACAGCGACCATAAATCTTTTTGGCAGAAAAAACACGAGCCGCAGGAAATGGTAAAAGGGACGACAACGCGATCGCCTATCTTGACATTCTTGACACTGCTGCCCAATTCAACAACTTCCCCCATAAATTCATGGCCCAGGATATCGCCTGACTTCATCGTAGGGTTGTAGCCGTCATAAAGATGTAAATCAGAACCACAAATCGCCGTCGAGGTGATTTTAATAACAGCATCACGGGGATTAATGATTTTTGGATCGGGTACTGTTTCGACTCGTACATCATTGGTGCCGTGCCAGCAAACTGCTTTCATAGTTATTGGTCCTTAGTTATTAGTTAATGGTCATTGGTCATTGGTCATTAGTACATAACTTCGCGGCAAGCCGAGCAATGTGCATCTATGTGTTATTTGCTAATAACTAAGGAATAATGTCACCTTTTTGGACTGTGGGAATATAGCCGCCATAAATGTGCAAATCGGAGCCACAAATCGCTGTAGATGTAACTTTAAGAATCGCATCGCGCGGATTAAGGAGCTTCGGATCTGGCACTGTTTCTACTTGCACCTTATTAGCGCCTTGCCAGCAAACTGCTTTCATTATTTATTAGTCCTTAGTCATTGGTCATTAGTTATTAGTCCTTAGTCATTAGTCATTGGTCATTAGTAGAGGAAAGACAATTAACTACCTTTTGGCTGACCTTCGGTTGTGGCAATTTCGCCTGCTTCCATCAGCATTTTGAAGCGACGTAACTCATCACCAATTTGCTGTTCTGGTTCTTCACCGAAAAGCTTAGCAACCGCCGCTGTAATCGCTCCACCGAGAGGAGCATATTCCATTACAACCTTGACTTCTGTGCCGCGATCTGCTGGTGCAGGCTTGAACCGCACAAAGCCAGAGTTATCAACGTCTGCACCTTCAACTGAAGCCCAGGAGATAAACTCGTTTTCCCGCTCTTCAATGATGTCTGCATCCCATTCAACGCTTGCTCCTAAAGGTGCGTTGGCTACCCAGTGCGATCGCTTGTCACTTATTTGGGTAACTGACTTTAGATGCTTCATGAAGTGCGGCAAATTATCTAATTTGCGCCAGAAGCGGTAAAGTTCGTCAGCTGGTTTATTGATCGTTACTGTTTTTTCAACTGTGATTGTTTGATCCATGCCCAGTGCTTCTTGGATACCGCCTTTTGTGGTTGCAGCTTTATATGCTAAAGTACCTCCAGCGATCGCAGTTAAAGCACCACGTAAAGAGCGCTGCCTCAGTCCCATCAGTACCATTGCACCTCCACCAATTAGCGATGCCCAACGTCCTGTTTCGTTGCTTTCATCCTGTTGCTTATCTTGTGGTGTTGATGCCATGCTTACTCTCCTTTTTTTAATATGGTTGATGTGAAAAACTTAGATCGTAATTGCTGCATTATTTCGTTAGTTTTGCAGGAGTTACCTCACCTTCCATCCGCAAAAAACATGCTGACTTATGTTTCACTTTTCTCGGCAAATAGCTCTTCGTAATCCTCAGAGAAATTTGAGCGCACGTCTGCAAATTCACCCGACGAAACAGCTTGTTCTAACACAGCAAACACCGCTCTAGCATGATTTGCCGCAGTGCTCGGCTCTACACCCTCTTTTTCACTCACACGCTGACAAAATTCGTCAATCTTGAAGTATTGACCATCTTCGCCTTCTCGCCCATGCAAATACTGCCCTAATTCTTTTGGCAACTGAGCTGCTAGTTGGCTTGCTTCATTCCCAACAATGCGTTCTTTGATTGTTTCCAAGGTTGCGCGGGTAGCACGTTCGGCATCTTCGCGGGAATCTAGTTGAGCCTTCTCCTGAACGTGTTTAATAAACTGGTCGTATTTCACTCACTATCTCCTGAGTCAAAACCGCTGTTCGTAACTAATCGCGTCCCAGCGGTTTATTATTACACCAAGGGTAACTTCGTTATTGGGACAATCTTGCTTGTAACGCGATCGCACTAAATCACTTCTACAGGGTATGTGTCCGACCCATAGCATCTCTTCACTCCAGAGGGATAGATTAAAATAGTTTCCCCTATTAGGAATACATCTACCGGAATAAGTTGGACTTGGAGCAAAGCGCTAAGGTGGAAATGCGTTAGCGATAAAGGTTATGGCACAAAACGAGTTAGCAGCAGATGGCAATTTAGAGGATGCGATCGCCTCTGAGCTTGAGGATTTGCCGCAGGAAATTACTGAATCATATGGAACTGGTGTGCAATCACAGCCAGAACATAACATTGGACAGGGAACTATACCCGATGAATTAGCAGAATACACAATAACCACCCCAGGCTTAACTGCTGCGGATGAGGACGCTGTCTGGCATCAGGGTGATGTAGACATAGATGAAGTTGGTAATAGCCCAGTCCTAACTGGGGGAGATATAGATGCAGCCTGCTCCCAGGCTGCGATGGTAGGTGACGAAGCTGTTGGGGGAACCGTCGCCACTCCAGATCAAGATATTGTTGATGAAATAGGCGCTGCTGTTGGGCTAGAGATGGATGATAATGCTTTCCTACGCACAAATGAAATTTTAGAAGAGCGTGATGTTCGCCGTTGGGATCTTGATCCCATGTCTTCTGAAGATTATGAAGAGCGCCGAGATTAAATTGCTCTATTGGTGACAACAATGGATACGATGACTACGCGACTACTTCCGGATCAACTCTACTTTAAATTACCAGATTTTATGAAATCTGGTTGACTTTACCTCCATCTTCAGTAAGGTTTTCTACCTCTATCTCCAGCGGGTTTAAGCAAAGGAACACTTCTTGTTAATGTTTTTAAGTTAATAGGACTGAAGGTAAGAAGGTAATATTTTTCAGCTTCAGTACCCGAACAAATAAAATAAGTTTCCCCAAAATAAGGAAACTACACTGCTGTGGAAATAATTGGAGATTACAATGGCATTTACTCAAAGTAATGATGAGAATTTAAGCAAATCTGTGCAAGCTTGGCAAAACTTAGATGTGGATAATCAACTAGCTTTGTTTTATTTTATTTACAAAGAAATGGGTAGCTCAGTTACACCAGCCGCCCCAGGAGCAAGCACTGTTGGTACTGATATAGCTGAAGGTTTGTTTAATCAAGTTAAAGATATGCCCCATGAACAGCAGTTACAACTTCAGCGGGATTTGATTAATAAGGCAGATACCCAATATACCCGGATGTATGGCTCAATGAGTGACACCACTAAGCTACTATTTTGGTATCGTCTGTCACAAGGTATGGATAATGCTACTATCATTCCTATGCCTTCAGACTATAAAATTTCTTCCCAAGCAGAAGAAATCTTAAACCAAGTCAAGGGATTGGGATATGAGGAGCAAATTACCCTTTTCCGTGATTACGTATCCCCAATGGGTGCCGAAGCAAAACAAGGCGCTGAAATTTAAGATTTGATAACCTAATGGTAGCTACGGCGATAAGCAGTTGAACTTTGAGAGTAGTTGGCTATCGAATTAAGTGCAACATTAGATAGTAGCAATCCAAGGGTAATTTAAGATTATGCTGCCTCATGTCTTTCGTACCTGCGTGAAAAATTAACAGCAATCAGGTATTAATGTGAGGCTGCATGTTTATTTTTTGTAGTAAAGGTAATGAAAGGCAATACAAAGTTTATCAAAGTATTAACTTAGCTGGGCTTAAATTAAATCTGCATGCATTTGTCTTTAGAAGTAAGAGAGCAAAAATATACTTCATTTATTGGATTTTGAGCTAATTTTAATAATATGGATACTCACAACCTGTCTGTAGCAGCTTTTAAGAACCTACCTGTTGATGCTCAATTAGCAGCGTTAGCATTAATTTACAGTGAAGTTTCTGGTTCAATTACATTACCAACTCTCAAAAGAACTTCTCCAGAAGTGGCTATAGAATTTGTGCATCAAATTGAGCATATGTCTCAGCAGGAACAACTATTAACGTTACGTGATCTGCTGATCGGCGCTGGAAGTTCTCCCATAACACTTGAATACCAGGCTTTAGACACTAACTCAAGGTTGTCTATGTGGTATCAGCTGGCACAAAAAATGGGGAGTGCGATCGCCACAATCCCAAATACATATATCGTCTCTTCAGAACTAGCAGACTTCTTAAACTCCCTTAAGTCAATGGATTTTGAGCACTTAGTTTCTTTCCTAAGTAGTGTAGTGTGATAGCTCTGTATTGCTTAAATAGTAACTACTTCTTAGATTTAGTGAAGCAATAAATATACTGGAATAAGTTAAAAAAACCATGTCACAACTAACTAAACAAGCCTTGAAACATTATACTCGCAAGTTTTAAATAACCACTATTCTCTATCACTACTTCCCAAAGGTTTATGTCTCTGTTGGCTGTAAACAAAGTTTGCGTATCTTCATCTACTACTCAGTGAATATTACAGCCAGAACAACTACTAATACTATGCGATCGCTACTTACTGAAGTGAAGCAGGAAGTTCTTTCATTACACTGATGTAGGGTTACTATAAGCACGTAAACGCTGCTGTAATGCATCTCGGCGGTAAAAAGTAAACCTCATGATACCAACAGCGCCCTACGAAGGACCAGAAGCGATCGCCCTGGAGGTTAACCAAACCTGCCATTTAACTCAAAAAGTTGACCATCACACTATCATCGTGGCATCCTTGGTGGGCAAATAGTACATCCCGACGTTATAGCCTGGCAATTCGCCAGTGTGTCCTAACCACCCTTGATCAAAGCCAATTCCCAGACCCTATTTCTTCGTTTCCGTGTTGGAGGCAGTGTTACCCAGGTGAGCCGCTGCTTCTGCATCTTTTTGGTGAGGAGTTTCTCACCTGTCGCCACCGCCTTTGCATATGTCTTCAAGTCCGACAGGTTGGAGATCAGATTCCCGACACCCCACCCCAACTCCAACTTGGATTTCGGAAGGTCACGTCAGCCTGCTTGCCATCAAGCGTTTGCTCTGAGTATCCCATGCTTACCCCTGGGACAGCCGAGACGACCCCACATTTTTACAATTAATTTAGAACTGCTATACTTGCTTACTTATCTTAAACTCAACATTAATATACCAACAATAACCATAATAGACATGGCAGCTATAAATAAATTATCTGCTATAAATTCAATTTTCTTATTATTTCCTTGTCTGATTGATATATATGATGAAAAACAAGAGAGAATGAATAGAAGTGTATCAATTCCAAGAAGCTCATCTACATAAGTTTTTAAATGAAAATCTGTGACTCTAAAAATTGTAATCACTGTTAAGCAGACACCAATCATTGTTGAAGCTGTTAAAAGTATGTGGTAGGACAATGTTTCTTTTTGGTGTTTTTGACTATTCATAATACTTTCAAAATTCCGTGTGCAACTTAAGAAAATAACTTTAGAACAAAAGCAACAGACTACCGGATGAAGAAAAATTAAGTACCTAAGTAGGAATTTTTACAAGTTCATAGATGGGTTAAGTTGATTTGTCTCTCAATTAAAAATTTCTCTAAGTGTGCAGTGCAGATACTCACCTTACTTTTAATAAAGATTTGAACTATTAGTTTTGATTAGTTATGTTGGACTATTTTTTTTAACTACAAGGTAGAAGATCTTACTAAATTATTTATTCTGACAAACAGATTATCAACCCAATTTTTTATAGTTACCCTAAGTTCAAAAGCCTTTTTGAGACGCTGAGAAGCTAATTTAAGCCTGCATTTGCTTAAGGCTCAATAGAACAACCTACATTAAAAACCCAAGAAAATTAAATATCTAAATATAATGTTACAACCTTTAACAAACAGAAACTTTATCCATGATTAATTAGTAAAAATTGAAACCCAAAACCCAAGTATTATTTTCAAGTTAAAGCTCACTTGATTACGTGCTAGCACTGATATTTCTCTACACTTACACTTTTACAGGAGCAGCTAGATCGTACTGATTGCTGCTGGTACAGGCTTTGGTATTTAGCCTCTCCATACTTATATCTGCTTCAATTCTTTAACAGTAGTATCTCCCTCGTAAATACCACCTCTAAAACAAGAGGAAAATTGCGCTGAGGAAATTCTGGGCAAGTACAAGATGGTATTGGACTAATATGACGATAAAACTGTTAAAGCTCTTTGAAATTATGCCCGAAACTTCGCATTGAGCGCTAACTTCTACACAACCACCTTTGGTTCATCTACAATTGGAGCCTTGAACTTAGTTGCTGGTGATACCTACAGTGAACTTTGCAGTGTCAAGCACTTTTGGTGATCCAGAGTGCGGTTCTCCTGTGGATTCTGCCTCAATAGCTGCGTCGTCAAATGGTAAGCTGGGGACTATGATTGGTGATACCGATGCCTACTGATACTTGCAAGGATTTCATTCAGGCTTTTTAGTTATTACTCACGGATAACTAAGTACCTACGAAAAATATTGGGGAGCTAGCTTAGGAGTTAAACACTTGAGTGGTGCAAAGCGTTGTTACAGTGCTGGTTTTAAGTAGACATGTAGTAGCCTCTAGTTAGCCCAGATCCTAGAACCAACAGCGCAAGAGTAGTTGGGGTTTTCGTATATGTAATACCGTAGATCATAATTTAAAATCTAAATATTTAAAATCTGAATTTAACAAATTCTTATTTACCTAATTGGTATAGGCAATTGCCTCAAAACTCTTCACTACATCAGGCATCAAGGTTCCTTACTCATCGGCTGACAGTGGAGCCTCAGCCAGTACAATACAAGAAACCGCCTCCTTCCATATGTCTTTGCAATATTTGTATTTAATTGAAATCCTCGGCGAATGGGGAGTGCCAGGACTTTAAATTATCTTGAATCAAACTTATACAATTGAAAGTATGACTTCTTGTATTAGTACATGGTATTTTATTGAGGTTGCGAGTGATCTAGCCAGCAAATTTAAACAAGTTTGGCAATTACAGTGGTTAATAGCCATTACTGGGACAGCTACTACTTAATCAGAAACTCACTCAATAGACGAAGCAAGAGCGTTAATACGCCAATGGTTTCCCTGACAGACTTAAACATGACAATCCAAACGCAAAAATTGCAAGAATTAAAGGTCGGTGCGCTCCAAGAAAATTCAGTAGTAGACCAACCCGAAAAAGACTCCCTAATTGCTCAGGGCGAAGAAAATATTGTGTATTTGGGTGTTTTACTGCTTGCTATCGGCATCACTACCGTGGTTGGACTTTTGAGTCGCCGACTTGATTACACTATCATTTTCAGTTTTCTGCTGAGCGTTGTAATCATTGCTATTTTGATGATTCTGTAGGGTGTTTTCAAGTTGAGTACTTGATTTCAGACAGGACTTAGAATTGACTGGAGGGAGTGGCTATGATGCAGCCTAATAGCGCTGTGGTGGAGCAGGGGGCCATCCTTGCCGCTACTGCTATTATTCATTCTGTATTTTTAGGGAACATTCCGCGATCGCCATGATCTTCGACCATGAGTAGCTGAGTCCAAAGGCAATCCCTCTAATACGAGCAGTAAAGGCTTCTCTAAATGTAAACGTGTGAGCATAAAGGATTGGCGAAACCGAGCGGCTTGGAAGCGTGTGTTGGAAAGTATCGTTCTTTTCTTCTAGTCCTAGATGTGAGGTCTAAGTTTTAATCCTCAAAGCTGATGCGCGACAGGGTAAGCTATCAGGAGGCAAAGATGCTAGAATCCAGCCTTAGAACTCTAAGGTAAACTCAATGCCAGTAGCCGATAACAAAATCAAGTTTGGCACAGACGGCTGGCGGGGTGTAATTGGCGATGATTTTACGTTCGAGCGCCTAGCATTGGTTGCGCCAGTTGCTGCAAGGGTTTTGTCACAAACGTATGGGGACACACTAGGCAAGGGTACGGTCATTGTAGGCTACGATCGCCGTTTTATGGCGGAAGCATTTGCCCAGACAGCAGCAGCAGCTGTAACTGCGGCAGGATTTGATGTACTGCTTGCCGAAACTTACGCTCCGACTCCGGCTTTCAGTTGGGCAGCCAAGCAATACAACGCATTAGGCGCACTTGTAATTACAGCCAGTCATAATCCTGGCAGCTATTCGGGATTGAAAGTCAAGGGAGCTTTTGGTGGCTCGGTTCCCCCAGAAGTCACTAAGCAAATTGAAGCGTTGTTAGCTGAAGAATCTTCCCCAAGCACAACCGGCAAGTTAGAAACGTTTAATCCCTGGCCGAGTTACTGTGAAACACTCCGAGAAAAAGTGGATGTCTCCCTGATTCGAGAAGTAATCGCTTCCGGGAAACTAACGGTGTTTGCAGACGTGATGCATGGTGCTGCGGCTGGTGGGTTAGCCCAACTGCTGGGAGGGTCAATCTTAGAAATTAACAGCGATCGCGATCCCCTATTTGGTGGAGGTGCGCCGGAACCATTGCCTCGCTACCTTTCTTGTCTCTTCCGCTCAATACGGACTTATCGGCGCAAGGCGGAATCAGGTTTAATTGTCGGGTTGGTGTTCGACGGCGATGGCGATCGCATTGCTGCTGTTGATGGACAAGGCAACTTTCTTAGTCCTCAAGTTTTAGTTCCGGTATTAATTGAACATCTGGCAGCACGACGTGGATTAACTGGAGAAATCGTCAAAACTGTCAGCGGTTCTGATTTGATTCCGCGCATTGCTGCTATGTACCAGCTGCCGCTGTATGAAACCCCGATTGGTTACAAGTACATTGCCGATCGCATGTTAACTACTAGAGTTTTGCTAGGAGGCGAGGAGTCTGGGGGAATTGGCTACGCTGACTACATTCCGGAGCGAGATGGCTTATTGTCAGGTTTATATCTCCTAGAAGCGATCGCTCAATCTGGTCTTGATTTAAGTGACTTGTATCGCCGCTTGCAAGCACAAACTAACTTTACCTCTGTTTATGATCGTGTCGATCTGCCACTTGCCAGTATGGACGTGCGATCGCGTCTTTTAGAACAACTCCAAGCCTCACCTCTAACAGAAATTGCTGGACAGGCGGTGGTTGATTGCCTGACTATTGATGGCTATAAATTCCGTTTAGCAGATGACAGTTGGCTGATGATTCGCTTTAGCGGCACTGAACCAGTTTTACGGCTATACTGCGAAGCTGCCACTAGCCAAAAAGTGCATCAAACTCTTGCCTGGGCTAGACAGTGGGCGGAATGAATGCAATCAAGGAATATCTTCGTAGTTTATTTGACCAAGAACTTATTCCCACAGGATTAAAAACTGCTTTGATTGTAGGGTCTTTGTTAGTTTTAATTAATCATGGGGCAGCATTATTCCGTGGAGAGATGAATCGTGAGCGCTGGATTTCTGTATTCTTTAATTACTTAATGCCTTATCTTGTCAGTGTATACGGTCAATATGCCTATCGTCGCAAGATATCAAAATGAAGAATGAATCCATTCAATAACCAAAAAAAAACACTCGTAGTAGCTACAGGAAATCCCGGTAAGCTACGAGAAATGCAAGCTTACCTAGCTGATTTAGATTTGGAATTAACTCTCAAGCCAGCAGAATTGGAGATTCAGGAGACGGGTGACACATTTGCTGCCAATGCTAGTCTCAAAGCGTCTCAAGTGGCACAGGCGACAGGAAACTGGGCGATCGCAGATGATTCTGGTTTACAAGTTGATGCTTTGAATGGCGCTCCTGGCATCTACTCTGCCCGTTACAGCAAAACAGATCAAGAGCGGATTTCACGGCTTTTAAAAGAATTGGGTGACTTGAAGAATCGCCAAGCTCAATTCGTTTGTGCCATTGCGATCGCGCGTCCCGATGGTACGATTATGCTGCAAGCAGAGGGGCATTGTCACGGCGAAATTCTCTACGCGCCTCGCGGGACTGCTGGATTTGGCTACGATCCAATTTTTTATGTTCCAGCCTACCAAATGACTTTTGCACAAATGCCACCAGAGTTGAAGCACAAAATTAGTCACCGTGGCCAAGCCTTTCAAAACTTACTTCCCCAGCTTAAGCAACTTATGAAGGTTGAGTTCTAAGTTTTGATTTTACAGATAACTCAAAACTCAAAACCACCGTTCTCCTGACTTTTGAAAGTCAGGAGCCAACGGAAACGCTCTGCTCAAAACTATTCTTAAACGGCTTCCAGATTCTTTTCTCCAGTACGAATCCGAATTACTTGCTCGACGGGCGAGATGAAAATTTTACCATCGCCAATTTCACCTGTTCGAGCAGCGGCGATCACTTTGTCCACTACCATATCAACCTGACTGTCCTCAACGACAATTTCTACTTTAAGTTTTTGGAGAAATTCAACAGTGTACTCCGAACCACGATAGCGTTCGGTTTGCCCCTTCTGTCGCCCAAATCCCCGGACCTCAGAAACTGTCATTCCCACAATACCAGCATTGACTAATGCGATTTTGACTTCGTCGAGTTTAAATGGCCGGATGATTGCTTCAACCTTTTTCAACTTCTTCACTCCTTACTTGTTTTCTATGTATTTATCTAGCATCAACGTAGGAAGAAACCTACATAGTGATTTGTAAGTCAATCACAAGATGATTCACAAAGCACATCTGCATCAGCTATTTAGTTTAATCCCTCAATCACGCTGTTTTAAGTACCACCGCGTACACAGTATTTAACAGGATGATCGAAAGATGCACTGCTGACATTCTTCTCAGGTAAAGAGTTGTAATTGCGCTTTATCCTGAAAATTACCCGTACTACCGAAGGCTTAGCGCTTTTGAATTGCAACTAAGCACATAAAAATAGCATGATCCTTTAAATATCATCCAACAGTACGAGTAATTGGTAACAACTAATACATTTCATTACAAGTACTTGCTTCCTCCTTGTAGGATTAACATGTTGAAGACAGAACTTCTCCCAGTCGTACAGAGACAGACTGAGTAGGGTTTATCAGTGGTGTATTATAGACGGTTGTGCTTGTTCACGTCGCTGGGCATTAAGAATGGGACGTGTCAGATTAGGTTGATTGAGTGTCAAATACAGCCAACCTGTAAGATTATGCCGAAAAATAGGAGAAATTGAAACAATTTGACCGCTATTTCTTCAAAAAGGTGCTGCTCAATTGCGCTCATGACCACACACCGGAAAAAAGTGTCCTACTGGTCCTGATCCTTTGCCAATGTCGAGGGCATACTTGAGTGCAGTGGTAACGTAGTCCTTTGCAAGTCGCACAGCCGTTAATTGCTCATGCGAGAGTGCAAGATTTGCGGCGATCGCAGCAGCAAGTGTACACCCTGTACCATGAGTGTTATTCGTATCTACCATAACTGTAGTTAAGATTTCCAATTGCTGACCATTAAACCAAACATCAACACCACGCAAATCGCCCGCCATCCCTCCACCTTTAACTAATACTGCTACAGCACCCAGTTTGTGAATTCGCTCCGCAGCGGCTTTCATGTCATCAAGAGTATTAATTTCTAAGCCAGTCAATAGCTGAGCTTCGTAGCGATTAGGTGTCACAATAGCTGCTAAAGGTATCAGCGTATCCCGGAGTGTTGCTACTGCCGCATCATCGATCAACTGAGCATTTGTGCGTGATACCATTACTGGATCAACCACCAGGTTATCCAGCTCTAAAGCTTCTATTTGCTCTGCTACAGCGATAATAATTTCTTTGTTCAGCAACATGCCAGTTTTAACCGCTTGTACGCCGATATCCTGAACTACTGCCTGGATTTGAGCCACAACAGCTGCTGCTGGTAGGGCATCAACCCTTGTTACTTCTAGAGTGTTTTGTGCTGTTACGCACGTTAAGGCGCTAGTGCCATGAACACAGTGGAAGGCAAAAGTGCGTAAATCTGCCTGAATTCCAGCGCCACCTCCACTATCTGAGCCAGCGATGGTCAAAGCAACCCTTACGCTTGATGTTATCATTTTTGCTCTAGTTGGATTCCAGCATAATAATTATAAAGCCGCCACAGGTTGGAGGCTTTGGCAGATAACAGGTATTTTTGCAAATTGGATAAAAAGCAATTATAGATTCAAGTACAATTATCCTAATCCTACAAATGGCTTTTAAGAAAGTTCTTTCTGCATTTTATAAACTTTTGGTAACTCCCACCAAGGAACATTAGGATGTTCGTGATGTTCCTCGTGGTAACCAAAATGATAGCAAGTGATGAATGACCAGAAAGTTGGAAGTGGATTAGTTTCAGCGCAGTGTTTGTTTTTATAACCACCTTCTGGTTCGCGGTGAGGAAGGAATGTCCCAAAATAAAAGAGTTGTACTGAACTTAAAATTGAAGGAACAATCCAGAACAAAGTTAAATTCTTCTCAGGTATATGGATTGTGTAACTAATAATTTCAAATAAAGTGATTAAGCAAATAAGTCTTGTCCAACTCCAATATCCTACCATAAAGTGAAAATACCAGGCAAAAAAGTTTTTGTGATTGTTGTCGTGGAAATCAGGATCAATATCACTAGCAGGATGATGGTGGTGCTGCCAATGCTTTTTCAATAATTGTTCGTAGGAAAACAGCCCATAAAGTAATAATACTATCGAGCCTACCAAATTGTTAATTTTATGATTTTGCGGAAATACTGCCCCATGCATAGCATCATGAGCTGTAATAAACAATCCAGTATAAAGAAATATCTGCCATATTATTGCTGGCAGTATCCATAAAATACGAACATTGGAAATATCACATGAAAGAAGAAAAGCAAGACTAGTTGCCCATATACCAATAATGCCAAAAGCAATTAAAATTCCTAGAGGTTTATCACTTCTCACTATTCGTGCGACTTTTATTGACTGTGAAGATACTTTAAGCGATTGTAGCATATTGTTAATAAAAGTAAAATTAGGATTGGAAACTGCTTTTATTATCTGTGGTTAATATTGATTTATCAGATAAAAAATTGGACTTAGCACATCTTTTATAGTAGCTATCTACTACTACAGAACTTCTATCTGTAGATACAAGATACATCCAATCTTGAATGATAGGAGGAACGCACTTGGCTCCTTACGATTTATCTCAACACTCCTCGGATGCGACACAACAGTCGCACCCTCCACACTGCGCCGGATCAATTCAGCTACTGATAGGTGTTCTTTAAGTAGGCTCAGGAAGACTGGTACTATTTCTGGTGACTCCTAAAGCCTACCAAAGAGTTGACTTCGTTCAATAATATAGTGCAAGCGTACTACAAGATTGGAGGATTAATTCAAACTGTTGGTATTTTAACGACAGCCTCAAGATATTAAATAGACACGGCAGCTTACCAAGAATCTTACAATTCAAGCTATAGAAGCATTAACCTGGCTGCTGCAAAGAGTTTCTAGCTTCTTGAGCCACTGCTTCTACTTCATCATTCACCAGAGCTTCTAGTGTAGATTTTACTTCTGCACCGCCTAGTCGATTCAGAGCTTGCACAACTCGGTAGCGGATTTGCCAATCTGGATTTGTTGCATAGGGAACTAAAAGGGGAATTGCCTGCATGTCCCCTAAATCGCCGAGGGAACTAATGGCAGCAGTTTGAATTAATTCGTTTTCAGAGGTGAGAGCTTCGTGGAGTAGCTCAAACGATCGCGGATCGCCTAATTCTCCTAATGTAGCGATGATGCTGAACTGAACTAACCACTCACTGGTGTTGTGGTAGAGTTGCTGCAAGTCAACAAATGCTTCAGTTAATTTCAGAGCGCCTAAACAGTCTGCCGCCGCTGCTTGTACGTCAGGTTCAGGATCATTGAGTAGGCGATCGCGCAATATACTTAAAGAGGTTTGTAAATCTTGTCCGCCTAGTGTATCTATTTGGCTAACAGCAGAGTAGCGGACACGAGCATTCCGGTCATTAACACCTGTTTGGACAAGTTCAAACGCAATCTTTGTATCCTCCAGTTCGCGGATTTGATTAACCGCTCGTAGGCGATCGCCTAAATCCTCAGAACTGAGCATTTGTTTAATAGATTCAGGAGTAGTGCTCATTTTTTTAGTTGTTAATTATTTGCAACTGATACTGCTTTATCCCCTAGCCCTTATTCACTTGCTGCCATTGCCCGGATGATATCACCACGAGTAAGAATGCCAATAACTTGTCCAGCATTGTCAACTACTGGCAAGCGACGAACTTCTCGCTCATGCATTATTTGGGCAGCTTCTTTTAAAGGTTTGTCAGGGGAAATAGAAATTGGATCACTGCTCATAACTTCCCCAACGGTTTGCCCCAGCGCCTTGTGTAGCTCACGCTCATATTTAGCGGGGTTTTGTAAATAAATAACACTATCGAGAAACATGATGTAAGCAGGAGGTGTAACACCAGTTTCCTGCCACATCAGATCCGTCTCAGAGATAACGCCCACCAATTTGCCGGCAGTGTCCACAACAGGCAAACCACTGATGCGTCGCTCTGCCAGAATCTGGATAGCTTCATTTAAAGGTGTTTCAGTCCGCACGACAATAGGATCACGGGTCATCGCTTCGGTAACAGTTTTAGGCATCTATTCGCTGATATATATGAGTGAAGTTCTTTAGAATCATTGTAAGAACTTGCGGGTATCAACCAACGAAGTCTATAGATAAAGTTATAAGTTATCAGTTTTGCAGGGTTGAATTAACTTAGAACTCAGTTTCACAGAAGTAGTGGAGCAACTTTGAGCAGTTAGCGATCGCCTCTAAACTTGCAATTTCATACCCATGTGTATTCTGGGTGGGAAATGCTAAACACGCAGCGCGGGCAACATGACCAAACTTCATCGCGATCGAGGCATCACTCCCAAACCCACTCAGCGTAGCTAACTGAACTGGCATATCTAGTTGTTGTGCTACCTGCCGCATTTGCCTATTTAGAGTTTCATCGTAGATTCCGTAACCATCTTGAGAAAGGATCACTGGCGCTGCTCCCGCTACAACAGGATATTCTGGCGCTAAGGGACAAATCTCTAAGGCGACCAAAGCATCCAGGCGTTGCTGCTGACTAAAGTAAAGCGCCCCAATTGCCCCTACTTCCTCTTTAGCAGAGGCAACAAGATAAACATCGACTACAGGCTGTTTCAAGCTTTCAGCCAAAGCAAGCAAAATGGCGACAGAGGCCTTATTATCCAGCGTGTAACTAGCAATATGATCCTTTAATCGCACTGGGCGCTTGCGATGCTTCCCCACAACCATCCTGGTTCCTGGTCGAATCCCAGCTGCTTCTAGTTCAAAAGAAGTGCATTTAGTTTCAATCCAGGCATCTTCCCACCGCACAGGAGTATCTTCTTGGTGAATTTTTTGCGGCGATTCGTGGGATACGTGACGCGAACCGAAGCTGAGAATACCACTAATAGTTTCATTGTCTCCCAACAGATCTACAACTCCCTCGCCATAAACCCAAGGAAACGAGCCGCCAAGCTTGCGGACTTCAACTCGGCCTTCAGCACCTATAGTTTTGACAATTGCCCCAATTTCATCTTTATGAGCAGTAATGGCTAATGCCCCAGCAGAATTACGACCTGGAATCTTAGCAATTATATTATCGGCACGATCCTGCCAGACTTCTACCCCCAGCGCCGCAAATCGACTCAGCAA
>JBGTCQ010000319.1:0-20262 GCA_041748755.1 Chroococcidiopsidaceae cyanobacterium | reverse complement strand
GTCAGCGCTACGATAGAGACCAGGCACAGATTTAAGAACTCGATACCCAACCATTACAGTGCGGTTTCCCTCTTTCAACAGGGCTAAACCTATCACTGGTGCATCTTGGGTATTGGGGACTAATGTCCAGTTATTGCCGCTGTCACTACTTTCGGATAAACCTGAGGGAGTCGTTGCAAAGACACGCTTCGGATTACTTGGATCAACCACAAAGCTAAAGGGAGTATCCTCCAGCCCAGCCATAAGCGGTTGAGTCCAGGTTTTGCCGCTATCGATTGAAACGTGCAATCCCTGCGCTCCCGAAGCAGGCCAGCCATAAAAGACTTGTGGATTACTGGGAGCGACAGCCATCGCATGAAAATCCACTCCTGGCAGCGAAACTTGTTTCCAGTCCTGTCCTTGGTTGTCGCTTAATTGAAATCCTAGATTGCCGCCTGTGGGTGGGTGACCACTAGAGTAAAAGCGGTTTGGGTTCGTGGGGTCAGCAGTAAAGCCCATGTAGTCAGCCCTTTCTTTTCCCATCCAGAACCACTCTCCGGTTTGGGAGCGCTGAAGCAATCCGTGGTGCGTAGCAACGTAGGCGATTTCCGGGTTATCAGGATTGACTGCTAGCCCATGCACATGGGTTGTTTCCTGCCAGTTTTTAGGAGCAGGGGTCAGAGTAACAGTTACAGAAGAAGGAGCTACTACCGTTCCCTGATTGGTAGAAGTCGGTTGCACTTGACTGGCTACTTGAGTAATAGAGGATTGCTGGCTGGAACGGGCGAACCACACCCCCATGCCTCCAACTAGAAAAACAAAAACTGCTATTGGCACAGCGCAATTCACCACCGTAACACTTCTAGCGCCTTTGGAAGTTTTATTATTTGAATTTTGTTTACTCATTAAAATTTCTCTAAATGCGTTATCTGGATTGGCTGTTCTGGTTGCCTATTCTGCTCATTATCGAAGTGCAATGCCCTTGGGCTAAGGGCTTGCCCGCCCACAAGCTCCATAAAAGGCAATTCCGACTCCGGCGCTAATCAAGCCAACTTTAAGCCTTTGTTGCCGCTCATGAGCTTGGGTCTGCTTTACATGAATCTGCTAAATAGCTATCTTGGATGAACTCTGACGGGATGTTTGCCTCCGCTCCAATTAGGTTTAGCTCTGTCAAAGAATAGCTCTACTGCAATTGAATTTGTAAGCGAACACCCAGGGCAAAAACTTCTGAAACAATTTCTTTAGGAATTCGGTTTTCTAAGTCTTTCATACGTACTGTTCATAACCTGCATAGCATTCATTATCAGAAGCATCGAGAGTGGGCAGGCTACCAGTAACAGCAGAGGTAACGCACCTAGCGTCAGTTTTGGAGCGAATACAGCAATCCAAACTCCTACTGCTGCCAATCCAGCTAGTACCCTTCAGTCAAAACATATCCCAAAAAGGTGCACTTTTGTTTTCCTTTCTTTTTCTCTCAACGGTGGGGAGCGTCCTCACGACTCTCTAGAGAAAAACTCTTTAGAGAGTTGGCGGTAAACTGTGTACTTCGGGTAGAAGCCTATTGTCTTGGTGTACCGTTTATCATGCCCTGACCAGGTTGACTGTTCTGGTTGTTCATCATTCCAGGCATATCGCCACTGCCCCTCATGTTCTGCATATTTTGCATCTTACTCATCATAGAGTTGCACCGCTCCATCATTTGATTCATCTGCTGCATTTTTTGGTTCATCTGTGCTGGTGTTGGAGTTGTCTGAACTTGGGTCTGAGCTGCCCCGGATGTACGAGGTGTCGTAGACTGCCCGTGGTTAACAGCAATGGTCGATTTCGTAACTTGGTCGTGATTGTGTGCGATCGCTGGAAATGCTGTCAGCCCCAACATTGCTAGACCAGCTACAGCACCGCTGATGATTGTTTTATTGCGTGTAGTCATAATTATCGTTAATCCTTAATTAGCTTAGTTAGTCGTCAACTAACTTTTACAGAACTACAACCATGTTAAACTCTCCACTAGAGTAGAGAGTCAAGTAGATTGTTGAATAAGACAGGGATGATGTCATATTAATCAAGAATTAGTACGGCAAGGATCTCCTGCCAGCGGTTAAAAAACAAAAGATGACCCTCACCTGGACAGAATGTGGCGTGACAGTTAGGTATGGCAGTCGCCATATACTGACCCATTTGCAAAGGTACATTTACATCTTTATCTCCCTGCCAAAGGTGAATCTTCATAACAATATCCTCAAGCCTGAAGCCCCAGGGACATACGAGCATCACCATCTCCCATATGCAACCCCAAGGTCCGGCGCGAAATGCTTCAGCAAAATCCTCTTTAAGCATTGCCCTTATTTTAGGCTGGGAGAGAACTGCCTGATCGTACTCAGGCATCAGGGTAGTTATCTGCTTTAAGTACTGTTCTGGATAATGACGCAATAAGAAACCCATCATCCATACTGGCAGTCCGAGAAGCCACGGCGTGTGCCTAGCTAGACTAAAGAGTATACGCTGGGGCCACATCATCCCCTTAGTGGCTTTCGGCAAATCAAAGGGAGCCATGCTACTGATTAAGGCTGCTGTAGTCAAACGGTGGGGAATTTTAAATGCACACGCCAACACGTAGGAACCTCCTCCTGAGACACCCACGACGGCGAATCGGTCAATTTTCAAAGTGTCAGCTAGTTCCGCTACATCATCAGGCCAATCCAGTAGTTTGCGACTGGGCTTGAAATCGGAAAGCCCACACCCTGGTCGATCAATTGTGATCATACGGATACCAAGCGATGTTGCAATTGACTCGTCAGGGTGACGCTCCAGCCGAGAGCCAAACAGACCATGAAAGTAGAAGATAGGCTTCCCTTTGGGGTCTCCATATTCAGCATATGCAAGCCATCGTCCATCACGCAACCGGATGCGGTTACCAATTGTAGATAGCGAATTAAGCATAGACAATCAGTGTAAAATGTTAGACTCGTAATCTTGATTTCCTTAACTGGTAAAAGCCTGCCGAAGTCAGCATTAGCGTTTAGCTTGATAACTCAGCATCCGATATTGAGCAAGTGTTAGGACTGAAGGCAAGAGAATTATTCATTGATTGGATCACCTTGATATGGATCAAAATGCTGTTGAGTAGCCGATGATGAATCGCACGTCGTCACGCTCACCGTCACCACCAGCAATATCACTTTGAAGACCAATGTCAAGCACGTTTTGATAGCCGACTTGTTGACGCAGCCCGATCCCAGCCGAAACAATAGGATCAGTTCCTTTTTCCTCACCACCGCGCACCCCCACCTCTGCCAGAATAGTGCGGTCGAAGCGGCGTGGATAGCCCAAGGGTCTAGAGTAGCCCAAAATTACACCAGGTACGACGGAGCGATCGCCATCCTCTGTTTCAGTATTCACGTTTAGATCGACGTTTACGTGTAGGCGATCGTATTGCCTAATCGTCTTGCTAACGATACCACGCAGGCGAAAGTCCACACCTTGTGAATCGCGTCCAGTGGGGAAGTAAGTATCGGCTCGGATAGAGAAAGCAGGCGTATTACCGTATTCGCGGTTGAAGTTGTGGAACACGCCCACCGACACATCACCAGCATCGAAGTCGGTGTCTTCAGTATTAGCCCGACTGCCAACGCTCGGATCGATACCAACATTGAAGTGAGTGTTGGGTGCAAAACCGTAGAGATACTCCACCTCAAACTCACCACCCACATCGCGTCCGCGTGGCACGACGAATGCTGCGCCCACTTCCAGCGCCTGCTCACCTAAACCAATTGACTCGGCATCGTCAAAGGACAGTGGACGGTTCGCATCGATATTGTTGTGGTCAACAGCTTGTGCCGAACTTGCTGCAAATACTACAAATGCCCCTGCGCTCAGCGCTGCGATCACGTGTTGCGTTAATTGTTTCATTAAATGTTTATCTCCCTGTCAGTTTGCCAAATTAGAACTAATGACCCTGATGACCGCTCGCTGGAGCAGCGCCTGGGTTGGGTGCTGCCTGGTTCTGCTGCGTTGTTGTGCCTTGTGGTATCGTCTCTTGCTCTGTCGTACCCTGTGTCTCGTTCGTAGGCATTGTATTGTGGTTCATGCCGTCATGATTCATTAAGCCCTCCGGCATCATGCCCATACCCGGCATACCTGGCATAAAGCGGTGGTCGTGTGACGGGTCACTTGGATTAAAATCACCGGGTTTCATACCCTTGTGTGCGTCGGCGGATACCATCCAGATGGCACGCTTAATCTGTGCTGACTTCTGTTCTTCGGTTATCCAGTCCGAAGCCAAGATATCGTTTACCATGTCGTGCAGCATATGCAGGTTGTCTAAAGTATTTGAAATGTGCGGATACTTCATGGCAAACTTTGGACTGACCTCAGCAAACATTGGCATGAATGGTCGGTCAGTACGATACAACTCGACCTCGTGGTAGCGCTTGCCAGTCTTAGCATAGGTGTTGCGCTGTTCTGGGAGTGTCTTGCCGTAGAGTGCGTCATACATTGTGCTTTGCAGCCAGTGGTAACCCCAAAACAAGCCATTCACCTTTGGATGCTTTTGACGGAATGCTTTTGAGTAGGGTTGCGAATCGAGGTAGCCCATGTTCATTGGCAGTGACGTGACAGCATAGGGTACACTCTCGACGTAGAACCGATATAGGCGTTCGATCTCAGCGTCCTTTTCAGCATCCGTTAACTTTGTGCTGGCTAGCACATCGATGGTCTGTGCGTGTAGAATGTGCGTCCAATCGAAGACCTGCTCCAGCACGCCATATTTACGTCCAAAGGTTGGCGAGACGTTTGCTTCGTCGGGCATGAAGCGCGGCTGGTTCTTCAGCACCCAGTTGATGCGGTTAAAGGTCTTAGTTTCCAAATCTTTAGCTTTGCCCGTCACCAAGTCCTCGTAAGCAAGGGCGTGGCCCACAGCAAGCGCATTTAGGTCAAGAGCGAGCGATCGTACATTATAGACAGCATCGTTGTAGGAGCCGCGTTTGCGGTAAATGTGGTTTTTGTCCTTGTTATCCATCCAATCCGGTAGATTAGCCGGTAAGGGTGGCAGCGTCCGGACATTGGCTACCGGAGCTTCGGCTGCTGGAGTCCCCATTGCGTCCTTGTTGTGTCCTTGATGCCCTTGATGTCCCTGATGGTTTTGTCTTTGCTGCCCTTGTTGTCTCTGACGGTTTTGTTCTTGGTGTTCTCGATGGTCTTGTTCTTGATGACCAATCATAGGCTGCGCCGCTACAGATGACGCGGATGCTATTACAAAGCCTGCGGTCAGCGTTACTAATATGTTTCGTTTTGCGTGCGTGCTTTTCATGCTTTTCCCCCGTTGCGTTACTCTTTTGTACCTACTGTAATTAATCGTCTTTTTGGTAACTAAAACCATGCCAAAATCTTTAATCAACAAGAGAATTAAGGCATTTTTACAGACTAAATTCTTGCTTCAACTGGAAAATCCATGTTATTTTCATCTTCAGTATTTACCTAATTAGGCAATTTTCAGGAAAAATTGCATCAGAAAGTTTCTTTAAGTTGGAATGTAAGGACATAAAATTAACTTTTATTACAAAACTTACTCCAACACTCATTTCTGCGTCTAGTAATTTCTGGTGAGCATAAAACTAATGTTGTCTTGAAAAAAGCAGTTTTCATGCCCGTTCAACTATCGTTCAATTATCGGGCAAATTGTATTTTGAGGGATTTCTGGAACAGTCTCCCAACCCGAAAGCAATCCTTCTAACTCTAGTTTTAGGATTTGTAACTGTTCAATTTGCTGAGTAATCGTTACAATCTTGTCTTTTAGCTTTACTTCAATGTGGTCGCAAGGTAGCTCGCCTTGGTCATGGACATCCAAAAATTCTTTAATTTCTAGTAGGCTTAATCCAAGACTTTGTGCACGTTTAATAAAGTGTAAGCGAGCAAAAACATCAGGGTCAAACAACCTAAATCCACCTTCCGTTCTACTCGATGCCTTAAGTAAACCTAGCTCCTCGTAATAGCGAATTGTTTTGATTGGTACACCGCTTTCCTTAGCAATTAAACCAATCTGTTTTGGTGCTTCTTTAACTAACACATTTAGATCCTATACTGATTAAGTTCAATTACCCCTATTCTAAACTCTCCAGTCAACTGGAGAAGCAACCAGAGAGTTTAACATTTGTGAATTAATGATTGTGCTTAGACGCGGAGAAAGCAGAGACTTTACCATTGCTAGTAGCGCTAGATACCTGTACTTCAATAACACCGCGATACATTTTCATAGCGCAGGTAAACTCATATTCACCAGGAGCTTTGGGCGTAAATTCCACTATAGTAGTTTGGTTAGGAGTAAGGTCAACAGCTAATTTAAAGTCTGGAATCAGTAACTTATCGAAGCACTTGTTGGAACTGTGACGTTGGAAATACAATCGGACGGGTTGACCTGTTTCTACAATCACTCGTTCTGGTTGGTAACCCCTCTCAACCGTAACTGTAGCTTCTTGAACACCCGCTGACGTTGAAGTTGCCACAATTGCTGATTCTACAAGGGTGGAAAACTCTGGCTTGGTGTGGGGAGTAGGTTGAGTATTAGTTGTCAGGGTTGCAACAGGAGTAGAATCGGCAGATAGAACCTCTATTGCTCCCCGAAACATATTCATACCACAGGTAAATTCATAAGTGCCTGGTTTGTCGGGTGTAAATTCAATAGGTGTGACTTGGTTGAGGGGAAGATTCTGGGCAATATGAAAGTCAGGAAGCCGCACTTCTTCAAGGCAACTACTAGGATCTCGACGCAAGAATTTCAGCCTAACTTTTTGACCTAGATTTACTACAACCCGACTAGGTTCATACCCACCATCAACAGTAATATCGATCTCCTGAATGCCCTGATTTATCTTGGCTTGCTGCGACTTAGACTTGCTTAATAGAAACCACCATAGCTCCAGCCCAATCAATCCTAGTCCACCAACCGTGACCGCACTTTTTAACCATAACGGCTGTTCGATGCGACGGAACTGACCAGTTTGTTCTGCCTCGGAATGTTGCATCTGTTCGTAAGACATTTGTGCAACTGCTTGACCAGAAGCAACTCCTAACGCTAACCCCAAACTCGCAAGACCACCAACGAGCGCTGTTTTGTTCACCATTTGAAAACCTCCTATGCAATTGCTCCTGATATTGCTCCCAGCAGAAATCCAAATCCTGCTAGTGTACCGAAAAAGACTACTTTCTTGAGCATCGTTGTTTCCCCTTTCTCAAATAATCTTTAGCTAGTCGTTTTAGAAGGATGGAAGTTACGCAAACGCAGTGCGTTCGTTACTACTGAAACAGAACTGAATGCCATTGCTGCACCTGCAATGATCGGGCTGAGAAGCCAACCGAAGAAGGGAAATAGAATACCAGCCGCAATCGGAATACCAGCAACGTTGTAGATGAACGCAAAGAAGAGATTCTGACGAATGTTTCGCATCGTAGCGCGAGAAAGCTGAATTGCAGTTACAATGCCCTGGAGATCGCCAGAGATTAAAGTAATATCACTAGCAGCGATCGCCACATCGGTTCCGGTGCCAATTGCAATCCCCACATCCGCTTGAGCCAAAGCAGGCGCATCATTGATCCCATCCCCTACCATCGCCACAATCTTTCCTTCAGCCTGGAGTTGCTGCACAGTAGCTGCTTTTTGGTCAGGGCGGACTTCTGCAAGCACTCGTTTAATTCCTACTTCACGAGCAATTACTTCAGCAGTGCGGCGATTGTCTCCCGTTAGCATCACCGCTTCCAAACCTAGTTTTTGCAAGGTGCGAACCGCATTAATCGAGGAAGGCTTCAAGGCATCAGAAATTCCCATCACCCCTTGAACTCTTCCATCAACGGCGATCCAGATAACGGTTTTGCCCAGATACTCTAATTTATCCCATTGTGGGTGTAAGGCTTGGGTATCAATGCCCAGTTCGCTCATCCAACGTTGTGTGCCAATCTGCACCAGTTGCTCAGAGACCTTTCCTTGAACACCACTGCCTGCAACCGCTTCAAAGTCTTGTGCATCTGCCAATTCCAATTGTTGAGAATGAGCGTACTGCACTACCGCTTCTGCTAACGGATGCTCGGAATTCCGTTCTATCGATGCCGCAAGTCGCAGCAGTTTGAGTTCATTACGGTTAGCAGTTCCTTCAACAGTGACAAAATCGGTAACAGTGGGTTTACCTTGCGTCAATGTCCCAGTTTTATCAAGGACAATCGTTTGCAGTTTATGCGCCAGTTCCAAACTGTCTGCACCCTTAATCAAAATGCCATTTTCCGCACCTTTACCAGTACCCACCATGATTGATGTTGGAGTTGCCAAACCCAACGCACAAGGACAGGCAATGATTAACACACCTACAGTCGTAATCAATGCCAGAGTGACGTTCCCCATAACGTTGTACCAAATAATGAAGGTGGCGATCGCTACAGCAATCACGGCAGGCACAAACCATCCTGTCACTTGGTCAGCTAATCGTTGAATCGGAGCTTTGGAACCCTGCGCTTGTTGTACGAGTTTCACAATTTGGGCGAGAAACGTGTCTTTACCTACCCGCGTCGTCCGAAATTTGAAGCTGCCATTTTTATTAATTGTGGCTCCAATCACTTGATCACCAGGCTGCTTTTTGACAGCTACACTTTCCCCTGTCACCATTGCCTCATCAACTGTCGAGGAGCCTTCAATCACTTCACCGTCAGTGGGAACCTTCTCACCAGGACGCACTAAAATTACATCCCCAAGCAGAACTTCGGCAATTGGAACTTCCATTTCTCTACCGTTGCGGACGATTCGGGCAGTTCTTGCCTGCAAACCCATCAGTTTGCGAATAGCTTCCGAGGTTTGTCCCTTGGCTCGGTTCTCAAACAATTTTCCCAGCAGAATCAGCGTGACCACAACTGCTGCTGTTTCGTAGTAAACGCTAGGAGTTAGTCCTTGAGCAATCAGAAATTCGGGAAAGATTGTGATAAACAGTGAGTAGAAATAAGCTGCGCTAGTTCCCAGAGCAATCAATGTATCCATCGTGGCAGTATGACGCTTTAAGGCTTTCCAGCTGTTAATGTAGAAGGACTTGCCACACCAGAACTGAACTGGTGCAGTCAATACTGCCTGAAGCCAAAAGTTATGCAGCCACATCGGAATGAAGGGAATGTGCAACCCCGTCATTGCTGGCAGTGAACCAATTACCAGAATTGCACTGATAATGCCACCAATCCAAACCTTGCGTGTTAGCTCCCGTGACTCTGCTTGCCGCGTCTTGCGTTCCGCATCATCGTCTCCAATCAGTAGGTCTTGCTCTTGCACTGGTTGAGCGGAATATCCGGCAGCATCAACGGCATCCTGAATTGCTTCCAAGCCAGTTTTTTTAGGGTCATAGGTAACGGAGGCTTGGTCAGCACCAAAATTGACGCTGCATTCACTCACACCTGGAACGGAGCGAATTGCATCTTCAATACTGTTGGCACAGGAGGCACAACTCATGCCTCGCAGTTTGAGCGTAGCGTTATTCTTATTCATCGCTCACCTCCTTATTTTGACGACATCTACTTATTCAGCAACGGTATATCCAGCTGCTGCGATCGCCTGTTTTACAGCAGGTTCAGATTGCTGGGTTTCAATGTTGACAAGTTTTGTTTTCGAGTCAGCCTCGACTTTTGCTGTTGAATCAATGACTGTAATGGTGTTGGTGATGGCTGTTACACAGGCAAAACAAGCCATATTTGGGACTTTGAGTTGAAGTGTCATAATTTCAAAAGTGAAGAAAAACTGCTTGGTCTTAGACTTATCTTTATCTTGCAGTCTCCAGTGAGATGGAGAGTCAAGGGGGATTTGAAATCTACCTCTTTAGTAGGAGGCGCAAGTCTAGTATCTCTAACCTCGGTAAAATAGAGTGTGATACCAAGTCGCTCTCTAAAGCGTAACTACCAAATCTGTGAATCCTTTGCCTGGGGCAGTTGGGCATTTTTAAAGTTACTGGTCTGCAAGCGACTTGGTATGACTTGCGAAAACCAATATCGTAACCAGAATTTCTGGTAGGGACTACTATTTCTACATCAGTGCGATCGCCTTGGTAGCCGCGAATGACTCAGCGAACCTAAAGGGGCAAGCCAGCTTTGCTAGCATCGCGTAGTTCTGTCCCGCAGGCAAAGCAAAACTTGGAGCGGGGATTCAACCACAATGATTCAGCTTCACTTCCTGGTATCCAACAGTGAGGACAAACTTTTAACTGCTGCACTGCTATCACTGGTACTCCCCGACAGACTGCATCTATTTACTCTTCTTTTGCAACGCTCAAGGGTAAACAACCCTGCTAGTGGCTTGGAATTAAGCCGAGTTGTCATTCCTTTCTCAATTTTGCTGATGAACTCCTACTCTTACGGCTAGTTTTGCTTGACTTAATTAAAAGTGTATTTCCCACAAGTTAACAGGGCCGTTACATTTACTCTAACTAAGCGTTCGCCTGTCTTCATAACCATCCATAACGCGATTTATTCCTTGTTAGTCGTTGGAGCATTCATAATGAACTTAAAAGAGAAAAGCCGTGAAAGTTATGAAATCCATTTATAAAGCCATTACTATCCTTGGAATCACTGCGGTACTAAGTGGACTGGCTCCTGTTGTTTCTGCTCAACCGCCTCAAATATCAAAAGTTCAGTCTCAAGTTGTGGATCACCTGAATCAAGGACTTGATAAGGCAAAGCGAGGAGAATACCAAAGAGCGATCGCCGATTACACAAGAGCCATTCGTGCCAATCCCAGATTGACCGTTGCCTATGTGAATCGAGGCATGGCATACCATAACGTGGGAGACTTTGAAAGAGCGATTGCTGACTTCAACCAAGCCCTACGCATCGAGCCGAATAATGCCAAAGCCACATACAACCGGGGAGAAGCCCGTCTGGACATCCAAGACCTGCCAGGAGCAATTGCTGACTTAAATCAAGCGATTCGGCTCAATCCCAAATATACAGAAGCCTACAATAATCGAGCCGTTGCTCATGCCATGATGGGCAATCTGCAAGCAGCAATGGCAGATTTAAATAAAGTGATTAAGCTCAATCCCAATTACGCTGATGCTTACTACAACCGGGGGAAAGCTCGAAGTGCATTAGGGGACACTTTGGGAGCGATTTCTGATTATGACCAAACACTACGCCTTGAACCTGATTTAGCCGAAGCTTACGGTAATCGCGGACTTCTCTACTCCCAAACAGGAAAAAAGCAAGCAGCAATAGCCGACTTGCAGCAGGCAGCAAAACTCTTCGCCAAGCAGGATCAGCAAGGTAAATCTCAAGAAATTTTGAACTTCATCCAACAAATTCAGCAGGAGTAAATCAGATTAAAGGTTTAGTAATTAGAAAACATGAGCAAGCCTATACAATAAGTAGTCAGTCTGCCTGTGACTAAGCAGTTTTATCAATTGGAGCAGCGTTGTTGACAAGCGCTCTAAAATTTGGAGCTTACTTGCTAACTGATTCGGTAGGATTGCTCTTTGATGCACTTGAATCCCTAGTGAATCTAGTCGCAGCATTAGTAGCATGGTTGCTGCTACAGGAATCAGAGTGTAAGTCAATACGTTCAGGAGTGCGCTAACCAAGAGTATCCTTCTAACGCTAGCGAGTTAAGGCATTATTCCTCAAAGTCCGCCAACCATCTCTAAGTAGCGAGATAGCACTTATGCTAATGAGCAAAGCAACCAGTAAGCTAGCCACCGCGTCTGCCCAGAGCCAATTAAAGAAGTAAACGGTCAAGGCAGCAAGAATTAAGCTGATGGAACTGGCAGCATCGGCAACTCCATGTAAAAGAACTCCTCGAAAATTTAAGTCGTGATGGCTGTGTGGGTGCAGTAATAGGACGCTCAAGCCGTTAATCACCAGACCTAGTCCTGCAACAAGCAACACAGGTAAGCTTGATATGGGTTCTGGGGTTTGTAGGTGCTTTAGGGCTTCCCAGGCAATCAGGAGGGCGATCGCCCCCAAGCTCACTCCATTGAGTAACGCCACCCAAGCTTCCAGCCGCTTATATTTCCAAGCAGTCTGGTTTAACGACTGACGCTGAACCAACCAAGCGGTTACTAGGGTCAACCCCAGAGTCAATAGGTCTGAGAATAAGTGTCCTGCCCCTGCTAAAAGGGATAGGCTGTGGCTCCAGATTCCAACTCCCACCTCAAGCAGAAAAAAGATAATCCGCAATCCTAAGACAATCCAAAGGATTTGTATCTTTCGCGTATCCTGCGTATGTATTTTTAAGTTATTCGCTTTAAGCATCAAGCTAAATATGCAAACGTTTTTCTTCTTCTTACTTGCTGCTATAGGAGAAATCTCTGGGTGCTACACCTTTTGGGTGTGGTTGAGACTTGACAAAAGCATATTTTGGATTATCCCAGGTATTTTAGCCCTGATCATCTTCGCTTTTTCTCTGACAAAAGTAGATGCCTCAAACGCTGGCAGGGTATATGCTGCCTACGGTGGGTTTTATATCCTCTCATCCCTGTTCTGGTTGTGGCTAGCTGAAGGTGTCAAGCCGGATAAGTGGGACTTGATTGGCGTTACATTCTCCCTAGTGGGAACAATTGTTATATTGTTTAGCCCCCATCATTAATAACAGACTGACGGCTTGTAATATTTTTCATGTTTACAAGTTGTGTGAGTTCTATAAACAAAAGTCCAGGGGTTGTTTGCGTTGTATGGTACTGATAGTAAAATGTGAGGTGAAATCTTTAATTCAAGTTTCACTTTTGAAAGTAAGGCAGTAGATGATAAGTTTCACTCTCAACCAAAATGTAAATCCCTAATCCAATCAGCACAAAAGGAACTATTCTATGACCATACCGTGTCAAAGTTGGAGCTAATGCAGGATGTCTGCTTAAATAGTAGGCAACGTATAACCAAACACTAATTAACCCAAAAAAAACTATCAGGATTATACTCAAACTGAACAAATTGCTACTAGCAAACAGTGGAATATAAATACCAATATTATCCCCTCCATTAGCAATTGTGACAGCAGCAACATGGAAAAATTTGAGGGTTAAACAATTTAGTCAGAGCGGAAGGAAGAGATACATTTTGCAATTGAGGTTCTGTTTCTTCTGACTGCCAGAATTGTCTAATCCCAATTGTTATTGGCAACAGTCCCAGTAAACCAATCCATTCTTTTGGCAACAGCATCCCACCAAAGAAGCCAGGTAGACTAGCTGCAATCAACACTGCAAAACCCAGATATTGACCAATAATAATATGCCTTGTACGCGCTCTCTTCTGGGAGAAAAAGAGCATCAATACAATTATGTCATCAATATTAGTGGCAGCAAAGGTACTTACTCCAGCAATTACCGGATTAATTAGGGTGTTCATTGTCTTGTTTCTTGTCTAAGACTTTCCCACATGATTAAAAATCAAGAGGAAATTCTCTTTTTTGGTTAAACAGTGCAGATACCCTGAAATCTATCTGCACTGTTTTAGTTAGGTAACTAGAATTTAGTGCAAAAAAACCGCCTACTGGGGTAAGCGGGTAAGTTCAGGTGTCTCTAATACTTTATTAGTTAAGGGATGCTTCAACTGTGAATCAAAATTTCTTAAGAAGGCTCTAGCCAGTTGATTACCCTTTGAATCATAAAGAGTGTAGGAAAACTCAGGGGAACCTTCATAAAAGTCTTCAACCTCCTGGAAATCCAACTTAAACTTATTAGGGTAGGTATAGAGCGCGTGTATGCTCCTCACCAAAGAGCTAGTGCGGTTATGTTTCACCTTCTTAGTAGCTTCACTTCTAATTTTTAGATAACTCTTAAGCAACTCACAATCACCTTCTACATGAGGCTCTGTAAAGCCTTTTAAGTCTTTAGTCATTGTTTTGCCTCCCTGGTTTGGGGCTGTGGGGGTAGAAAGTACCAGTTTTTCTTAGTTTGTAACCAGGTTTGTTACTTTTTTTGTTTACGCCTAGAACACAGTCACAGTAGGCGTTGCAACGTTTTAGTATGATTTTATCAGGTTGGCTGTTACCTTTTTGTTACTTTTTTTAGGTAACACCAGAAACCTAGTCATATTAGGGCTTTCAGTCATTATATTTGCTTTGTTACTTTGTTACCAGACATAACTACTATTTTTAATAAAAAGCCTTACTTTTATTGTGTGTCTTATCTTTGGATATTAGTACCATTTGTCAGAAAGATAAAAAGTAAGGCAAATCCTCACAATACACACATATATTCAGTAACAAAGTAACAAACTAAAAACAACGGATGAAAGCCTTGATATGACTAGGTTTCTGGTGTTACCTAAAAAAAGTAACAAAAAGGTAACAAGGTAACAAAAAAAGTAACAAGGGCGTAGGTTAAAGCCTGAAATGCCTTCCCTGTAAGCAACTGGAGCAAAAAGCAAAAAAGTAACAAAGCCGCTCCAAGGGGAACGGCTAAAGCAAGTTGTCAAATAATCCTAATAAGGCAGAGGTGAATTATCCTCATCATTAGTTAACTCAAGAACCTTGTTTAGTTTAGCTTTCTGTAACTGTAAACCAGGGTCAATAACGTCCTGGTTATAAAGTTGGTCAGACCAACCAAGAGATACTGCTTTGTCTAGAGGTAAACGTAAAACTTTACGTTGTTTAGTAGGTTTTGCGTATTGAGTAGTTCTACTACTGTCAACATCTGGAACCATTCTAGAGTTAGTTTCTATAGCTTGCGCTTGTGTAAGCAATTGCCTTAAAATCTTAGGGCTAATCTCTAGTTTAGGAAACTCCTTTTTAACCGCTTCATATACACTAGGTAGCCAAATATCAAGATAAGCTTCAGATTGTTTGATATTCCAATCACCTAACTTGTTTTGGCTAAGAAGAAGGTTACATTTATCAAAAAACAGACTTAAGTTAGTTTGTTTTTCAGCGTTAAGGTAAGAGTCACGGCAATAGTCTAAAAGCCATGTGTTGTAATCAGGGATGTCATCAGGTGAGGCAAGTTCTAAGAATTTTAAAGCATAGTAAGAAACAATAGCTAAGTTAATAGAGGCTCTAGAATCCGTATTTTCCAGGTATTGATTCAAGGTATTAGCTAACTTAACTACGGCTTCCTTATCAAAGCCTATAGCAATCAAATCACCTAATCTTCCGCTTGCTTTATCCTGTACCTGCTTAAGCTTATCTAGGGCTGTACCGCTTAACTCAGTCTTTGGAAAAAAGACTGCTACAAGTCTAGAAATGATAGCGGCGCTATAATCTCCTATTGTGTAATTGGTAGCAACTATCAAAGAACTATTAGGTTTTTGGGTATTGCCTCTGACTACTCTAGGTGAAGCATTATAGAAATTTCTGGTTAACTCTTCTAGCTTGTCTTTTTGGTCTTCTGGGGGGTCATCCCAAACTAAAGGCGTTCCACTTCTAAGCTTAGATTGCTCATAAATGGCGCTTACCGTGTATCTGCTCATGATTCCCTCATGGTGAAGCCCTAGCAAGCTCAAACCTGCTTGTAAAGAGGTTGTCTTACCAGTTTGGGGGTCTCCATAAGCTGAGAAGATTGGGAAGAATCCAAAACCAGTGGATTGATTAACTATTTTGCTGTAGTGCAGTGAGGCAATAGTAGCGCCAATTGCTAGTAATGACCTATATTTATTATCCCCAAGAGCTTCCTTTAACGTACTCCACAGGTTAGTTAAGCAATCTGGTGTGTACGCCGCAATATTGGGAACTGGGACAATATCACCATCCGTATTATTCAGTAAATTGTCATTGAAGACTAATCCAGACTCTTTTGAGGTAGTAGGGATACCTTCAGAGGTAAATTGAGTTGTCTTGTTAAAGACATAGGTTCCATTTTCCTGCAAACCAATCTTATTAATTAAGGTTTCTCTAGTACCTCCTTTCTTCATGTACTTAGCTTTCAAGATGCTGAATACATCATAAATATCATTACCGTTTAGCTTAGATAGTATGGATAGCTGTGCAGCTTTGGCTAGCTCACTTCTAAAGTCTTTAGGTGAATTAAAAGCAGCATCAGGTAAGAAAAACTCTTTTTCAATAATAGTATTCTCCTGCCTTTTCAGCTTTATCATGTTCCCCCCTCCATCTACACCGGATAAGACTTTGGTAATCTCCAAGCCAACATCTAATTTAGGGGTAAATATTTGCTCTTTCCAGACCAAAGTGCATTTACGTTCTGCATCATATTGTTTAGCTGGAACCCATCTAGAATATTGATTAGAGGTAGTAGGTTCTTTAGAACCCATTGGAATAGTATTATTAGTATCTTTCCATTCACCTATGAAAAACTCTTTAATAACTAATTTGCTTTCAACAGTTGGAAGTTCTAATATATTCTCTTCAAAATCAGAATCATTTAATTCCTCATCATCTCTACCATGTGTGTAGAAGTTAGGAACCTCACACCCCCAACTTTTAGCAAAGTCAACAAATGACCCTATGCTCTTTTTACCCGTTGCGTTTCCTTCACTATCAAAAGTGTCCCATTTAGCTGCTACACAGCCTTCTGTATAGTTAAAACCGCCTCTACTCCACTCATCAGCCTTAGCCATCATCTCAGATGAATCATCAACGGCGTGAAGTGCCATTAAATTCCCTAGCCATTCTTCATAAGGAATAGAAGCACTATCAGGAGCGTTATCAATCAACCATTGCAGCATGATATGAGATTTTGTTACATCCCATGCTGACACCTCTTGATTAGCTTCTTTCTGTTCCTGAGCTTCCAGATAAGCCGCTTGTAACACGGGTGAAAGCGCTTTAAATTCTTCAGAGGTCAAATCCTTGCCGTTCTGTTTGGTCTGGTTCCCGTGCTGACGCTTCATTGAGGCTACAGCCGCTTCAATTATCCATTCTGGACATTCAGCCATTTGTGTAGTTTCAGGGCTATTAAGCCATTCATAGCGCCCTGTTTCAGGGTGATAGCTAGGGGGCAATGCGTTAAACAAACCTTTGTATCTAATTTCATACGCCCCCTTATGAATCTCTCCATTAGCGTCTGTTAGGTCAATGCTACAGCCCGTAAATTCTACTAGCCTGTTTCTTTGTTCCTGATTCAATGAGTAGAAATTTGCTGACCTTCCAGGTTTACCACTGGCACTTGATACCGTTGGGGTAATGCCGTGATTAGCTTCTATCCAGTCCCTAGCAAGTACGGAGTCAATATCTAGGTTTATTGTCCCATGTCCTTTAACAGGGCAACCCGTGACAATTCCATATCCTGTAATCTTTCTATCATTTTTCAGTTCAACAAATACATCCTCTCTAGTCAAGGGGTAATCATTCCAATCATCTTGAAAAGGCTCTTTACCCTTACATACTGCATAGCCCCAAATGTCAGGCAAAATATCTAAACCAGCGCCAAGTTCCTTAAGTGACGGCTTAGATTTTTTTACAATCTTTTCTGTATTTGTCTGTATTTCTTCACCAGATAGTGCTAAGATAGAAGAAGCAAAAGCCATTGCTAGTGGCTGATTCAAAACTAAATCTTTCTCTTGGGCTTCAACTCTATTTTCTAAGGGTTGGGGCTTTTTAGTATCTTCAATCATTCAATTTACCGTCCTTGTTTATTTGTGTTTGGTTAATAATTTGGGCGTTGTAAGTGTCATCAATCATTTTTCTCATAGCCTTAGTCATGTTCTTTGTGCCGTAGTAGTCAGCTAAGGTTTCTAACTTTTGTCTGTATTCAGGCTCAAACTTGAAGGTCATGGGATTGACTTTTAAAGCACCTTGCATTCTGATTTACTCCTGTTTATGTACTTAGGTAACAAGGGCTTGACATTTTAATGTTTTTACCCTTCTCCTTTATTGTAGCGTTTGCTTATATCCCTAGATTTATACATAACAAACGTTATATAATAGCAAAAACGCCCCAAGCCCAAACACAGCAAAGCTTGCGTGGTTTGATAGCAAAACCCGCTAACATAACAACTTTGGGTAATGTGATAAATATCTATCTGAAGACGTAGAAAGATTCCGGTTTTACAACTACCCTATATGATGACCGTACCTTAACCGTACCAATACAGCGCCGTAGGCAAAATGTACATAACTTGATACAAATGGGAAGGGCAAATTAAACAATGGGAAATCAGCCCTTCCCACTTTTTTATGGCAATTTTTTTGTTTTTATGCTTTGACCGCGCACCCTTATATATGTCAAGGGTTTTCAGCTTACTTAGACGCTAATGTAACAATAAGCACACAACACCCCCGTACAGAGATTTTAGAGCCAAAAACTGTACGGGGGTGTGCTAAAACTAATTGATACATTGCCATCTAAGTACAGTATTTGGTAGTGCAAAAGGTAGTAATAATACTACCTGTTACTTAAACGCCGTTATGTTTTTGCAATCAAAGTATTGACTAGCAAAACCAATGTAGGTATGCTGAAACCACCAAATAAGATAAAGGTGGTAGTACCCACATGAATATCAGCTATCCATTAAACAAAGTAGGCAAAGATATTGCCCAATCTCTGAGAGATGCGTTATCAAAAGCATTACCGCAAATAGAAATCAATCAAGGCAAGTACCGGATTAGATTACCGCGTTCCATTGCCAATCAAAATAATGGCGTAGCTAATGAAAATAGACGTGTGTGTACTAGGTTGGAAGCAACAGAGGCTAACTACCCAGCAGTAGCAAGAATAGCCTTACAGATTGACCTTGACCTGCACAACGGCTGTTTTGATTCCACACTTGAGAAGTATAGGGAAGCATTCAAGCCAAAAACTTACCTTAAAATAGTGCCACCTTCTGTAGTGGTACTAGAACCAAAACAACAAACTGAGCTTGATTTGCTCCAATTGTGGGACAGGTACAGCTTATATATGAAACCCCAGTTGGCAGAAACAACATATCAAAAGGATTATGTTAGGAAGTATAGAAACCATATTGCAAATCTGCCTAAGCACAGCCTAGAAGACTCTGTAGAGATTAGGGATTACTTACTAGGTAATGTGACAGCCAGCACAGCCAAAAGGGTGTTGACGTATCTTTCAGCTTGTTGTGGTTGGGCAGTAAAATCAAGGCTAATCAAAGAAAATCCCTTTGATGAGATGTCAGAAGACATCAAGCTCAAGAAAAAAGATACTGACACCATTGACCCTTTTACAGCCTCAGAGCGTGACATCATAATCAAAGCTTTTGAAGAACACCCTAATTATTGCCACTATGCCAGCTTTGTAAAATTCCTGTTCCATACTGGATGCCGTACAGGAGAGGCTATTGCTTTGCAGTGGGGTAATGTGTCACCGGATTGTAAGAGCATTACGTTTTCAGAATCCTATGATGGCGGTACAAAGACACGCAAGGATACAAAGACAGGCAAAACTAGGAAATTTCCTTGCAATGACCTGGTAAAAGAAATTCTCTTATCAATCAGACCGGAAACACCAAGCAAAACCGCACAGGTGTTTTACTCACCCACAGGGTTGATAATATCAAATACCCGTTTTACCAATCAGGTCTGGAAGGGTTGTAGGAGCGGCAAGAAAGTATACAAGGGCATTGTTACGGATTTGGTAAACAAAGGGATTATAGAGCGGTACAGATGCCCGTATACCACAAGACACACTTGGATTACCTTAGCCCTTGAAAAAGGCTTAAGTGTTTCACAAGTTGCCAAGCTTGCAGGTAACAGCCCCAAAATAGTATTGGAACATTACGCCTCAAACCTTCTCAAAATTCAGATTCCAGAGTTCTAACCCTATAAGTATAAATACCTATCAAATGCCCAAATTGGGAACTGTGGTTAGGAAATTTGGGAACTGGAACCTCATACACTTACTAAAAAGCTCCATTGAGAACATGGAGCTTTTTTAGTGTAATCCTTGTGGGGATTATGTTTGAGAGTCAGAGGCGGCACCCAGATTTGAACTGGGGAATGGAGGTTTTGCAGACCTCTGCCTTACCACTTGGCTATGCCGCCATTTAAGATTGATTAGTATATCAGTATTCTAGAACAAATTTCATCCCCTCTTAAGCAAATAACGTCAGTTAAGTAGCAATTTGATGCTACTTGCTTCTTAGCAGCGACTGGGAGAATACTATGTCTATCCTACTACAACAAGTACGGCTAAAGTTTACAGGATTATGCTTGTGCCATTTTTGATTAAAGATGACAGCAGTTTTGTATGTGATTGAGATCGCACAAAAGTAGGTTATGGATCGCAACTTTGCCCTTTATTTAAAGCTATTATAAAAACATATAGTATTTCATCTTTTAGATAGATGGAAGCAATTTAAGCCTAGCTTTTTAGCTCTCAACCTCAAACACTAGTTGAGCTTTTAAAGCAAACTAGACGCATTAGTTTTCTCTAG
>JBGTCQ010000318.1:0-9940 GCA_041748755.1 Chroococcidiopsidaceae cyanobacterium | reverse complement strand
CATTCCGCCAGAAATAGTAGATAGAATTTTTGAGCCATTTTTCACGACAAAAGAGCAAGGTAAAGGCACAGGGCTTGGTCTTTCAACTGTAATTGGGATTATTAAGAGTCATGGTGGTTTTGTAAATGTTTATAGTGAGGTAGGACAAGGAACTCAATTTAAGGTGTACTTGCCCGCGGTGGAAGGAACCCAAACCCAGCCAGTGGAAGACATGGAACTGCCTATAGGAAACGGAGAATTAATTCTCGTTGTCGATGACGAAGCTGCAATTTGTGAAGTTACAAAAACGTCGTTAGAAACATACGCCTACAGAGTTCTCACTGCCAGTGATGGAATTGAAGCGATCGCCCTTTATGCCCAGCATAAACATGAAATCAGTGTAGTGTTGGTTGATATGATGATGCCATCGATGGATGGACCAACGACTATCCGCACGTTGCAAAAAATCAACCCCCATGCCAAGATTATTGCTGTCAGCGGACTGGACTCAAGCGATAAAGTGAATGCAGCTATGAGCGCTGGCGTTAAAGCATTTTTGTCCAAGCCCTACACGGCGCAGGAATTGCTGAAAATTATTAACTCGGTTGTGAACACGAAATAGTAACTCGTGTTAATTTTTTGAAGGTGTGCTGAAAATTTCTATGACGACTGAAGAAAAAAAATTGCCAACCTCGCTTTGGTTAAGGGTATGGCGTTCCCAAAAAGAAAATCTACAGCTGATCGTGATTGCATTGTGTTTGGCACTTTTGATCCGCACGTTTGTAGCAGAACCGCGCTACATTCCCTCCGATTCGATGCTGCCGACTTTAGAAATGGGCGATCGCGTAGTAGTGGAAAAAATCTCTTATTACTTTCACCCACCTGCAACTAGAGATATTATTGTTTTTGAACCGCCACAAAAATTGCAAGTTTTGGGATATGCCAAGGATCAAGCGTTCATCAAGCGCGTTATTGGTGAACCTGGTCAAATCGTTACCATTGCCCATCACCAAGTCTCCCTGAACACTGAACCACTCCAGGAAGACTATATAGCGGAACCTCCTGCTTATCAATGGGGACCAGAACGGGTTCCTGATCATGAATTTTTTATGATGGGAGACAACCGCAACGACAGTAACGATTCTCACGTCTGGGGGTTTTTACCACAAAAAAATATTATTGGTCGTGCTAGATTTCGCTTTTGGCCCCTGAGTCGGATTGGTTTCGTTTAACCCGTCAGAGGGACTAGGGGCTAGGGGCTAGGGGCTGGGATATCCCTATGTCGCGCATCCAGGGTTTTCTTCAATGTGTTCCTTCGCTTTTAGCTCTGTCCCATGTCTCAAGAGAGGAGCTTGTCACTGTATTGAGGGGTTAAACGGGACGCTCTGTGTATTTCTCTCTAGCCTTCTCTTCCCCTAGTCCCTAGCCCCCAGTCCCTAACCCCTTTTCGGTCAGCTTAAAAGCGTAGATAGTGCATCAGCTGGTTAGTAAGATGACCAGGTAGCTTAAGCCGCCGCTGGAAATCAACTAGGTTAAGGTATGGCCCAGATGATATGCGATTTTGCACTACAGTTTTAGCTAAAAATAAATCTATAAATGGAGTTTGCGCCAGCCTTTCAACAGTTGCGGTATTAGGGTTAACCAGATAAGGAGGATCGTCGTAGTAACAAAATTTTAGGACAGGTTCTAGGGGCAATAGGCGCTGTAATGGCAGATTCAAAGCTGTAGAGATGTCCTCCAGGCAATAAAACTGAACTCCAGAGTTGCAGAGTTCAACGAGCGATCGCGCTTGATGAATTGACAAACCTGGTAGCCTTAGCCAGTCATCCACGCTAGCTTGATTCACATCAATTTTGATGCCTAGTGCTGCCGCTACCGCAATTTCTGCCATTGACTGCATTCGATAGTAGGGATCGCTAAGTAATTTAGTTCGCAAGGCGAGAAATTGCGGATTCAGTTGGCGCAGTCGAGCAGCCGATGGTAGCCAGTTTTGCATGATGGAAGTTGAGGATTAGAAAAGATCGGAACAAGAGAAATTAAGGATAGGAAAGTGGTGATTAGCAAAGCTTTTTAGCCTCTAGTCCCTAGTCCCTAGCCCCTCGCCCCTAAATTTAAGTCATTCGTTCTAGAAGTTGGCGACGCTTTTGCTCAAATTCATATTCTGAGATTAGCCCATCCTGGCGGAGGCAATCCAGCTGGCGCACTGCATCTGCGATCGCACTTACATTCGTTGGTTCAACTTGGGGTCGATTTGGCACCGATGAAAAAGATATTTTTAAATTGCCATTAAAATTGCGGTCAAATTCATCCTCATTTTGGAATAAGTACCAAATACCTTCAATTGCACAGGCAACATGCGGAATTGGAGTCCACGACAGTAGCAGATATACTAGCCCCCACACAGGCTGTCCGAGATAAAACTTGTGTAATCCGGACGGTATCACTGTTCCTGTAAAAGCTAGAATTGCAGCAACTTTCCTATTTTTAAGCTTACTCAACATACTTAAGCCAACTCCACAGTAGCCACACTCACAATTCTTCGAAGGTGCGGTTCTAGCTTTCATCTATCAAGCACTCAAAAGTCAATCTACGCGCCAAAGTGCTGTACTCTGTAGAACCGCCACGTTCTAATATGATATTAATTTCTTTAACAATCAGAATTACATCTTAAAACTCGCCTTTTCGATGTATCTTATCCTATTGCTTCTGTCTTTTGGATAACTTTCTAGTAACGCAATAATCTAGAACCAAGTAATTTATACTTATTCCAACTGTAGGAGCTTCCTGGTTTAGTGACTCGAAGAGCGCATAATCTTTACAGTGTTTAAAGTTTGTGGTAGAACGGCACTAGCATTTTTTAAATATGGGGATTCCCCTGACCCCTCTTAATCTTGGTGCGAGACTATCACAACTTGAAGCAATTTGAGGTAAGCAAAAAAGCGTTCTTAAGTCAAGTGCTGGAATCTCGATAAAACTACAACTAAATTCAAACCTCAAGTCTGGACTAGAATGATACCAGATACAACAGAATGAACTCCTAAGTGTTCTCACTTAGTTGAATACAAGTACTATGGGATTTTTTGACTCTGAAATAGTTCAGCAAGAAGCAAAACAGCTGTTTGAGGAGTATCAAGCCCTAGTCAAACTGGGCAACAGCTACGGCAAGTTTGACCTAGAGGGCAAAAAGTTGTTTATTGAACAAATGGAAGCCATGATGGAGCGCTATCGCATTTTTATGAAGCGCTTTGAGCTGTCAGAAGACTTCATGGCTAAAATGACTGTAGAACAGTTGAAAACGCAGCTGAGTCAGTTTGGTGTTACACCGCAGCAAATGTTTGACCAAATGAACGTCACTCTAGAGCGAATGAAAGCCGAGTTGGAACAGGCTTAATTCTCAACTTCTTTGCTCTTAAACTCATTTTCAAACCTCAAAACTCAAAACTCCTATGAGGAGGGGCGGTCAAACTGGGAAGCAGGGCGAAACTTCTGCACTGGTACATTTTGTAACGCCCTGCGCATAAAGTCTTGCCAAACAGGTGCGACCATGCCGCCACCAGTAGCACCTTTACCTAACGGTCTATAATCATCATTTCCTACCCAAACAGCAGTTGCTAACTGAGGCACATAGCCTACAAACCAAATGTCTCGCTCTGAGGTTGTTGTTCCCGTTTTCCCGGCGGCTGGGCGGTCCAATTGTGCGGCTCTGCCAGTACCGCTACTAATTACGCCCTGCATAACACTTGTCAGCGATGCTGCTGCCCATGGTTCAAGAACTAACTGGGGTTTAGGCGTATTATCTAGCAAGACATTGCCACTACTATCAGTTACGCGGACAATTATTGTTGATGGAGACTGCCAGCCATAATTAGCAAACGTGGCATAAGCGCCAGCCATCTCCAAAGGAGTCATCCCAATTGCTCCTAATGGCAAAGAAATAACTGGTTCCATCGGACTCTTGATTCCGAGAGTGCGGCAAGTTTCAATCACTTTATTCATCCCCACAGCCCGCCCCATTTTAATCGCTGGCACATTACGAGATACCTCAAGTGCTTTGCGAATCGACATCGGACCATTGAAGGAGCCGTCGTAATTTTTAGGGGTGTAAAGATTTACACTACCATCTCGATAGCTTGCTGGAGTGTCGGACACAATCGAGTTTGGTGTGTATTTACCAGTGGCAAAAGCCGTGTAGTAGACAAACGGTTTAAAAGCAGAGCCAGGCTGGCGATGAGCTTGAGTAGCACGGTTGAACTCGCTCTTTTTGGGATCGACACCACCCACCAGCGCCTTAACAAAATGGGTGCGTGGATCAACCGCCACCAGAGCAATTTGGTCAGCATAAAGTCCTCTACCGCGAAGTCTTCGGTGCCAGCGAGTTACAGTTTCTTCCGCTATGCGTTGCATCTTGGCATCAACAGAGGTTTGAACCCTCATGCCGCCTCTGAGCACGGCATCGCGTCCAAAGCGCCTGATCAATTCCTGAGAGGCTGCATTGGAAACGTAAGGGAACGCACTGCCTTGAAACGATTTAACCCTGCCATATTTTAGTTTTTGCTCGCTTGCCGCTGCTTTCTCTTCAGGCGTGATCCATCCTAAATCTTGCATGCGGGTCAAGACGATTGCCTGTCGCTCTTTCGCCAGCTTCATGTTAACAAACGGGCTGTATTGTTCTGGTGCTTGGATTAGACCTGCCATCATTGCCGACTCAGCCAAGTTGAGATTCTCAGCGGACTTGCCAAAGTAGCTTCGTGCTGCCGTTTGAATACCGTAGTTGTTATGACCCCAATAAACTTGATTGAGGTACATTTCCAAAATCTGTTCTTTTTTCAGAATTTGCTCTAATCGGATTGCCAGTACTGCCTCTGCTACCTTACGGCTAAACTTGCGCTCTTTAGAGAGAAATATATTTTTCACTAGCTGCATAGTGACAGTCGAGCCGCCTTCAACAACTGAACCCCGTTGCCAATTAACTAATACGGCACGACCAACACTGCCAAGGTTAATGCCGTGGTGATAATAAAAGTGGCTATCTTCAATAGCTAAGACGGCTCGTTTAAGTTCTGGCGAGACTTTATCTAGAGGTACAACTTCACGGTTAGCTTCACCGTGGACACTAGCAAGCAATTTGCCCTTAATGTCGTAGATATAGCTTGTTTCTGAGGGAAAGTAGTTGCGTAAAATTCGGACATCCGGCAAGTTACGGAAGCTAATTGCTAACCCAACCAGTCCTCCCGCTACAATAGCACTAGTCAGCATAGTGACTCCTAGTAGGGTGCCACCAGTTACTTTACCGACTCCTTTGAAAAACTCAGAATTAGGCGATCGGTCTCTCGGTTGTTTTTTGTGAACAATGGACGACACGGTGATTTAACTTCCTCTACTTAGTAAGGGCGTAAAGAGTGATGGTGAAAGGCAGTTAATGAGTGCAACTATAGTAGTCTGACATCTGAGATATTCAGAAGATCGCGGGTAGTGAAATAAATTTAACTTATCTTGTGCAAGACGTAACTAAAAGTCAATCTTCCAGTATGACGCAAAGTCAAGGAACAAAGGAATTGGGGGAAGTTTCTGCCGCCGACAATTCATCACTCGATGAAAGAACACCCTCAAAATTCACTTGGCTGCGTCGCGGTGTAAGTGAAATTTTTCCACATCAGGCTGATTCTGACAATCTGGCTGTTAACCTGGAGCAGCGATTGGCGACATCTTCGCGACCAATGCGTGTCAAGTTGGGCATTGACCCTACAGGTACTTCTATTCACCTTGGTCATAGTATTTGCGTGCGAAAACTGCGATCGTTTCAGGATGCTGGACATACAGCAGTTTTAATTATTGGTGATTTTACGGCGAGAATTGGCGATCCTACAGGGAAATCCGAGGTACGTAACCAGCTAACAAAGGAAATGGTTGCTGAAAATGCCAAAAATTATTTAGACTCCTTGCGTCATATTTTGGATTTTGACACACCGTCCAGGATCGAAGTTCGTTATAACTCGGAGTGGCTGTCGCAACTAGACTTAGCAAAAACTCTAGAGTTGCTCACCACGATGACTGTGGGGCAAATGCTGGCGAAGGAAGGGTTTGCTGAACGTTACAAACAAGAAAATCCGATTTATCTACATGAGTTCCTTTATCCATTGATGCAAGGCTATGATTCGGTTGCAGTTGATGCAGATGTGGAATTAGGAGGTACAGACCAGAAGTTTAACATTGCTGTGGGGCGAGATTTACAAAAACATTTTGGTCAAGTGCCTCAGTTTGGAGTGTTGATGCCGATTTTACTGGGGACGGATGGGGCACAAAAAATGTCGAAGTCGCTGGATAATTATATTGGGCTACAAGAAGACCAGCTGACAATGTATTCCAAACTGGAGAAAATTCCAGATCATTTACTAGAGCAATATTTTGAATTGTTAACGGATTTACCTTTGGATCAATTGCCAGAAAAGCCGCGCGATCGCCAAAAACTTCTCGCCTTAAATATCGTTACCCAGTATCACGGGGAACAACCTGCGAAACAAGCACAGCAAGCAGCTATGTCTCTAGTTGGGGGAGACACAACCAACACTGAAGTTGTACCAGAATTTTCCCTATCCGGCGTACAATTTCCCGCTAAATTGTTTTATATCCTTAGTGCTACTGGCTTATGCAAAAGTAGTGGGGAAGGACGGCGACAAATTCAAGGTGGCGCGGTGCGGTTGGATGGCAATCGCATAGAGCAAGTGGATCTCACTTTTGACTCACCAAATGATTTATATGAACGAGTTTTGCAAGTGGGGAAAAATAAATTTGTGCGTTTTGTAGCGTAAAGAAAAATGTTAGTAACAGAGCGCATTATTGTCCCCTTAGATGTAGCGAACGAAGCAGCTGCGATCGCTCTCATCGAGCAACTGCCTCAAGTCACATTCTGGAAGGTTGGGTTAGAGCTATTTGTCAACAGTGGGCCTGGGATTCTAGCAACGCTGCACAACAGGCAAAAACGCATTTTTCTGGATCTAAAATTCCACGATATCCCCAACACCGTCGCTGGCGCTTGCCGGGCTGCTGCTCTTTGGGGTGTTGATTTACTGACGATCCATGCCACTGTGGGTAGAGAGGCGCTGAAATCAGCGTGTGTAGCTCTTCAAGAAGGGGCAGATGCAGCGGGTGTCTCACGCCCTAAGTTAGTTGCAATTACGCTGCTCACAAGTCTTTCATCCAGGCAGCTGGCTTTTGATCTCAAAATTCCTCTGGAGTTACCCGAATATGCTCTCCAAATGGCGTTAATGTCCCAAGAAATGGGTCTAGATGGTGCAGTTTGCTCTCCCCAGGAGGTGGAACAGCTAAGGCAGACTTGTGGCGCTGACTTTTTGCTGGTTTGTCCAGGTGTACGACCTAGTTGGGCAGATGCAAGAGATCAGAGGCGATCGCTCACCCCATTACAAGCAATTAAAGCTGGAGCAGATTACCTAGTTATTGGTCGCCCCATAACTACCGCTTCTGACCCAGAGTTAGCCTGGAAACGAATTTGTGACGAGCTTGCAGCGGGTTTATGTTAGGGTCCAGGGGTGAGAATAGTAGTCTATGCATTCTGGCTTGTAGCTTTGGGCTTCTGGCTTCTGGCTTTTTAACCCTCACCTACCCCAGTCAATCTTCAGCCCTCATAGCAAAATCCTCGTGCCAAGAGCAAGATGTAGAGACATTAACGACTCAGTTATTAAAGGATTTACCCAGCTATGCAAATCGCGTTAGCCAACGCGCCCGCCGCCAGAACAGAACAGACCTTTACAGTTATGTACTTCTAGTAGGACGTCCAGAGTTTGCTCCCCTGACACTTGGACCTGGTGAATATAACTCAGCATCTTTAGTGGAACCGCCGCAGCAAGTATTTATCACGACCTTAGAGCGGCAGTACATAGAAGGGAAACCAGTTGAATTACAGCAATACCACTGGCTTTTTTTGACTCAGACTAGTAGCGGCTGGCGGCTGGCAATGATGTTTTCTCGCATTGGTACATACCCAGCTAAACAGCCCCCCACGCGCCCACGAGACAGTAGTAATGGCGTAATTGCCCAGGCAATTCGTACCTGGTTGCGCGATTGTCAAGCCGGAGCGATGCGAAGTCAGTAAAAATTGGCACTACAAATAGGCGAAGGCAAACTGTTCTTACTTTTTAATCCTTGATACTTCCGAAGCCATTTTAATAGTTATTAAGAAGTTCTGCGGGGGCGATCGCACCACTGACAAACTATGCGTCTTTCCCCTCCCGCGCTCCGACGACTTCGTGAACTGGCATTTTGCTGGTAACGCGCTGCTACGACCAGATCCAGCCTTGGGCAATAACTTCTGGGCACCTGAAGTTGCCTACTGCAACGGCAAGTTTTACCTCTATTATTCAGTGGGACATGAGGATCAGAATCATCAGTTGCGCGTTGCCACAAGCGATCGCCCTTTGGGACCATATCAGGACGTTGGACAGTCGCTGCTAGACCTCTCAGATTGCCCCTTTGCCATTGATCCGCACCCGTTTTGCGATCAGGATGGGCAGTGGTATCTGTTCTACGCTCGTGATTTTCTAGACACCGCAGGTAGTGTGCGTGTTGGAACTGCGCTGATGGTACACCAGTTGGAAGGCATGACGAAGCTTGCAGGTATTGGGAAAGTTGTCTTGCGTGCTCGTTCTGATTGGCAGCGGTTTCTAGCGAACCGTCCTATGTACGGTGGCATCTATGATTGGCACACTTTGGAAGGTCCCTGCGTCCGCCAACATGCAGGTCGCTATTACTGCTTTTACAGTGGCGGACGCTGGGAAACCGAGAACTACGGCGTGGATTATGGCGTTGCAGATAGCGTACTAGGGCCTTACTCCGACGCAGGCAACGAAGCAGGACCGCGTGTATTACGGTCTATTTCCGGTCGTGTTCTGGGTCCCGGTCACAACTCAATCATTCTTGGTCCAGATGGTCAGACCGAGTATATTGTTTACCATGCTTGGGGTACGAACATGGAAGCGCGGCAGATGTTCTTAGATAAACTCATCTGGACAGCAGATGGTCCAAGCTGCTTAGGTCCTACGTGGACACCACAAACGATTGTTAGCAAATGAATCCAAGACAAACATCTTTAATTAATATGAAAGACTTACTACAAAGATTCTCAATCCTGCAAAACCTCTTTCCTAGTTTAAACAGTTGGTCATGTCGTGGGCAATACGTTTTGTTGTTCGACTCAGAGTCAGCCGCCCAAGAGATCGCTTTTATGCTCGGCGGTGAATGGGACAGCTGCAATGGTGTGGCGGTGAATAAATGTGACCAAGTAGCTGTTAACACTGCTGCTAGCTTAGTGGGAGCCAAATGGTGTTATGGAGGAGATCGTGTTGCCCTTTTAGTTAGGTTGCCTGTAGCTGAATTGAAACAACGTTATGCAGCAGGAGAAAGAAATTTCATTAATGCTAACTTGAGGTGTGCAGTGCTTAATGGTCTGAATTTAAGTAAAGCTAACTTAAGTTGGGCTAAGTTGAATTGGGCTAACATGAGCAAAATTGACTTAAGTGGAGCTGATTTAACTGCGGCAGATTTAAGTGACGCTAATCTAAGTGAAGCAGACCTAAGAGGAGCTAATCTATCGTTGGTAGACTTAAGAGGAGCAAACATAAATCAGGCAAACCTAAGTGGAGCTAACCTGCGAGGAGCCAAGCTAAATGAAGCTAATTTGACACTAGATAACTATACCTGATTGGACAATTTGCGAATAGATGAACGCATTTTGGCTGACCAACAAGATTCAGGATTGTAAAAGTGTTACTTGGCTCCCTGTGACAGCTTCTGATTTTATTAAAGTCTAAGTTCGACTTTATCCATTTGCACGCCAAAGAAGGGCAGCGGTCAGGATAGAGGGAGTGTTGCGACTGTGAGGCCATGAATCGGCTGCCGCTTGAATTTATCAGCTTCATCCTCCCGTTTGCCTCGCTGTTCTCCAAAC
>JBGTCQ010000317.1:0-7291 GCA_041748755.1 Chroococcidiopsidaceae cyanobacterium | reverse complement strand
GCGCAGCCGTAGGGCATACGGTGAAGAAGTCTGTGGAGGACGGGGAAAATACTAACCCTCCATTGATGCAGAAACTTCAAGAAGTGATTCTTGGAAGCCCACACTATAACCCGCTTCGGGTTTAGTGTTGGGAGGTGTCACTTCGATAAAGACTGTAGTTGCACTTGCACAGGCATCCCTGCAACACCATTTTCAACAGGTACAATCGCCAAATATTGCCGAGATTGGATCTGTGCATTAGCCTCTAGCACCTGTTTAATCGGTCCGAGCGTAGTTACAACCGCAGCTCCAGTTGGATTAGTTTGAAAGTCTGCTAACGGTTGAAGTTTCCCGTATGGCTTGCTAGCACGCTCTGCTAACACTAACCGATATGAACTTTTTGGATTCAGCCCTGTGACTGCCACTGTGAGTAAATCAATCAATCCTTGATTGTTAACACTTACAGTGGTCGGAGGCTTTTGAGTTGATGAGTCAGGTGGCCCCATGACCAGATGAACTGCTTCACCAGATTTGCCTAATGGCTCTAGGTTGGCAAGTCCATCTCCTTGAGGAACTGCGTTAGGAACGTAAGTCAATGCTTGGGAGGATTGACCACCAGGAATAGTTGCAATTACTTTATTGGTCAGGGTGTCAATTGCGGCAATGCCAGTACCATTTTCTAGGGCTACATAAACACGGGAGCCATCACCAGAAGTCCACATCCCGTGAGGTAATTGTCCTACAGGAATAGTAGTGACTAGTTTGGGATTATTCGTAGTTGTGAAAACTTTGACTACGTTTTCGCCGCCAATGGTGATGTAGGCAAACTGACCATTCTTGTTTCTGGCAAAGTTAACGTGATTAGTAATCGCTCCTGTATTCAGGACAGCGATCGCTTTAAAGGGGGCATCTGCACTAAAAATTTGCGTTTTTCCAATATCCTTTAGGGTCAGCCATACTTGCTTGCCGTCTGGAGTAGCGGCAATATTAGGGCAAAACGGTGAAGCTTGTTTGACAGTAGCCACTACCTTATGAGTGTTCACATCAATTACGCTAGTCTCTGGTGTGAAACTTGAACAAACAAAGCCATACTTACCATCAGGACGGAAGATCGTCATTCCAGGACCATTAGCTACAGAAATTCGTTGCTTTTCTTGATAAGTACGGCTATCTAACACAGCAACGTAGTTTTCGCCCCGGATTGTCACCCACACTTCACTACCATCAGGTGTGTAGAAAGCTTCATGAGGCGATCGCCCTACATAAGTTATGTGTTTGACTTTATTTGTCTGTGTATCAATAAAGGCTACAGAATTAGAACCGACAGAAACAACAACAATTGTCCGCTGGTCAGGAGAGAAACCCAAACCATGAACAAGTAGTTGACCTTTGTACAAAGCACTCAAGTTTTTAGGTGTAGTTTCACCGAGGCGAATAACTCCCAAAAGTTTCTGAGTTTGAGGATTAAACACAGAAACCGTATTTGAGGTTTGGTCGGCAGTGTAGAGGCGATCGCGTGAACTAATTGGTATATCTGGTGCTGACGCTGCTAAAGGAACCTGACCTGCTTTGACAGATAAGCCCAAGCCTAGTAACACTGCAAATGTTATAGCTACTGTTCGAGTTGCCATGAAAATTCCTGCTTCTAAAGACTGTAGTTAATTCTGACTATTGTTTGGATGTTTACGTGCTAGCTGCATTACAGTAATCTCTGACTGTTGCGTGACAATTATCTCTTGAGCTAATCGTCGCAGACGGGGGTCAGTCCCGAATAACAACTCAACTTTTGCCATCTCAATTGCCCCTTGGTGGTGAGGAATCATCATCAGGGCAAAATCAGTATCAGGATTACCTGTAAGCTGAACGCGCTCCATCGCGGCTTGCATGGACACCATTGCCTGATGCAGGGCTACATCCGTAGGAGTGTGATCATTATGCATCTTTGACACCACGGGGATGGCAGTCGCCAAAAGAAGTGAGACTACTAATAGAAGTAAAAAAGCTAATGTTTTGAAACGCACAGCCTCAAGTTTTACTTTGAAATGTCAATTTTTATCTTCTTGTAAAATCTTTAAAAATCTGTGAATCTATTGCCGATTGAAAAGCATCGAGCCAGCTTGATCTGTTGGCATAACCAGAACTTCACTGATATTTACATGAGGCGGTCGGGTGACGCAGAAAAACACTACATCAGCGGTATTGTCAAGTTAATGCGGGTGACAGTCATTAGTAGAATCTGAATACTCCTTCTGCCTCTACGTTGTATGCTTCCTCGTTAGACAGGTTCAGGCTGTAGCCGTTCAAGCGCAGAAATGGCTGCCATTTTGGACTTGCCCTTTCTTCTTGATTCACGCAAGAGGTCTATACCCTTTAGCGATGTGGATATAAATAAATTGAATTGATTAGATAGATAAAAAATAATGTTTGTTGTTATTGATTAGACCACCTAAAGTCAAATCAACCGTTAAGTGTAAGGTTGATATGAAGCAAGATTCTGGTTTGAAGCAGCTGCATCGAAGCGCTTCCTCTGTGCAAGAGCTTCAAGTACAAGGAAGAGTTTGGCTAAATCTATTGGGACCAGGACTAATCTTGACATCGGGGCTGGCACTTTTAGCTACTTTTCTACATACCTTACCGGGAATTGGTATCTTCAGCCCGTTGATATTGGCAATTCTGCTTGGGATCTTGGTACGTAATACCATAGGGACACTACATATTTGTCAGCCAGGGATTAGCTTTTCCCTCAAGCGAATTCTGAAGTTGGCAATTATTTTGCTGGGATTGCAACTGAGCTTAACCCAAGTAATTGCCGTTGGTCCCGTTGGACTGGCAATTGTAGTGGTTACCTTAATTAGCACGTTTTACTTCACCTGCTGGTTTGCGAGGCGGTTGGGTGTGAGTAAAAAATTAGCTCAACTTATTGCTGCAGGAACTTCAATTTGCGGTGCTTCTGCCGTGATTGCCACTAATGTAGTAGTAGATAGTTCAGACGAGGATGTGGCCTACTCAGTGGCAGTAGTGACGCTTTTTGGCACCGCTTCCATGCTGCTTTACCCGTTATTGCCTACACTCTTTAATCTTACGCCTCAAGCTTTTGGAATTTGGTGTGGCGCTTCCATTCATGAAGTAGCTCAGGTGATTGCTGCGTCGTTTCAAGAAGGGTCAGTTAGCGGTCAGATTGCTACAATTTCTAAGCTATCAAGGGTGATGCTTTTAGCTCCAATGGTTTTAATGCTAGGAGTTTTATCAGCAAGTTCTAGTCAACTTGGGCAAAAGTTGGACATTCGTAGGGTGCCGATTCCTTGGTTTATTTTGTATTTTGTAGCGCTAGTTTTAGTCAATAGCTTGAGCGTTTTCCCAGTGGAATACAAGGCAACCGTAATTCAGGCGAACCAGTTTCTCTTAGCAATAGCTTTAGCAGCAATGGGGTTAGAAACAAATTTGTCCAAGATGAGGCAAGCTGGGCTGAAGCCTTTGTATCTGGGCGCTGCGTCTTGGTTTTTTATCTCAGTATTGAGTTTAGGTCTCATTCAAGCTTTCTATCGGTAATTGCTTGAGAGGAAGTGTTGTATAAATGTTGATATGTCAATCTCTATTAAGAGACCATTTTGAATAGTTATGAAGGAGTGGTTTGAGACTTGGTGAGGAGTTTTGACATCAATTGCTTTCTATAAGGTATCGATATAGGGAAAACAGTCATCTTTGTGATCCACCAGTAACTTAGCACAATGCCAGCCAGAAGTAGCTTCTCTCACAGCAGTTTGTCTATTAAATCTTTAGTCTCCTATCCAATCACCTTTTTCGGATTTAGAACAAATTGCGTGTTACAATTTTTACAGTTGAAATTCTGGTTGCCGTTATGAATAAAGCCGTTTTTAACTATACAATTAGAGTCACAGCTTAGAGTCACAGCGTCGTCAGGAAATGATATTCTCTGGACTTAGATTGTCGCTTAGAGAAATATATACCTTATCTCCTTACCTATTCAGCAATACCCCAAAAATACGAGGTGTTCAATGCTAGCTCAAACAGTCAGTCTATCTAAAACAGTCAAATCACTCAATAGCTTACCAACCTTGGCTCAAGATAACTACGGTTTAGAAGTCGCCATTTTGCAACGCCTTTTGGTCTTCTATAGATACCTTCCCAGCAATGTTGTTGATGGCATCTTTGGATTTACTACCGATTATGCTGTGAGACAGTTTCAGCACGATAACGGGCTGTATGAAGATGGAATTGTTGGATTTCACACCTGGATGATACTAGCTGATGCACTCGATTAGGATAGCAGTTCAGTTCAAATCCATCCACTTCCGTAGCTTTTGACAAAGCTAAAGAAATTCTCTGGGATTAAGTTGACTAAATTTGATTCATATCCTCTAGGAGGACTCAAAGATGTTGTTTCGCCAGTTATTCGATGCAGAATCGAGCACTTATACCTACCTGATTGCCGATCCTGCTACAGCAGAAGCACTTCTCGTTGATCCTGTACTGGAGCAAGTCGAGCGCGATCGCGAACTTTTACAAGAGCTAGGACTAACCTTGCGCTACTGTCTAGAAACACACATTCATGCAGATCACATCACAGGAACCGATGAATTACGAAAAGCTACAGGTTGCTTAGGCATTGTTCCGGAAAATGCCCATGCCTTCTGCGTAGATCGTCACATTCGGGATGGAGAGACTCTAAACATTGGAGCAGTTACTATCAGAGCTATTGCCACCCCTGGTCATACCGATAGCCATATGGCCTATCAGGTCAACGACGATCATGTCTTAACAGGAGATGCCTTATTCATCCGAGGCTGTGGTCGCACAGATTTTCAAAGTGGTGATGCAGGTATACTCTATGACTCCGTCACGCAACGGCTGTTTACCCTACCAAGTAACACGCTGGTATATCCTGCCCATGACTACCGGGGTCATACCGTATCAACGATTGGAGAAGAAAAAGTTTGGAATTTTCGCTTTGCTGAACACAGTCGCGCTGGCTTTATCAAACTCATGGCAAACCTGAACCTGCCAGAACCCAAGAAGATGATGGAAGCTTTACCTGCAAATGAGCAGTGTGGTCGCTTGGTGAGAACAGGTTGATGACCAATATTACACTACAGTTGTAATAGAAAAAAAGGCTCAACAACAGATTATGTCAAACGGCAGTATCTTGAGAATTTAGTAAAAATTGAGTTGGGCATAGTTGCAGTTACAGCCTATGGTTTATTGGAGGGGATGACTTTTCCATTAATATTTGAATTTTATAGACCAAAAGAAAGATTATTGGAGGGAGATATATATTTAAGTAAACCCAAAATAGCGGTTGAAATGATTAGATACTTACAAAACATTGGGTGCAAATTTAAATTAGTATCAGCTGATAGTTTCTCTAGAGAAAGCAACAGTATCTTCATCAAGGTACTTAATGAATTGCAACTGAATTATCATTGCATCCAGTTAGGCTAGCTACCACTACAGCCAACTCAGTTGGATCAACTGGCTTAGGAACATGCTGCTGGAAACCTGCGAGTAATGCTTGTGCCTGATCTTCAGCCCTAGCATACGCTGTTAATGCGATCGCTGGAATCTGCCCACCAAGCTTTGCATCAAGCGCCCTCACTTTGCGAATAAGTGCATAGCCATCTTCTTCCGGCATCCCAATATCGCTCACCAAAACGTTTGGCTGTAAGTGTTTAATTACATCCAATGCTTCACCTGCGGTTGCTACAGCTATTACTTCTGCTCCGTATTCTCCAAGCACTGTAGCAAGTAACTCGCGGGCGTCAGATTCATCGTCTACAACTAGTATCCGTAAGTCTGCAAGTAATCGCAGACAGTTAATTGGCGGCACTTCTTCTGTAGCCGCTGTAACTTGAATCGGCTTATTTACATCCAACCGCAGCGCTCGCAGCGGCAGATTTACAATAAAAGTTGAACCTTGTCCTGCTCCTGGGCTTTCTGCGTGAACAGTTCCGCCATGCAGTTCTACCAGGTGACGCACAACAGCTAATCCGAGTCCGAGTCCCCCATAGGATCTTGTTGTCGTACTATCAGCTTGGCGGAAGCGCTCAAACACATAGGGAAGAAATTCAGGCTCGATACCCAGTCCTGTGTCACTTACCCGAATTTGCACACGAGAATCCATCACTTCAAGTCGAACTTCGACGCGCCCCCCCTTGGGTGTAAACTTAACTGCATTAGCAAGCAAATTCCAAAAGACTTGCTGTAAGCGGTTAGCATCCCCTAAAACTGAACCAATTGCAGAGTCTAATCTAGGCTCAATTTGAATATTTTTAGCCTCAGCTGCTGGTAATAGCGTCTCGATCGCTGCCTGAATTACAGAGCCAAGTTCTACCGGAGAAATATTTAGACGCAGCTTACCCGTAATAATCCGCGATACATCCAAGACATCTTCAATTAATTGCGCTAACGACTTTGTATTACGATCAATGGTTTCCAGGGCGCGGGCGGTAGTTTTTTCATCAAACTTCCGAGTGCGGAGTAGATTAGTCCATCCCATCATCGCGTTCAATGGAGTGCGAAGTTCATGAGAAAGTGTGGCTAAAAACTCATCCTTGAGGCGGTTTGCCCGTTCAGCTTCAATGCGTGCCTTCTGCTCAAGCGCGAGGAGTTGTTCGCGTTCTGCTTCTGCTTTCTTGCGCTCTGTAATATCCATGATTGAGCCGATCATGCGTATTGGCTTTCCCTGATCGTCATACGCGACAAATCCGCGATCAATCACCAAGGCATAAGAATTATCAGCTCGGAGATAGCGGTATTCAGCCGTCCAGATTTGTTCGCCGCTGTTGATCGCCTGATGAATCCCAGAGACGACTCTTTCTCGATCGTCTGGGTGGATACGTTCATACCACCAGGTAGGATCAGAACCCACATCTGTTGCCCAATAACCGAAGAGTGTCTCAACGCCTTCATTCCACTCCACCTGATTCGTCACCAAATCCCAATCCCAGATGGCATCGTTTGTTGCCCGTGCGACTAGTCGATAACGTATTTCTCGCTCACGCAAGGCTTCCTCAATCAGCTTGCGCTCAGTAATGTCGATTGTAATTCCTACCATGCCCGTGATGTCACCACAGGAGTTGCGGTAGGGAGTTTTGGAGGTTGCAGCCCAGATTGTCTTGCCATCAGCGCTGGTTAAAGGTTCTTCAGTGTTCCATCTGCGATCGCCCGACTCCATAACTTCGCGATCATCTTTGCGGAATGCTGCTGCTTGCTCTAAGGGGAAAAAGTCAAAATCGGTTTTGCCAGGGATTTCCTCAATTGGTCTACTTATAATTTCTGCAAATGTTTGATTTAC
>JBGTCQ010000316.1:0-6022 GCA_041748755.1 Chroococcidiopsidaceae cyanobacterium | reverse complement strand
TTTTGCCATGTCTAACTACATCAATACTGTCACAATTTGGGCAATGAACTGGCTCAAGAACCATTGCAAACTTCTGAATAAACGCTTTACCTATGACAACACAATCTTGGAACCCAATCAACAGGTTTGAGCCATTACCGTGTTTCTTCTTGGAAGACGGCTAAATCGAACCAGAAAGTTGTGCCAATACCGACTTCACTAACCAAATGAACTTTAGTGTGATGTTTGTCAATAATGTTTCTGACAATTGAAAGACCAAGACCTGTACCTTCTAGGGTGTGAACTGTGTTTTCTACTCGGAAGAAGCGATCAAAAATTGCTTCTTGGTCTTCTGGATCGATGCCAATTCCAGTATCAGAAATTTCTAGCCGCACCTGACGAAATGAGGGGTGCTCCTGACTCTTTTCTAGTAGATAGGCGCGGATTGCTACTTTTCCACCTGGCTTGGTGAACTTGAGCGCATTACCGACTAAATTGGCAAACACTTGCAGCAACAAATCATAGTGACCTAAGGCTGGGGGCACGTCTGAGGCAACTTCCTGAACTAGTTCAATGCCTTTGTCTTTAGCATTCAACTGGTAAGTGCGTAGCGTCTGCTCGATCGCCTGCGCCAGATCCACCGCATCAAAGTGGTAGATTCGGCAAGATTCCAGCCGCGACAAATCTAAAACATCGTTAACTAAGCGGGTAAGTCTATCTGTTTCATGATTTGCAGTTGCTAAGAACTCACGCCGTTTGTCTTCACTGAGTTCTTCGCCGTACTCGTGCAGGGTTTCAATAAAAGATTTGATATTGAACAGCGGTGTCCTGAGTTCGTGAGAAACATTACTAATAAATTGACCTTTGGCTTCGTTTAGTTCTGCTTCGCGGGTAATGTCCTGCACGGTAATCGCAATGCCTTTGATGCTTTCCCGGTATTGGTCAAGAACTGTAGTGAGGAGAATGCGGACAGTACGGTTAGTTGGTTGGGTGAGCGGAATTCGGAACTCAGCACTATCGCGATCGCCTGCTGCCATTTGGTACAAAGGTCGCGTCAACTCGACTTGGACGCTCTGCGGTAAGTGATGCAGAACATTTGCCCCTAGGACATCACTATCCCAGCCAAAAATCCGCCGTGCTGTAGGGTTGACTAAAATCACTTGCATATTGGTGTCAAGCAGTACAGCGCCATCGGCAATAGTTGAAACCAGCGTTTCCAGCTTGGCTTTTTCAGCAGTTAGTTCCTCGATATTTTGCTCCTCATAGCGCTCTAGCCGCTCTGCCATTTCATTGAAGCTGAAGATCAATTCATCTAGTTCGCCACCCAGAGGCAAGTCAATCCGCTGCTTAAAGTTTCCGGCAGCAATGTTTTTGACTCCAACCAAAAGTTCTTTGATTGGCTTGGTGATCGTTAGAGCGTTAATCACAGCTCCCAGAATTACCAGCACCCAGATAGAAACAAAAACTGCAACTGTAACATCACGGGTGAGGTTTGAGGACGTGCTGGCTGTCAGGTTAGGATTAATTACAATCCCTAAAACACCCAAATATGTACCGTTATGAGTTAGGGGTACAAAGACATCGGTGACTTCCCCATCCGGTGTCAGGTGCTGCCGTACCATAGGTAATTCAGAATTGGCAGCGTAATCATCTGGTAGTTGGATGCGCCGCTCAATGGTGAGGGAATTTTGCACCTCTGATTCATCTTGAGGAATTCCCAAGAAAATTTTCCCGGCTTCATCGGCGTAGAGCATATAGCGCACACTAGAGGTGCTGCTGAAAAAGCGTTGGGAAAACTGAGCGACCTCAGTGAGCTTGTCTTCTGCAACCAGTGGGGCAACGTTGGAGGCAAGTAGGAGTCCCAGATCACTACCGAAGCGAGTGTCACTTAGACGGGCATCTTGTTGAATCGTATTCACAGCCCAGAATGTCAGACTGCTCATGAATAATGAAACTACCAACGTCGCGGCAGCCATCAGCTTGGTCTGGAGGGTGAACTCTGACCACCAATGGGCGATCGCTGCTTGAATTGTTTTTAAAAGAGCCAGCATTTTAAAAAGTTTTTAGCGGTTTCTGTAATAAAACCTTACAACTAAAAACTAACAGATGATTTGACACGATGCCCGATATCGCGTCTATAATACATTCCTTCAAAGTGAATTTTTTCAATAGCGGCATAGGCAAGCGCGATCGCGCTTGCAAAAGTTTTCCCGATCCCGGTAACACCCAAAACCCGACCCCCATCTGTTACCAATTGTTGCTCCTGCTGTGTACCGGCATGAAATACAACGGCTCCCTGTGCTTCGGCTTGCTCAATTCCTGTGATTACTTGCCCCTTTTGGTAAGCTCCGGGATAACCACCCGCAGCAGCAACAATACAAGCAGCTACGCCAGCTTTCCAGGTAATTGGTTGTTCTGATAATCGCCCTTTGACACAGGCAAACAGCAGGTCTGCTAAAGGCGTTTCCAGTAGTGGCAGAATAGCTTGAGTTTCGGGATCGCCAAAGCGACAGTTAAATTCCAAAACTTTGAAATTGCCATCAGGCGTAATCATCAAACCTGCATACAGGACACCTCGGTAGTCGATGCCGCGTTTTTGCAGCGTAGCGATTACTTTTTGCAAAACGTCAGTTTCAATTCTGTCCATCAAAGCTGGTGTAACTAGAGGCGCGGGTGCATAAGCTCCCATTCCTCCCGTATTCTCTCCCGTATCGTCCTCACCAATGCGCTTGTGATCTTGAGCGGGTAGCAAAGGTCGAATCGTCGAGCCATCTGTGAGAGCCAAAACTGAAACTTCTTGCCCAGTCAAACATTCTTCAATTAAGACAAATTTACCAGCATTGCCAAACTGACCTTGAAAAATAGCTTCAATAGCACTTTGGGCTTCTTCAATCGTTGCAGCAACCGTCACACCTTTACCCGCGGCCAAGCCATCTGCCTTAACAACTATTGGCGCTCCCTGAGCTTTAATGTAGGCTTTTGCCGCTGCTGCTTCTGTAAACACAGCAGCTTGTGCTGTAGGAATTCCGGCTTCCCGCATCAGAGCTTTTGCCCAAGCCTTACTCGCCTCAATCTGCGCTCCTGCTCTTGTGGGACCGAATACCATCAGATTTTGGCGTTGGAGGTAGTCTGTAATTCCTAAAGCGAGTGGCAGTTCAGGGCCAACTACGACAAGAGAAATATCATGCTCTAGCGCAAATTTGCTAATGCCTTCAAAGTCATCTCCATTTAAAGGCAGATTTTGGCAACGCTCTATGCTTGCGGTACCACCATTGCCAGGAACACAAAATACCTGCTTAATTTGCTGTGATTGCAGCAGTTTCCAGGCGATCGCGTGTTCACGACCTCCATTGCCCACAATTAAAACTTTCACTGCTCTCCTTGCGCCAACGGACTAATTCACTCGTTTCTAGGGTTCTGCAAGCCCCACTAAATGCGTTGATATTTATTTACGCTTATTCCAACTAGGTATCTTCAATCCTATAGCGAAATCAAACATATTAATTCCTCTGCTCTGCACCAGGGTAATATACAGACAAGTCGCCGTCTAATCACCCGTTTGGGGATGTTATATTGCACATCCACTGTCCAACTCAGGTATAGCGGGGCACCTATATGGAAGCCATGAAAGAAATTACTATTGAAGTTAGCCCAGAGATTGCAGATGCATATCAATCTGCATCTCCACAAGAACGAAAGAAAATTCAAGCCATAGTTAGTATCTTGCTGCAAAAACACGCAGATAGAGATATTGCTTTACTTCGAGAACTGATGGATGAAATTAGCGACGGAGCAAGAGCCAGAGGTTTAACGCCAGAGATTTTGGAATCGATTCTCAATGAGCGTTGAACGGTTGTTTGTTCTCGACACCAATATTATTGTTAGTGCAGCTCTGGTCAAAGAAGGTAAAACACGTCATTACTAGTACACTCGAAGAACTACAAAGTGTTCGACAGCAAATTCTGAACTTATTGCAGGGTGATGAGGTGCAAGTTGACATCCCGGCTGATTTAAACTTTGATCCAGCACCATACAGTCGTCTTGACTGTTTATCAATCTGTCAGAGCAGAGGTGCTATTAAACTTTCGGTTTCAGCCAATTCTCTTAACGTAGAGGGAGAAGCATCGAAGTTAGCAGTTCTAGCAGAGTGTTTCAATTTCTCAGGTGACTCAAGACATGGTGCACCTTGTCATGTTGAGTACTATGAGGGTCATGAGTGAGTAGCGTCTGGTTCAATTCCGTGCGTAATAGCAGTGCGATAGCTACAACAGTAGTTCAATGAGTGGAAGTGACGCAGCAAAACGCTCAAACTATTGCGCGATAGAGCCCAGAACGGTCCCGATGAGCAGTTATAGAAATGGGCACAATAGCAGCTTGAGAGGATGAGAAAGTAAGAAAATAGGGTAGAGAAGTAGACAAAATCCATGCCCAGGAAAATTCGAGAGTTGAAAGCTCAGATTGCGCGTGAAGGGTTTGTTTATCTACCCAAGCGCGGCAAAGGTAGCCATGAGCGTTGGCGGCATCCTTTGCTCAGAGAAACACTGACAATTCCAGGCAAGGATGGAGATGATGTGCCACTCTACCTAGAAAAACAGTTAGCACAGTTATTAACTGAACTGGAATTAAGGGAGGACGAGGATTCATGAGTCGATACAGCATGATTGTTCAATGGTCTGATGAAGATCAGCTTTTCCTAATCACAATTCCAGAGTTTGCTGAGCGTGTTGTCATGCCTTGCACTCACGGTAAAACTCGTGAGGAAGCAATTCGTAACGGCGAAGAAGTAATTGAAATGTATTTGGAAGCTTGGCAAGCAGAGGGTGAATCCATCCCTGAACCCAGTACGCTTCAAATTGCCTGATTACCATTCCAACACCCTTACTCTAGCGGCTCTCTATTACCATCCTTTAGATCCTCAAATTCTATTATGGAATTTGGATTGATCGCGTGCGGTATAACAAGTCGCTGCACCGAAACGGAGCATAGGTTGCCTGTGTTGAATAGTTAACTTGTTTGCTGTTGGTAGAGCACTTTAAACTGTCGCTGCTGTTGTTTATGATCTACTATTGGCATCGGATAACCAAGAGCATTGCGCTCCTGCTCTGAAATATTACCACTAAGCAAAAATTCTGGATCAACAGACCGTAGTTCTGGCAACCATTCCCGGATGTATTCGCCTTCTGGATCAAATTTCTGTGCCTGAGTTGCTGGGTTGAAAATCCGTACTGGTTTGGGGTCCATGCCACTCGAAGCACTCCATTGCCAGCCACCGTTGTTGGCTGAAAGATCACCGTCAATTAGTTTTTGGTAAAAGTACTTTTCCCCTAATTGAGGGTTAATTAATAAGTCTTTGGTGAGGAAATTAGCAACAATCATCCGGCAACGATTGTGCATCCAGCCGATTGTATTCATCTGCCGCATCGCAGCATCAACGATGGGATAACCAGTTTTGCCTTCACACCAAGCTTGAAATTGTTCCTCATTGTTTTCGTAAGGAAAGTTTTTCAGTTTATCGCGGTATGCTCCTGTTACCAATTCTGGGAAGTTATACATTGCGTGTTGATAGAACTCTCGCCAAGCAAGTTCTTGTTGCCATGCCCGAATGCTGGTTTCAACTTCATCACTGCGGCTATTCTCTAAAGCAGCTATCGTGGCAGCCCAAACTGTGCGAATTCCAATTACCCCAAATTTTAGGGCAGCACTCAGTTGCGATGTACCGTCAACTCCTGGAAAATTGCGCTGTTCTTTGTACTCAGTAATAGCGCGATCGCTAAACTCCGTAAGTCTTGCTTGTGCTGTCGCTTCCCCTGGAGCAATCACTAGTTCATTTTCCCAGTTGAACCCCAAATCCTTAGCTGTGGGTAATTCAATTACCCCGGCTTGCTGCGCTGCTTTTTGTTCGGCTGCTGTCAGGGCGATCGCATCTTGCAACGATTTAACAGGATCAGCCTTCGGTTTGCTACTCCAATTACGCCAGAAGGGTGTATAAACCGTGTAAGGCTGATGAGAACCAGTAAGAATATCCTCTGGTGCGTGTAACAAT
>JBGTCQ010000315.1:0-17554 GCA_041748755.1 Chroococcidiopsidaceae cyanobacterium | reverse complement strand
TTAAGCGCGATGAGCTAGCCAGCCGCGTGTTCGAGGATGAGTTCGATCTAGCTATGGCAATCATTGAAGGTGTTGAAGCTAGAGCCAAGCCTGCTGCTTATCAAGTAGAACGTTTTATATTTAATTAAGTTGTCCTACTTAGTTGCTCAACTGGGATAGCCTCTGATAAAACTTTCATAATTAGTACCGCAACTTCATTGACCCAAGTATGCCTCTAAAACTTGGGGATTGCGTTGGATTTGGGCTGGAGTGCCAACGGACAGATTGCGCCCTTCGGCTAGAACCCAAACGCGATCGCACAGCGACATAATTACATCCATATTGTGTTCAATAATCAGAAAAGTCATGCCCTCACGGTTCCAGGTGAGAATGCGATCGCATATCTGATTAATCAGCGTTGGATTTACCCCAGCAGCAGGTTCATCTAGTAAAATTAACTTCGGCTGCGTCATCAGCGCCCGTGCCATCTCCAGCAGCTTACGTTGTCCGCCAGAAAGCGCCCCAGCATACTCGTTCGCCATATGAGCTAATCCCACCGATTCTAAAAGCGCTAGAGCCTGTTGGCGCATTTGTCTTTCTTCAGCTACAACTAGGTGAGATTGGAACCAAACCCGCCAAAAATTTTCACCAGTTTGTTTTTGCGCCGCCAGCAGCATATTTTCCATTACCGACAGCCGCGAAAGAGTCCGCGCTACTTGAAACGTGCGGACCATTCCCTGTTGAGCAATTTGGTATGGCTGTAACTGTTGAATTGGTTCACCATCAAAAATCACGCGACCTTGATCCGTGCGGACGAAATTAGACAGTAAATTAAATAGCGTGGTTTTACCAGCACCATTAGGACCAATTAGTCCTGTAATGCTGCCTTGCACCACTTCAATTTCAGCATTATCTACTGCTTTCACGCCGCCAAAGCTTTTAGTAAGACCACTAGCAGCAAGTAAGGGAAGTTGCAAGGGCTGGGAGCTATTTTTTTCCGCCTGTACCTGGATTTCTGCTACATCAAAGTCAGCTTTAGGAGAGGCATTGTAGTCCAAGTTGACCTCATTATTTGCCAAGTGTCAGTTCCTCCTTGTTACCCAAGATACCCTGAGGTCGCCAGAGCATCAGTACCATTAATATCAGACCAATTACCATAATCCGAAATGCACCCAAACGCGCTTCATCAAGAGGAATAATTGCAGGTAAGGCAAAGCGAGTTATCGCATCGTAAGCAAAATAAATTACAGCGCCCAGGATTGTGCCAACATTGTTACCAGCTCCGCCTAAAATAACCATTGTCCAAACATCGAATGTAATTTGCGGCTGGAAATTATCAGGGTAAATTGTAGTTAATTGCCAGGCATACAAAGCACCAGCAACTCCAGCGATCGCACCTCCAAGCATTAACGATTGCAGCTTATACCAAAAGACATTCTTGCCTAACGCTTTGGGAATTTCTTCATCTTCACGGATTGCTTTTAAGACTCGTCCCCAAGGCGATCGCACCAAAGTCTCCAGTCGCCATAACACCAACCCCAACACCAGCACTGACAACAACATCAATCCTGCCTTTTCATGGTTGGCATAGTCATACAGCGCCACAACACCAGCACCATAAAGCGCTAAACCCAAAAGCGCTGCCACAACTCCTAATAAAAGGCGAGAGGCGTAACTAGGGAGTAAAGATTTTTCTCTATTCCCTAGCCCCCAGCCCCTAGCCCCTAGCCCCTTTCTAATCCATCGCCACAGTTGCCAGTAATACACGCCTGTAATCAGCGTTAGCAATCCAATCATTACCAGCTTAATTAACAGATTTGGAGCAAAATTTGACAGCGGCAATGCATACCCTTGCAGCCCAAACGCCCCAGGTGTGAATGTGTTACCTGTAGGTAAATCTTGATTATTTACTACCAGACGAATCAATTCAGAAACACCAATCGTGACGATCGCCAAATAATCTTCCCGCAACCGCAGTGTCGATAGACCAATTAATAAGCCTAATAGTGCGGCTATTACTGCCCCAACCAACCCCGCCACAATTAGGGGAACTCCCTGCAAACTCAACAATACCGTTGTATATGCCCCCACTGTCATAAACGCCACATGACCAAAGTTAATTAGTCCTGTGAAACCCCATTGTAAATTCAGCCCTAAACCAAACAGGGCAAAGATCGCCGTAGAAATTGTCAGGAAAACTAGATACCCAACCCAACCAGATAAAATGTCGTACATCGCCAACCAATAAACAGCCGCAGCAGAATTCTGTTATGCAGAGCGATCAGATTGTACCGTAGTGAGAAGATAAGTCAGTAGCAACCACAACTCCTGCTCCAGGAGATAGGTATTTATTTTGTATTAGCTGTAGTTATTTTTTGAAGACCACGAACATGATTAAGTTTCCGCCGTGACAAAATTGAAGACACAACAAAAATTAACTATGAACACAGCAAGATTAGATCGAATTGAAGCTGCCGTAGAAGCAAACGCAGCAGCAATCTCTGAACTCCGCTCAACTGTCACTTCTTTAGTGCAGATAGTTGAAGTGCATCTTACTCGTAATCACGAAATTAGTCAGCGTAATTTTGAGACAATGCTATCTGAGATTAGAGGTCTGAGAACTGAAAGCCAACGCATCTTAGAACATTTGTTTGGTTCTCAGGAGAATAATGAGTAAGGCAGTGTTTACCCAAGTATCTCACAGCCTACTCTCTCTTTTGGTCAAACTTAAACCTCTCTGGCTAAAAGCTGACAGTTGAAGCTTAAATTAAACTTGTGTGGTGTAAAAACTATTAAGTTGAGATATCTTATGGATGCTGCGGCACTTTGGCAACGCTACCAAGACTGGCTTTATTATTACGCAGGACTGGAATTTTACTTGGATGTCAGTCGGATGCGGTTTGATAATGCTTTTGTTGCAGCGATGCAGCCGAAATTTGAAAAGGCGTTTCAAGATATGGCAGCTTTGGAGGGAGGCGCGATCGCTAACCCTGATGAAAACCGCATGGTTGGTCATTATTGGTTACGTGACCCCGACTTAGCCCCCACTCCAGAAATCAAACAAGAAATTAGCCAAACTCTAGAGCAAATTGAAGTTTTTACAAAAAAAATCCACAACGGTGCTATTAATCCACCTCAAGCACCCCAATTTACTGATATTCTTTCTATTGGTATTGGTGGTTCAGCCCTTGGTCCTGAATTTGTTGCTGAAGCTTTAGCGCCAGACTTCCCCCCGCTAGGAATTCACTTTATCGACAACACCGATCCAGCTGGTATTGACCGCATCCTCACGCGGTTAAGAAATAAGCTTGCCAGCACTTTGGTATTAGTAATTTCAAAATCTGGAGGAACGCCAGAACCACGTATCGGCATGATTGAAGTTAAAAAAGCCTACGCTGGTCAGAATTTGGACTTTAGCCAATATGCGATCGCGATCACCGGTATTGATAGCAACTTAGATAAACAAGCAAAATCTGAAGGCTGGCTAGCAACCTTCCCCATGTACGACTGGATAGGAGGACGCACCTCAGAAATGTCCGCCGTTGGCCTCTTGCCAGCTGCTTTACAGGGAATAAACATTCGCGCCATGCTTGACGGTGCGAAAGAAATGGATGTCGCCACACGGATACCCCAGCTAAAAGACAACCCAGCTGCTTTATTGGCGCTGTCCTGGTACTTTTCTGGTAATGGACGCGGCGAAAAAGACATGGTAGTGCTGCCATACAAAGATAGTCTGCTGCTATTCAGTCGCTACTTGCAACAGCTAGTGATGGAATCGTTGGGTAAAGAGAAAGACTTGGACGGTAATATTGTCCACCAAGGTATTGCCGTCTACGGCAACAAAGGCTCAACAGATCAACACGCCTACGTGCAGCAACTCCGCGAAGGTGTCCCAAATTTCTTTATGACGTTTATTGAAGTTTTAGAAGATAGACAGGGTGCATCCTCAGAAATAGAGCCTAGCGTCACATCCGGAGACTATTTATCTGGTTTACTTCAAGGAACTAGGCAAGCTCTCTACGAGAACCAGCGCGATTCTGTTACAGTAACGATTCCGCAGGTGAATCCCCGGACGGTGGGAGCGTTAATTGCTTTGTATGAACGCGCTGTTAGTTTTTATGGTTCCCTAGTCAATGTCAATGCCTACCATCAACCAGGGGTAGAAGCTGGTAAAAAAGCTGCTGCTGCTGTTCTGAATTTGCAGAGACATATTTTGCAGGTACTCCAAGACGAAGGCGCTCCCCTCTCACTTACCCAACTAGCTGAGAAAGCTGGAGTAACTGACCAGATTGAGGCAGTTTACAAAATTCTGCGTCATCTCCACACAAACCAGCGGGGCGTAGTTTTAGAGGGCGATTTGGGGCAACCTAGCAATTTAACAGTGTCTGCCATTTGACATATTTAGAGCGACATACCACACTTTGGCGCATTATTGTTCGTATCCAACAATCTTTTGTAACTTAGCAGATTAGACTAAACATACTTCAAGTCTAAGGATGCTGCTATGAGTTCAGTTAGGGGAATTGAAATCTATCAGCTGGCTTCTGTGAAGGGCGGAATGGCTGAGTTTTATACACCGCAGTCTAGTAACGAGACGATGGTGGTACAAATTCCACCGGAAACGATTGATGATCTGTTTGTCCACAAATCGCAAACAGACCAGCTACTTGTAGTTAAAGGTCGTTTTGTCCTCGTGACTTTAATTAATCGCCGTTATCAGTACATTCCCCTGAGCGATCGCCGCCCTGTACTGGTTAAAATTCCGCCAGGAGTGTTACACGGGGCGATTAATCTCGATTCAGAACCATGTGTATTAGTAAATGCTGTACTACGTCATAAACCCGTTCAGTACCGGGATTACTTACCCTGGAAGTGTCCCTTTCCTTATGACATTACGGCAGTTCAAGCAGTGCTAGCAGAACTCGACGCGCCTTCATCTTGTGAGGAACCAAACCCGACAACTACATTTAGCGCCCCAATAATAAATCCTGCCTTTGCCAGCTAGAGCTAAATTCATCTCTTGCACTAAGCCCTAGTAAATAGAATTCGCGACTATCTTTAGTCTGTATAGTAGGGGCTTTAGTCTTCGTGATCCTCAAACGGATCACTCAATTCCTTGGAAGGAGGACCGAAAGACGTGTAGATTGACAGACCAGTAATCGCAATTACAATGGCGGCTATAGAAATGCTAAGAACTGTTGCGGGTTCCATGAGCTAAATAGAATACGAGTGCTATTCCTATACAATATTACAGAACATTAATAAATGCTGTTGAAACTGAGAATAGGTGAGTCATGACAGAACGGACTAGGTTGGGAGATATCCTCAAACCTTTGAACTCTGAGTATGGTAAAGTTGCTCGGGGTTGGGGTACGACACCAGTGATGGCCGTCTTTATAGTGCTATTTTTTGTCTTTTTGCTAATTATCCTGCAAATTTACAACTCCTCACTGCTAATTGAGAGACCTGATATAACTCCTGATTGGAGCAGCTTAGGCGGCTAACTGCTTTTAATCACGCAACAACATCTCATAAACTAAACCCGGAACCCCACCGGGTTTTATTATGTGCAACTCTTATCCCTACTGCCAACTGCCCACCTTGCTTGTTTATTGAGACTTATACTAAGACAGGGACTGGAGCAAAACCATAGTTGGGCAGTTGAATATATATTGCAGGAGGACTTAAAGTGAATATTTTTGGGATTGGTCTGCCAGAAATGGCTGTGATCATGACAGTGGCTCTGTTAATCTTTGGCCCCAAAAAGCTGCCAGAAATTGGTCGTAGTATGGGTAAGGCAATTCGCAGCTTTCAGGAAGCTTCCAGGGAGTTTGAAACCGAGTTTAAGCGCGAAGCAGAGCATTTGGAGCAAACAGTAAAGACGACTGCTGAGCTTGAACCAAAGCAAATAGCAGCGGAAGCGGAGGAGAATTCTTCCCCACAACTTTCCCAGACAGCCGACGCAGAAAATCATGCCGCTACTACATTGGAACAAAGCTAGGTCGCTTACAAGTGCGTTCTACGAGAATTAATCCAGAACTGTATGTAGATGCAATGACAGAAGCTGTTACGCCATCAAAATTGGTACCCCAACTGATAGTCGGGCTGGGGAATCCAGAACCTAAGTACGACCAAACACGCCACAATATCGGCTTTGCTGCTGTTGACACTTTAGCGCGTTCCTGGCAGATCTCTCTGTCAGAAAATCGCAAATTTCAGGGAATGTTTGGGGAAGGTCGGGGACCAACAGCAGATAAAATCCGTTTGCTGAAGCCACTCACTTATATGAATCGCTCTGGACAAGCAATTCGAGCAGCCACCAATTGGTATAAACTGTTGCCAGAGTCGGTGCTAGTGATTTATGATGACATGGATTTGCCATGTGGAAAAATGCGCCTCCGTCTGTCTGGTTCAGCTGGGGGACACAATGGGATGAAAAGTGCGATCGCCCACCTCAGTACCCAAAACTTCCCTCGGTTGCGAATTGGCATTGGTAAACCCCATGCAACTTCAAGTGACGATCCAACTGCCGTTTCTCACGTGCTGGGACGATTTTCGGCAGCAGAAACTAAGCTGATGTCTGACGTTCTCCAACTTGTGGTTGAGTGTGTAGAACTAAGCCTTAAACAGGGAGTAGAGAAGGCGATGAATAGCTGCAATAGCCGCTCCGCAATCCTTGGCAAGAATTAGTTAGTTTCTGAACCTATTTCTGGCGACTCGTAACTTTTATATGAGATGCTTGCTCTAGGCAGCTTTTGTGTTGCAGCCAAAATAAAAGCGGACTTTGTAATTAAACGAAAATCCGCTGCTGATTACTTAAAGAATAATTATGACATTCGGCTTATTACTTGCTGCTGTATTGTATCTAACCACCACAGGCAACCAATACTAGGAACGAAAACGCTTTTTACGTCGAGCTGTAACTGCCTTACGTTTGCGCTTTTCTAGCGGGGTTTCAAAGTTGCGACGATACTTTACATCAGCTAAAATACCTGCCTTAGAAACTTGGCGTTTAAACCGACGTAGAGCCGAATCAATTCCTTCGTTTTCGCCTAGAACCACTTGGGTCATTCTTACTTCTTCCTTAAATAGAGAGTTAAATTAATTATAAAACCGCCTCAGCTTTTACTGAGTTACTACTGCATTTAAACAGTGTGAAGTCAGCTATCCCAGGCGGTATACACAACTATCTGAATCTAAAATCTGACTCACGGCTGGATACTAGCATAAAGCTGATTTCGGATGACTCCACCCATTCCCAGGCTGTAACTATGACGTTAATTGGGCGGCAGTTCTTCAACAATAGTAAAACGAATGTGATTGAGCGCCAAGTCACCAATTGAAATATCTTCTAACGGTAAGCCACTGCTTGTTAGGGTTTCAAAAGAAACTCCTTTGCCAATTTCAATGTGATACCAGGCTAATCCCATAAAAAATCGTGATGGATATGGGCCTTGATCTACTACGTCATCGGGATTTGACTCCATCGGCAGCCACAAATCTAGTCCAGGCACATAAAACTCCAGCCAAACATGATTAAAGTCTGGTTGTAGTGGCACTCCTTGTTGTTCGGCATAAGGCGGACACTTGTAGCGCCCGATAGTGCGACAAGCAATTCCATTTAAACGTGATAAGGCAAGTAGAACGCCTACATACTCACCGCAGGAGCCGATACCCCTTTCTAGAACTACATCTGGGCCATCAATATGGGGTTTAATGCCGTAGGAAAGCTTGTCATACACATAATTGCGAATTTTGAACATTTTCCGCAGCAGATTAGTTTCAGTACCGATCGCTTCACGGGCGGCGCGGCGCACAATAGGGGTATCCATCGCCAATTCATCATCATCCACTAGGTAGCGTGTCTGGAATTCTTTTGAAAGTTCGGGAATATTTTCAATATCTTTAGGAGTGAGGCGGTACTTAATCCCCCGGACTTCTATCAGGGCTTTCCAGCCAAAGATATGCCTTTCGCCTGGTTTGAGAGTGTCAAATTTAAATACCGCTACGCGCTGCCCTGCTATTATTTCTTCTGTGAAAGGTAGACCGATAAATTCAATATGTTTCACCTTTTGGCGAGTAGTTTCAGATGGTAGAGCAATGCGCCACTCCAGCTGTTCTAAGGAGACTTCTTCTAGAGGAGAAATTTCTTCCACATAAGACATTTCAATCAGGTAGCCATTGGATAAGGCATAGCGCCCCGATGAGTTGCAGTAAAAATCGAGGGGGTGGATAAAAGTGCGATCGCGGTAAGTTAATTCGTGCGATGGCTCGGCATTCGGATTATCCCGAATATAAGGTTCAACACTCGCATAGGCAACATAAAGTATTTCTTGATCTGTTTGCGGGTTGAAATGTGTTGCTAACCCAGTTGGACACTCAAAGGGTGTCAGGACGCTAAATTTAATTTCCCCTGTGGCGCGATCAAGGCAGTAAACACTTTGTTCAGTAGTATCACAAACCCAAAGTTGCTCCCCACGAACTGTAATGTTTTCTACCCCGACTCCAGGCGCATAGAACTTTGTGATTTGGCGACGGGTAGTGCGGTCAAAAATTAGAATGTAACCGTACTTCTGGCTAGTAACGTAAATTGTTGAGTCTTGAACGGCAACACCGTCAGCACGGTAAGGTAGGGTAATAAAAGGCTTAAGAATGAACTCCCCTATTTTGCAGAAGTAGACAGTATCTTCTCGCGTACACCAGAGAGTGTCCTCCCACACAGCTAAACCTGTCATATCTATAAACTCTGACACTGTGTGCGGATTCAGAATTGTGGTGTTGTCAGTGCTGGGATCAATTTGGAGTAAATGGCCTTTGACGGGATCAATAGCAAGCAGCTTATTTTCTAAAAAGGCGATGCCGTGCAGTGCGGCAACTCCAATTGGGCGGATAGTCCGTCGCGGGGATTGATGCATAGATGGGATGGGTGTTGCAGAAGTCATAAAAAAACCTAATACACCTTTGAGCGCCCAGATGTCAGAATTAGCTTAACTATGATCGCACTAAAGCTACTCGGCAACGAAAAGTATTCAGCTTAAGCAAGCGGCGACTGAGACAATAGCCATGAAAACTGAGTTTGATTCTAAATTAATTTGAGAACTTTTTACTGTTTAAAATGAACAGCTCTCCTCCCCACTTCGTAAACTAGATAGCTTTAAGCCATTAGCTAATTTATTATTGATGTCTATAAGCATTCCCGGACGCTATACATGTCTGCAAATTCTCATCCATTCCCAGCCGCCGTCTGGCACGCCTCGGAAGTTGATAAGACGCTACAACTGTTAGGCAGCGATCGCGAAGCTGGCTTAAGTTCCCCAGAAGTTCAACAGCGCTTGCAACAATACGGTTCCAACGAACTAGAAGAAACTGGTGGACGCAGTGCTCTGACAATCCTTGTGGATCAGTTCAAAAACATCATGTTATTGATGCTGATTGCAGTAGCAGTAGTTTCTGCTGTTTTGGATTTGCGGGCGAATCGATTCCCCAAAGATGCGATCGCCATTTCTTTAATCGTGATCCTTAACGGCATCCTGGGCTACCTCCAAGAAAGTCGTGCTGAAAAAGCCTTAGCAGCGCTGAAAAGTCTGTCTTCCCCACGAGTAAGAGTGCTACGTAACAGCAAACTGCTGGAGGTAGATGCCAAGGAACTGGTTCCAGGAGATGTGATGCTGCTGGAAGCTGGGGTACAGATTGCCGCAGACGGGCGCTTAATTGAAGAGCAAAATTTGCAAGTGCGGGAATCTTCTCTGACGGGTGAAGCCCAGGCAGTTAATAAAGATGCAGTAGTGCAATTGCCGGAAGACACATCACTCGGCGATCGCATCAATCTGGTATTTCAAGGCACCGAAGTTGTCCAGGGACGAGCCAAGGTAATCGTCACAGGCACCGGAATGCAGACAGAAATAGGGCGAATTGCGGCGATGCTTCAGGCGGTGGAAAGTGAACCTACTCCCTTACAACAGCGGATGTCACAGCTAGGTAATGTCCTAGTAACAGGTTCTCTAATTCTGGTGGCTATAGTAGTTGTCGGCGGGGTCATCCGCGCTGGAATGAGTGCTTTTGAAGAACTTTTAGAAGTATCTCTAAGTATGGCAGTTGCCGTAGTACCAGAAGGATTGCCAGCTGTAATCACCGTTACTCTGGCTCTTGGGACACAACGGATGGTGCGTCGCCATGCCCTGATTCGCAAACTGCCAGCGGTAGAAACTCTAGGAAGTGTTACTACAATTTGCTCGGATAAAACTGGGACACTGACGCAAAATAAAATGGTGGTGCAAGGGGTTTATACTAATAACCATTTGATCCGCGTTACCGGAGAAGGTTACGCACCTGTTGGGGAATTCCAGCTAAACAATCAGCGAATTGAGTCAGAAGAGTATCGAGAACTTCAAGCTTTGCTGATTGCTTGTGCGCTGTGTAATGATTCGATTTTGCAAGAAGAAAAGGGGCAATGGACGATTCTTGGAGATCCGACAGAAGGCGCATTGCTATCACTTGCAGGTAAGGCAGGAATTGAGAAAGATCAATGGTCTAGTCGTTTGCCCCGGATTGCTGAGTTTCCCTTTTCCTCAGAACGCAAGCGGATGAGTGTAATTTCTAACGTGCAGCGCTCAGCAGTAGCCGATCAGTTAGCTGAAAGTGGGTTAGGGACATCTGATTACTTAATGTTTACCAAAGGTTCACCAGAGTTAACTTTGGAGCGTTGCAATCGAATTCATGTAGGCGATCGCTCTGCTGCGATAACAGAGCAACAACGAGCGGAAATTCTGGCGCAAAATGAGCAGATGGCAAGTAATGGTTTGCGGGTGCTGGGCTTTGCCTACAAACCCTTGACAGAATTACCGCCGGAAGGTTCAGAGGAAACATCAGAGCGAGAATTGGTGTGGTTGGGATTAGTTGCGATGCTGGATGCACCACGACCAGAAGTACGCGAGGCTGTAGCGCGGTGTCGGGAAGCGGGGATTCGACCAGTGATGATTACTGGGGATCACCCACTAACTGCAAGAGCGATCGCGACAGATTTAGGCATTGCCAAGGAAGGCGATCGCGTCTTAATTGGTCAAGAATTAGAGCGGATGAGCCAAGAGGAACTAGATCAGCAAGTTGATTTGGTGAGTATCTACGCTAGAGTTTCTCCAGAACACAAACTGCGAATTGTCCAAGGACTCCAACGCCGTGGCAGATTTGTGGCGATGACGGGTGATGGTGTCAACGATGCTCCAGCGCTCAAACAAGCTGACATTGGAATCGCGATGGGCATTACTGGAACAGATGTTAGCAAGGAAGCTAGCGACATGGTGTTGCTGGATGATAACTTCGCTACTATCGTTGCGGCAACGGAAGAAGGCAGAGTTGTTTACACTAATATCCGCCGCTTCATCAAATACATCCTGGGTAGCAATATTGGGGAAGTTTTAACTATTGCCGCTGCACCTATATTTGGTCTGGGCGGCGTTCCCCTTAGCCCATTACAAATTCTCTGGATGAATTTGGTTACAGATGGTTTACCCGCTCTTGCTTTAGCAGTGGAACCGCCGGAACCGGATGTCATGAAGCGTCCTCCGTTTAGTTCCCGCGAGAGTATTTTTGCTAGAGGGCTGGGGGCTTACATGATCCGGATTGGGATTATTTTTGCGATTATTACAATCGCTTTAATGTTGTGGGCTTACAACCATACCCATGCAGCTGGGTATCCCCGCAATCCCAACACTTGGAAGACAATGGTGTTTACCACCTTATGTCTCGCTCAAATGGGTCATGCTTTAGCAGTTCGCTCGAACACGCGGTTGACAATAGAATTGAATCCTTTTTCTAATCCCTATTTGCTGGGAGCCGTTGTCGTAACGACGATTTTACAACTGCTGCTGGTTTACGTCCCGCCCTTGCAAAATTTCTTTGGTACTTACTATCTAGACCCGACAGAATTAGCGATTTGCTTCGGCTTCAGTGCTTTAATGTTTGTTTGGATTGAAATGGAGAAGCTGTATATTCGTTGGTTTGGGAAGAGAAGAGGCTAGAACAAGATAGTTATGAGTTCTAAGTTTTGAGTTTTAAGTTAAAAGAAATGATAAATTGATGACTTTTAATTTCTAACTTCTTCAATTCAAAACTCAAAACTATTCTTATATGTACCTTAAAACGCTACACCTCCGACAGTTTCGGAACTACCAGGATCAGCGGGTTGAATTTTTAGCTCCTAAAACGATTTTGGTGGGCAATAATGCTCAAGGAAAGTCGAATTTGTTGGAGGCGGTGGAATTGTTAGCGACATTGCGATCGCATCGAGTTACGCGCGATCGCGATTTGGTTCGGGAAGCAGAAGTAATCGGACAAGTTACCGCCACTCTAGAACGCCAAAATGGGAGCAGTGACCTATCATTAACGCTACGCCGCAATGGTCGTCGTACAGTTGCCCTGAATAGCGAGTCTCTGCGCCGTCAGCTAGATTTTCTGGGTATCCTTAATGCAGTACAGTTTTCCAGTCTAGATTTAGAACTGGTACGCGGCGGACCAGAGCAACGCCGTAGTTGGGTTGATACGCTGTTAATTCAACTTGAACCTGTTTATGCCTATATTTTGCAGCAGTATAACCAGGTATTGCGGCAGCGTAATGCTTTTTTGAAAAGAGGTCAGGGGTCAGAAGAATTAGCTGTTTGGGATGCTCAATTGGTGACTACAGGGGTGCGGGTGATTAGGAGGCGATCGCGTGCTATAGAAAGGTTAGCTCCCATTGCCTCTGCTTGGCACGCCAGCATTAGTGGTAGTACCGAGGTTTTGCAAGTAAAGTACGCGCCTAACGTTCCTTTAGAACAAAATCACCCAGAAGAGGTACAGCAGGCTTTTTTAGAGAAAATTGAGCAGAGAACCGTTGCTGAACAGCACCAAGGTACTACTCTTGTGGGACCGCATCGAGACGAAATTGAATTAACAATTAACCAGACACCTGCAAGATCCTACGGCTCTCAAGGTCAGCAGCGAACGTTAGTATTAGCGCTTAAGTTGGCAGAACTAAAACTAATTGAAGAAGTAGTTGGTGAGCCACCGTTGCTCTTACTTGATGATGTGTTAGCCGAGTTAGATCCCAATCGTCAAAATCAATTATTAGAGGCAATTCAAGATCGGTTTCAGACTTTGATTACTACTACTCACCTGGGTTCGTTTGATTCCCAGTGGTTGAAGTCCTCGCAAATTCTTTCGGTTCACGCCGGAAAGCTATCGCCTCAAACTTAAGGATGCACTCAGATTTTCAATTCAACTGAATTTTACCTGCAACACCACTTGGATCAGCTTATTTTCAGTCAGGATAACCGCAAACTTCGTAACGAAGAAAGGACTCTCTAGCTTCCAATAAGGATTGAGGGTAAACGATTCATTTACAAAGGGCTGATCGAAGTAGAGCAAATGTACTAAAATATACTATAAATACGCAACCAGAATGAACAATGTCTTGACTTAAAATTTTTAAGGTGTTAAGCTCAAGGATTTAAGTGTAAAATAGGACTTAGCTCTTAATAATTTAAGGTTGAAGTTTAATGTTCTAGATATGACAGTATGTCACAAGCACCTATAAGCACAAAATGACTATGAGAAGCGCCTTTGAGATTGTACCTTACCTCTTAAAACAATCTAGAGAAAGTGCAGAAAGTTTGATTACTCCACTTAAGTTACAAAAACTTCTGTACTATGCTCAAGCCTGGAGTTTGGTAATTAAAAGTGAAACCTTGTTTTATGAGGATATTGAAGCTTGGGTTCACGGACCTGTTATTCCACCCGTTTATCGACGTTATAAACAGTATGGCTACAAAACTCTTCCTCAAGAAAATTTCTTTAGTGAATTGAAAGCTGATGAAATTGATATCTTAAACATGGTTTGGATGAATTACGGAAAAAAGAGTGCTAAATCTCTAGAAGAGCTAACTCACTCTGAATACCCCTGGATTAATGCACGTGAAGGACTTCGCTTAGACCAGCTATCAAGTAGAAAAATATCTATTCGAGATATGAGGAATTACTACATTCAATTTATTGAAAGCACGCAACCACCCAAGATTAGTTCTGTGGCTTTGCAAAAGAGAAAAGAAACATACAAAAGGTACTTAAAAAACAACTTCTTAATTGGCGTGGGTTCTGTTTTAGAAATTAATCCAGTATCCTCTCGACGATTGTCCTATGTTCCTAGTGATTTTGAAACTTCACTTTCTGACTTTGAGTCTATATCTTCTGACTGGGAAAAAGTTGGAGGTTATATCCAGAGTGCTATTGATATAGTTGAGGAGAAAGATTCAACCGAGTATGAATGATCCCAACTCTGAAGAAGTAGCCGAAGAAGTTAGCGCTCAGGAGAGCAACGTAGCTCCTCAACCAAGAAACTCATCTCTCAGCCCGCAGATTTCGGCAAGTGTTCAATTTACAGGACCGATTCCCCATCCAGGTATTCTTGAGCAATACAACCGTATCCTTCCAAGTGCGGCTGACCGAATCATTTCAATGGCTGAAAGGAGGAAGAGCATAGACACAAAATGCAGGAAAAACTTATAGATTCTCAAATCCTAGATAAAAAGCAAGAAAGGACTGAAAAAAGGCTAGGGCAAATTTTTGGGTTAACTATCGGCGTTGTTGCAATTCTAGCTGGTTCAGCTACAGTGGTTTTGAATTCGTCTATCGCTGGTGAGGTTGCTGGTGGCTTCATCGGTTCATCAGGGGTAATTGGGTTAGTATCTGTGTTTGTTTTAGGTCGTAGAGAGCAAAAAAGCGCTCAATTAGAAAGCAGCGATATTGAAGATGAGGTAGGTAGTATATAAGTAGATAAAGTTGAGTAAAGCTTTCTACTTTATACAAAAACTAAAAGATATAAACGAATGTAGAAACCTTAGTAGTAAGTAGATAAAAGAAGTCAATAGCTCTGCAACGCTAAACTTTAAACTAGCTTTAGAAGGTTCATTTAAAACTAAATTTCCAGCTACAAAGCAAAAGAAAACTGTAGAGAAGATTAAAGAATAAATTGAAACTATAAATGTAGTCAGATTTTCAATTCAGATAAGCCTAAGTAGCGGATGCCAGTTGGGGTAATTTCAAAACGACAGGGCAAAACTTCTAAACCCAGCGCGATGCCTGTGCCGTAGGCGATAGGCGGTCAGTCGCTTTGCGCTGACATCGCATCTCGCAGCAACTTACCATAAACGCGATCGCGACTATCTCTACGGGCAAAGTGGGTGCAGTCAGCGCGATTGATAAAGTAAAGCATTACAGGTGATGTAGTTAAGCTGCCATCAAGCCAGTTCAAAATTGGCAGAGATTGATAAGTTAAGTATAGAAGCCATTAACTTTAGTTCTATTAGGCTCCTTTGGTTATGTCACAGCCCACCCCTGCTTTGAACGAAAATATAAGTAACCTTCAGCGCAAGATTGGAACCAAAAAGGGCAAATCCCTTCCTGGGAAGATCGTAATTAGGCTGGTAAAGTTCTTCTGGACGACTCTTTGGCACTTGATGATGTCAAGGCTTGCACCGCGCAATGAAGCAGGAGAGTATGTTCGTCCCAGCAGTGAGTTCAGGAACTTCGTGGGAACAAAGACAGGGAACCCATACCAACCAGATGCCGGACGCTACCGTCTCTATGTCGGACTTGGATGCCCCTGGGCACATCGGACTCTCGTTGTTCGGGCACTCAAGGGACTCGAAGATGCTATATCGGTGTCTACCGCATCACCTTCAACAGATGAGGGAATCTGGGTCCTCGATCAAGAGGAGGACTGCCGCACCCTACCTGAACTGTATCAGCTAGCCAAACCAGGTTATAGCGGACGTTGTACGGTTCCTGTGCTGTGGGACCAAAAGACGCAGGCGATCGTCAACAACGAAAGTGCCGAGATTATTATGATGCTGAACTCAGAGTTTAATGAATTCGCCCATCTCACGCTGGATCTCTACCCAGAGGAACTGCGATCGCTCATTGACCACTGGAACGAGAAAATTTATCATGCGGTGAACAACGGCGTGTATCGCTGCGGCTTTGCCCAAACTCAAGCGGCTTATGATCAAGCCTGCAATGAGTTGTTCGTAGCCCTGGATGAAATTGACAGTGTGTTGGAGACAAGTCGCTACCTTTGTGGAGACAGGGTAACGCTTGCGGATGTGCGTCTGTTCACTACGCTGTTCCGCTTTGATGCAGTGTACTACGGACTGTTTAAGTGCAACCGCCGCCGAATTCAAGACTATAAGAACTTAGGTTCCTACCTGCGTGACCTGTACCAACTGCCTGGAGTCGCCGATATTTGCGACTTAGAGGCTGTGAAGCGAGACTACTACGGAAACTTATTCCCGCTTAATCCAGGCGGTATCATCCCTACTGGTTTTGATGTGACAACTCTCCTTGAACCGCATGGTCGCTCTTTGCTGAAAAATCCTAGTTAAGACTCTGCTTTCATTTCGTCAATTTCAAACAAAGTAACAACAACTCCAGCAATAGGAATAGCAATGAAAATACCTAGTAGCCCTGCTACTCTAGCACCTACTAGTAATGCAAAAAATACTACTACAGGGTTAAGATTGAGTGAATTTTGCATAATTCGAGGAGCAATCAAATTGTCTTGTATCTGCTGAAGCACGATGCAAGCTCCCAATACTTTGAGGGCTAACCAAAAACTTTGAGATAACACAAGTAGACAAATTGTACTAATTCCTAATGTGGCTCCAATTCCCGGAATCATATCAAGAATTCCAACTATGACTGCCAAAAGCAATGGAAAAGGTACTTTTAAAATTAAGAAAACCAAAAAAGTTGAAGTTGTTAAGAATAAAGTTAAGAGTAGTTGTCCTCTAAAAAAGCCTAAAAAATTGCGCTTTATTATAGCTGTAAATCTGCTGCGTCGCTGCTTAGGTACAATTTTAAGGATAAGCTCCCAAAGTTTTTCCCCATCTAGTAGCATAAAAAAAGCAATAACTGCAATCGCTATAAAAGTAACAAAATTAGTAAAAAATGTTTGTAAAATAACTAGACTTGCACCAAGACTTGATATAGCTTGATTCCGCACTTGCTCTTCAAGGGCATTTAAATTTACTTGAAGATTACGGCTACGAAGAAAATTTTCTATTCGTTCTAATAGAGGTACTAAAGAGTTTAAAAACGCAGTTACGCTGTCAATTAATTGTTGTCCTTGAGACAAAACTGCTAAACCTACGGTTATTGCGATGCTTCCAAGAATCACAATACTTAGCAAGAAAACAAAAATAACTGCTACACTGTGCGGCAAAAAACGGCGCAGCCATCGCACAGGATAGCTAAGTAAAAAAGCTAAAATTGCTGCGAAGGTAAAGATCACTATCACAGCTTCAAAGTAATTTAAAAGCTGTACTAGGACCCAACCAGAAGCAAATAGTAACAAAAAGCGAACTAACACCAAATTGTTCAGTCGTTGCCAAAAGTTATTGGCAGATGATTCGCTCATGTCCTTTCCAGCTAGATACTCAAAATAAAATCTCTGGCTTCAAGCTCTGCCCCGCCAAGATTAAACATACACAAGAAGAGGAGCAATGTCTAACGACAAGCCACTACAAGCATACGTATTTCTCATGCT
>JBGTCQ010000314.1:0-7223 GCA_041748755.1 Chroococcidiopsidaceae cyanobacterium | reverse complement strand
ATGGGAATACTAACTTACCCTTTTTCTTAACGATGGTTGTAGCTAATCCTGGTTTAACAACCTCTTTGGTTCAAATAATCCTGGTTCATAAATGTCGGAAAGTGCAGGTTAGAGCATTTACAATTGGAGTTCGCTACAGATAAGAATTGAGATTAAAAATTGACCTGCGATACTTTAAGACAATTTTACTCAGAGTCCTTATTATCTATCCCATCGCCAACGGTCCTGTCCCAAAGTAAAATTTCAGTTTGTTGATCTAGATCTAGAGCATCCTGCTGATAAGCTGCGATTAACTGAACTTCTCAAACAGCACCTGCCGCCTCAAGTCCAGTTTCTGGCGGTCGATGGCGCATTTGCCAAAGCAGGCTTTGTCTCTGGAGCAGTGGCGCTGAAACTACAGGTGGTCAGCAAATTGCGTTGTGACGCTAATCTTCAGTATCTTTACACTGAAGAACAGAAGAAGCGGGGGAGACCGCGCAAGTACGATGGCAAAGTTGACTTGACCGACTTGAGCCGCTCCTTTGTAACTATGGCACAATTGCTGCCTGAAACTGTCCGAACTATTGAGTTAATGTAGTCTGAAATTTATGATTTCGGTCTGGTGTCATTTAATGTGGTTCTATTCTCACTTAATGTGGTTTCAAAACTGTGATGATTTCGGGTCGGAGCGATTATAATTTCGGGTCACTACAGTTAGGGGAGAAAACTGTTGTTGGCATAAACAGTATTGTGGCGATCGCCTTTAACACTCAAGCCTGAAATAGTCTTTAACGAGGCTAAAATATTAACAACTTTAGAAAAATTTTATATTGTTGAGCAATCGTGTTTATGCCTAATTTTGAAGAGCAGACGGTCGAAACAGATCTGCTGAAGCTAGTTGGGAAGTTCAGTTAATCGCAGCTTATCAGCAGGATGCTCTAGATTTAGATTACCAAACTGAGATTTTACTTTGGGACAATACCGTTGGCGACGGGATAGATATTGAGGACTTTGAGTAAAATTGTTTTAAAGTATCCCAGGTTAATCTTCAATCTTAAGCCTTGTCTGTAGCAACCCGCAATTATAAATGCTCCAACTTGCACTTCTCGACATTTTTTGAGCCAGGATTATTTGAACCAAAGAGGTTATTAAACCAGGATTAGCTACAACTATCGTTAAGAAAAAGGGTAAGTTAGTATTCCCATAGTCAAGCTATCCTAACGTCACATTCTCATAAAGTCCTTCTAGTTTTCCCTCAAAACTAATACTGTCGAGCCGAAATGATGTTTGTTCCGGTCTATAGGACTGTAACACCCACAGCCCTTGCTCGTTACGTCGAAAGCACTCTACTCGCTGCCGTTTGGTACTAATCAAAACGTACTCGCGTAGGCTCTCTATTTCTTGGTAATCAACAAACTTATCACCCCGGTCGAAGGCTTCTGTAGAGTCGGACAAGACTTCAACGATTAGAGTAGGAAAGCGTTTATATGTGGATGTTTCCTGGTCGTTTGGGTCGCAAGTAACCATAACATCAGGGTAGTAAAACCGATTGAGTGATTCGATTCGCGCTTTCATATCAGAGATGTAGACGCGACAACTGGAGCCTCGGACGTGGGTGCGTAAGTCAGATGCAAGGTTGAGGGCAATGGTGATATGGGGGTCGCTTGCGCCTGCCATAGCATAGACTTGTCCATCAATATATTCATGCTTGATATTGCTGACATCCTCCATCTGGAGGTATCGGTCGGGAGTGAGATAGGGCTGTTGGGGGGAAGCAATCATAGTTAGAATCTCAAGGGTGGAACGATACTGATCGCTTGTTGATAAGCTTGAGTAGCTTGCTGGTGATAACGTTCGCCTTTGTCATGAAAAGTAAGCCAGCCCTAAGTATCAATGAAGAACCTAGCTGCCATATATCTCGTCGTCTAAGTCAGCAGCAAGGGAACCGTGCTCCACTGGGTTGATGAATTCTGCAAGGGGATCGACGACTTGATTGAGTTCGGTGGGCAAAGTTGATCTCTGGGGAGGAAAAAGGTGTTTAGCATACTGCAACACCTCGATAAGTTGCTGTTCTGGTAGTTGCTCAATCGCGTTGAGGAGAGCTTGTTTAGTGGTCATGGCAGTTACTCAAGGAGCGCTCTTTGTACCTGAATTTATCTAACTTTACAGTATGCACAGGCGAAGTCTTAGGAGACAGCGAACTCTGTAATTTGCCGACGCTGTAACGATTTGAAGCCTAAAACGATACGATCTTTGAGAACGCCTTAAGCAAAGAGTTCGGTAGCGATTCCTTCTTCTGTACCGTCTTGTTGAATCGAGATTTTGCCGTTGATGATGTCGAGGTGCAGTAATGTCCCATAGGTTCTCTGCCCATTTTCCCAACCAGCTTCAACTAGGAGATAGCGATCGCACATTCTGTCGAAAACTAGCTTGTTCTGTACACCGTCGTCATCTATGAAAAGATAGAAGATATTTAATTATTTTTGCCAAACTAATATGAGCTATTCCGATTCTGTCTGGTTGCCCTACAATTACCATGATGCTGCCCAGGAACTAGCAGCCTTGTTAGAAGAAAATAAACTTAGAAGATAGCCTATCTTTTCTTCATTTTGTTACAATTAGAACCTGTATTGGGATCAAAAAGCCTGAGCCAATTATAAAATCAACGTCTCAGGTCGTCCGTCAAGGTTGTCAGCAAGTCGTCAGTGAGGTCGTTAGTCAACCGGAGGCCGTGAGCGCACCTACGAAAGTACCCCAACCACCCCAACGAGAACTAGCGCCAGCGACACCGACAAGGCAACCGCTGGTTTTCCAAGTTGGCGATAGCGCTAGCGGAGCGAAGCCTTTGGCGTTAGCGCTGCTGCAAGCAGATCGCTGCCACTACTTAGGGTCAAAAGGGGCGATGGCTGTCACCTGTCGCGGTAAAGAGTTGGAGGTGTTGAACACTCGCGTTAATGACCAAGGTGAACAAGAGTGCGAAATAAAAGCATCCGGTTGGTATGTGAGTTACTGGGTGTTGTCGCGTAGTCTTAAGAAAGTGAGGTAATTGGTTATCTCAGGCTAAATGTAATAAGAAATTACATTACCTAATTACTTCGATATTAATGCCCGCCTCGGTAACAATTAATGGGCGTTGCACAATAGAGAATGAAGTTATAGAAGCTGCCAATGGACTGTCCTGACTGTAAAAGCAAAGCGGTGAAAAACGGACGCCGTCAGGGTAAACAGAGCTACCTATGCCGAGACTGCGGTCGCCAATTTCGGGAAAACCCTCAACCCCAAGATTATAGTGCTGATGTCAATAGACCTCTGTGTCAAAATGTCACTTAACGGTATGGGATTTCGCGGCCCCATCGAGGGTGACGGGCATTAACCACAACAGTGTCATCAATTGGGTACGGCAAGCCGAAGCTGCTATACCTGATGAAAACTAAGAGATTCCAGAAACAGCTCAAGTTGATAAGCTTCAAACTTTTGTCGGAGTAAAAAAACAAGATCTGGCTCTGGACAGTCGTGAATAGTCAAATTCCCGGTGTTCTCAAGTTCGTGGTAGGCGACCGCTCTTTAAACACGTTTAGCTTGTTGTGGCGGATAATCGTCGGGTGGGCTTGCTTTTTGTACATCACCGATGGCTATAAAGTCTATCCTTGCGGGAAGTGAAGATGGAGACCATTTAGTCAGCAAGCTCGCCATGACACGATGTTGTTGCGAGAAAATTGCCGATTACGGCACTACTTAGCTCGACTACATCGAAAAAGCCTGTGTTACTCCAAATCGGTGGAGATGTTGAAAGCTTCTGTAAGATTGCTGATCTACTATCTCAAGCATCAACAGATTCCTCAGTTCACTTAAATCATTTTTCAGTGTGCAACGCCCAATTTTACAGCTATCTTGGCTCAACCTCTTACCCAGCAACAATGAGTTAACAATAACGTGTCAACAGATGCTCGAAAGCCTGAGAGACGCGGGATTGAAAGCGTTCTCGGTGCTTCAGCAAAAAAAATGACCGAACCATTTGAGTTGGAATCGCAGAGTCCTTTACTTTAATTAGGCGTAAGATATCAAGTTGCAGTTCCTTAACAACCATTAGTTCCGAAATCACCGCAGCACCTACCCCGCTCTCAACCGCTGCTTTGACCATTTCTCCACTACTCATTTCTAAAATCACAGTCAATTCATTCGGAGCAATTGCCCACTCTCTTAGAGCTTGCTCAAACCGTTGACGTGTTCCCGATCCTGCCTCTCGCATGATCCAGGTAGTTGTAGAGAGTTCTTTTAGGGAAACGGCGGTACGCTCAAACCAAGGATGGGAAGACCCTACAACAATTTGCAGGTGATCGTTTCCAATAACTCGTTGCTCCAGACAGGCTAAAACTGATGGCTTGACCTCTCCTTCTACCAGCCCCAAATCAAACAGCCCTGTAGTAGTGCCGGCACTAATAACTTCCGTATTTCCTAAAGTGCAGTTAACTTGAATCCCAGGATATTCCTGCTTAAATAGACCAATCAACTGAGGTAGCCAGTAGTTGCCAATAGTTTGACTCGCTCCTAGATTCAGCTCACCCTGTTGCAGATTGTTCAATTCTCGTAAGCCCCTCTCGGTTAGAGCTATTTGGTCAAGAATTTTCTGTGCTGCCAATTGTAGCAACTTGCCTGCTTGAGTAATCTCGATCCGGCGACCAATGCGATGAAATAGTTTTATGCCGTATTGCTCCTCTAGGCTTTGGATAGAAGCGCTCACGGCTGGTTGGGTAACGTAAAGCGCCTCGGCTGCACGGGTAAAATGTAGGTGCTGCACTACTGCCAGAAATATTCTTAGCTGATCAATTGTCATCTCCGCCACGCCATTACTAGGCGTACCTTAAAATTTTACCTTGTAGAATATAAATAAGCTTAAATTATTAAATTGAAGTTAAAAAGTAAGGCTTAAACGGGATTTCGGGGAATTAAGCGAGCAGATTTTCTAACAAGGCACCTAGCAGGGCTTTGCCGCGGTTTTTAGCATTATGGACAAACTCAAAGAAGCCCAGACATAAGGGTAGCTTTTCCTGAGAAATACTCCGATGGGGATGCAACCAGGAGTGCAAGAGCGACCAAAAGCCTTCCATCGTGTTGACATGGACTTCGCAGAATCCATCTCCATCCTCATCACGATCATATTCTCCTGCTCCATAACACACCGTTTTGTAAGTATAATCCCACTCATGCAAGGCATTGTAGATAGCTTACTCATCAGTATAGACTTGGCTACCGGGAGTAATCTAAGTTCAGTTCCAGCATTGGGATAGAGCATCATATTCCTGTTGATCGTCCTACCAGTCTCATCCTTCATTCTCTACCTCCCCGAAACACCTATTGAACCAAAAGTAAAATCATTCAAGACGTGGAGCAGGAGGGTAGTTCTACCGTCTCATAAAATTGCTCTAAGCAAAGAGGTTAAAATCAACGAGTTTCTCGTTGCCTCCTTTGCTAGCTGCTGTTCTAAAACTGTTGTTTACCCTAAATTGATACCAGTAATAGCTCAAATAGGTGGGTCAGTATTTGTTAAATCGCCTGTCCAAACTTATAGCGATTAATAAACAAGCCAATCACTAGTTCATGCATCTCAATGGATTTAGAAAAGCACATTGACTTGCGTATTATGCGCTCAACCCGTGTCTGCAATGTCAAACGCTTGCGTTCAATTTGGGTATTAGAATTGACGATAATATATGCTTGTTTGTCCCAATGTCTCTGATACGCCCTTCAGCTATCTGTGAAGAATCGGGTAATACCAAATGGTTTTAACAGTACCTTGAGTTCCAGAAAGGCTACATATTCCTAAAGTACCAGAATATAAGCTAGTACCTTGCCTGTTATATAGTTAATGGTATACCATACGTTGCTGCTTCTTGGCTTCGACGGCGTTGCAGATTCAGCAGTTACTTGAGTTCAATAAATTGAAGAATGAAAAACTGAATTAGTGTAGATGAACTATCCAAGGTGTCATTCTTCTAAAACTTTTAAGTTTGGATATTAAGGTGGAAAACAAAGATTTAAATGTAAAGATGCGATCGCATTTGAAGAGAATCATCCACATAAAGAGGTTGTCCTCCTGAAATTAAGCAGTTGTGTATCAAATATCAATTCAACCTTTTATCTAATTTAAGGGAAGCGAATTGTTTTTGTCACAAATTCTTGAAATCCGTATTGAAATAGACTAACTTGACGTTGACGAAGATCGTAATGTTTCAATAAAAAAGTTATGGTAATAGCTGGCAAAATTCCTGTAATAACAATAACGACAAGCAGCTCTATCAGAGTAAAGCCCTTTTTCTCATTTTTCTTCATCACGCTTTGCAAATAGCTGCGAACGATCTTAATTTTCATTAAAAATTACCCTTTGATAAATCTAGTTTTAGATTATAAATAAAAAATATATCAAATTACTAAGTGTTTTTTGTAGATGAACTTTACTTTACCTGTAAACTAAAATACCTGATTATTTCTATATATTTCCTCAGCGTGAATAAGATAGCTGTTATTGTTGTAGATAAAACTACAATAGGGGTTAAGTACGTCCAATGACCTGACATTTTACTTAAAATATGCCAGGGTAATAAAAAAATTACTAAATAAGTTAATTGATGTAATTTCCTCCAGTTATTCTTTAATTTTTTTACAGCTTTATCGTTAGAAGTAGCCGCCAGTAAAGTAAAAATTAATAAAATTGAGAAACCTTGAAAATATTCAATGTATGTTTGTAAATCTAGTAAATTTAAACTTTTTTTTATAATTATAAGAATCCCGTGGTTCAAACCTAAACTAAAAGCAGCAACACCAAAATGACGACGGTATTTGAGTAGCCAGATAAGGAACTGGTTCTTTTTAGCAATTGGTAAAACTACTTTTAGTATACTTGGAACTATGGTGATTAGATAACTTAATAATCCTAAACAACCTAGAATATTAGCAAGTGGGGCAGAATTAAAGAATACAGCTAGAAGTAGACTACAAGCATAACTAGCTAGAACTAATATCAAAAACACAAAAACTTGCTTACGAATTACAACTTGTTTGCACATAAAAAACCTTTCCTCTTCACATAAATTAGTTAAAAAGATGTGGCTCAATAGGGATTCCAGGGAGATGGAATGGGGGGAGGAACCCCTGCTGCTAAGATACCTACATAGAGTCAGTCCTAGCCTGAGATGCTTAACCTTGCCAACCTGATTGACGATGCCAAATGCTACGAAACCGTACGC
>JBGTCQ010000313.1:0-40048 GCA_041748755.1 Chroococcidiopsidaceae cyanobacterium | reverse complement strand
TCACTGACGATCTCAAGGCAAAAATTGCAGCCTGTTTACATAAAACCGAACTAGAAGACCTCTACCTTCCCTACAAACCAAAGCGCAGGACACGCGCCACCATTGCCAGAGAAAAAGGACTGGAACCCCTAGCGGAGTTCATTAAGGGGTTGAACCGCAAAACTGCTGTAGCGTCTCTAGATCAGGAAGCTGCAAAATATATCTCTGATGAAAAGGCAGTGAAGACTATAGCAGAGGCGCTCAAAGGTGCTTCAGACATCCTAGCTGAAGAGGTGGCTTATAAAGCGGAGTTACGGTCGTACCTGCGAGAATACCTGCTAGAAGCAGGCGTATTCATCTCCCGGATCAAAGATGATTATCCCGAAGGTACGACTAAGTTCGAGATGTACCGGAACTTCCAGATTAGGGTTAAAAATGTTGCACCACACAACCTGCTGGCACTTTGTCGGGGCGAAAGTGAGGGTGTTTTGAACTTCGACCTCTCCTTTGATCAAGAATTTGTGCTGTCCTACTTGGAGTCGAAGGAAATATATGCCAAAGTTCCAGCAATACGAGACTTTTACCGAGAGATGCTCAAGGATGCATTCAACCGTTTAATGAAAGCTTCTCTAATTGGCGAAGTGATTTCTGAAAAGAAAACCTATGCCGATTTCGAGTCGATCAAGACGTTTGAAGGCAATCTGCGTGAATTACTGCTGTCTCCTCCTGCTGGAATGAAACCGACTTTGGCAATTGATCCTGGATTTCGGACTGGTTGCAAGGTTGCTGTTGTTGATCAGACAGGTAAATTTTTAGAATACCAAGCAGTGTTTCCTCACGAAGTCAGAGGAAGCTCCGCCGTTGCACGGCGGAGTCTCTCTGACCAAGCAGCGGAGCAACGCCTGAAGGCTGCCAGCACGATTAAGAATTTGATTGAAAAGTACAAGATTCAACTGATAGCAATTGGTAATGGCACAGCTGGACGTGAGACAGACGAGTTCTTGACTGAAGTGCTGGCAAGTCCTGATCAGCCAATTAAAGTGATTGTGAACGAGTCGGGGGCATCAATTTATTCGGCAAGCGAGGTGGCGATCGCGGAGTTTCCCGATCTTGATGTTACGGTTCGCGGTGCAATTAGTATTGGTCGCCGCTTGCAAGATCCTTTGGCTGAACTCGTTAAAATTGATCCGAAGTCGATTGGTGTTGGACAGTACCAGCACGATGTCGATCAGAGGCTGCTTAAAAAAAAGTTGGCTGAAACCGTAGAAAGCTGCGTGAACTATGTAGGTGTGGATCTGAACACCGCTTCAAAGGAACTTCTAGCTTTCGTTTCTGGCATTACGTCTACCATTGCGAAAAACATAGTCACCTATCGCAACGAACACGGTGCCTTTAAAAATCGCCGTACACTGCTTAAGGTGCCGAAGTTAGGTTCCAAGGCATTTGAGCAATCAGCTGGATTCTTACGGATTCGTGGCGGTGACAGTCCTTTGGATAATACAGCTGTTCATCCAGAAAGTTACGCTGTGGTGCAGGCGATCGCTGCTGATTTAAATTTGCCTTTAGATCAGATCGCGCAGGGTGTCCAAAGGTTCAAGTCTATGGATTTAAAAAAATACATTACCGATACGGTCGGCGAACCAACGCTACGCGATATTATCAGCGAACTCGAAAAACCAGGCAGAGATCCACGAGCTGAGTTTAAGTATGCCACCTTTAAAGCGGGAATCAAGGAAATAACAGACCTCAAGGTGGGAATGGAACTGGAAGGCATTGTTACGAATGTTGCCAACTTTGGAGCGTTCGTAGACATCGGCGTTCATCAGGACGGGCTAGTACATATCTCCGAATTAGCTAACCGATTTGTTGATGATCCACATCAGGTTGTTAAGGTGGGACAGGTTGTTAAAGTCCGGGTACTAAAGATAGAGGAGAAATTGAAGCGGGTCAGTTTGTCAATGAAGTCAAAAGAGGGACTAGGGGCATTGAAAAACCTAATTTAAACAGGACCGCTATTGGGTCAACAAAGCTTCTTTAGCGCTACTGTTGAGAGAAGAATTTTGACTATATTCGCACTGTAGCGCCCTGATGGGAATAAACTTTACTGCATAAATACAGAATAAATCCCCTACCTAGAAGGCGGGGGATTTATTTTAGTTACCTACAAATTGCTGATTCAACTAATTACAGTAAATTAACCGAATTTACCAGCAGTCGAGGCTATGAGGAAGGCAGCGTAGGTGAAGATGTAGCCAACTGTGAAGTGAGCTAAACCAACCAGACGACCTTGAACAATGGACATAGCAACAGGCTTATCCTTCCACCGAACTAGGTTCGCCAGCGGAGTGCGCTCGTGGGCCCAGACCAAAGTTTCAATTAACTCTTGCCAATAACCTCTCCAGGAGATCAAGAACATAAAGCCGGTCGCCCAAACTAGGTGTCCGAACAAGAACATCCAAGACCAGACAGACAAGTTATTTATGCCATAGGGCGTGTAGCCGTTGATCGTCTGAGCAGAGTACAGCCACAGATAATCGCGCAGCCAGCCCATCAGGTAGGTGGAAGACTCATTGAACTGAGCCACGTTGCCTTGCCAAATCCCTAGATGCTTCCAGTGCCAGTAGAAAGTGACCCAACCAACAGTATTTAGCACCCAGAACGTCGCCATGTAGACGGAATCCCAAGCGGAAATATCGCAGGTACCGCCACGACCAGGACCGTCGCAGGGGAAGGAGTAGCCGAAGTCTTTCTTATCAGGCATCAACTTAGAACCACGGGCATCCAATGCACCCTTGACCAGGACCAGCACTGTGGTATGCAAACCCAGTGCAAAGGCATGGTGTACCAGGAAATCACCAGGACCGATGGTTAAAAACAAGGAGTTGGTGGTGTTGTTGATTGCATCTAACCACCCTGGTAACCAGACATCACCGTAATTCGGCCATGCTGTGGTAGCAATACTGTTTGGGTCAGACAGCAGAGTGTTGAAGCCGTACAGTACCTTACCATGAGAAGCTTGGATGAACTGGGCAAACACTGGTTCAATCAGGATTTGCTTTTCAGGTGTGCCGAAGGCAACCACAACATCGTTGTGGACATATAGACCAAGCGTATGGAAGCCCAAGAACAGCGACACCCAGCTAAGGTGCGAGATAATCGCTTCTTTGTGGTTTAGCACACGGTCAAGCACGTTGCCCTTATTTTGCTCAGGATCGTAGTCTCGTACCCAGAATATTCCGGCGTGAGCAAACGCCCCTAACATCAGGAATCCAGCAATGTACTGGTGATGGGTATAGAGCGAGGCTTGTGTCGTGAAGTCCTGCCCTATAAATGCATAGGGTGGCATCGCGTACATATGTTGCGCTACCAGGGAAGTAATGGTTCCCAGTGCTGCCAGGTGAATAGATAGCTGGAAGTGCAAAGAGTTGTTATAGGTGTCGTACAACCCCTGATGAGGTAGGTTGAACTGACCTTCAGTTTTGGTACCAAAGAAGTTTTTGGCATTTAGCATCTCTTTGATGCTATGACCAATCCCAAAATTGGTACGGTACTGGTGACCAGCGATGATGAAGATAACCGCGATCGCCAAGTGGTGGTGGGCCATATCCGTCAGCCACAGTGACTGAGTCTGAGGATGGAAGCCACCCAAGAAGGTGAGAATTGCATCACCCGCGCCTTGAGATGTGCCGAATACGTGTTGAGGCGTATCCGGGTTTGCCGCATAAGCACCCCAGTTACCAGTGAAGAATGGCTTTAATCCCTCTGGATGCGGCAGAGTTGTCAGGAAGTTATCCCAACCCACGTGTTGTCCACGAGATTCGGGAATAGCAACGTGAACTAGGTGACCAGTCCAGGCTAAAGAACTTACGCCAAACAAGCCTGCTAGGTGGTGGTTCAGCCGTGGCTCAGCACTCTTAAACCAGGCTAAGGAAGGACGGAATTTAGGTTGCAAGTGTAGCCAACCAGCGAACAAGAACACCGCCGCCAAGAGCAGCAGGAACACTGCACCCATGTACAGGTCATTGTTCGTCCGCATTCCGATGGTGTACCACCAGTGGTAAACACCAGAGTAAGCAATATTAACTGGATAGGTTGCGCCTGCTTGCGTGAAAGCATCTACTGCTGGCGCACCGAAGTGGGGATCCCAAATTGCATGAGCGATCGGACGGACATTCAGTGGATCTTTGATCCACTGTTGGAAGTTACCTTGCCAGGCGACGTGGAACAGGAGACTGGAAGTCCACAGGAAGATGATTGCCACATGACCGAAGTGGGTAGCAAAGATCTTTTGGTAAAGATTTTCCTCTGTTATCCCGTCGTGGCTTTCAAAGTCGTTGCCCGTGGCTATCCCGTACCAAATCCGACGTGTTGTCGGATCTTGAGCGAGATCCTGGCTAAATTTTGGAAATTTTGTTGCCATAGGTTTTAGTGAATCGTCTTTCCTGGAGCCATCAGTTGTTAGCCTTCAGCTTCTTACTAAGTGCTAACCGCTGATGGCTGAATGCTACCCTACTGAAATGATGCGCGCCTCGAAGAACGCCCATATAGTGACGATTGCTCCCAAGAGGTAGTGAGCTACCCCCACTGCTCTACCCTGAATGATACTTAGAGCCCGCGGCTGAATTGCTGGTGCAAAGTTCAGCTTGTTATGCGCCCAAACAATTGACTCAATCAGTTCTTGCCAGTAGCCGCGACCACTGAACAGGAACATGAGGCTAAATGCCCAGACAAAGTGAGCGCCCAAAAATAACAAACCGTAGGCTGAAAGCGCTGTACCGTAGGACTGAATCACTTGAGCAGATTGAGCCCATTGGAAATCGCGCAACCAACCATTAATCGTGTTTGCACTTTGAGCAAAGTTACCACCAGTGATATGAGCTATGTTGCCATCGGGATCGATAGTTCCCCATACATCCGATTGCATTTTCCAGCTAAAGTGGTAAACCGCGATCGCAATGGTGTTGAACATCCAAAACAGACCCAAGAAGGTGTGGTCCCAACCAGATACCTGGCAAGTACCACCACGACCTGGCCCGTCGCAAGGGAAGCGGAAGCCCAGGTTAGCTTTATCTGGAATCAACCGCGAACTGCGGGCAAACAAAAAGCCCTTAAGCAGAATCAGCACTGTGACATGAATTTGAAATGCATGAATATGGTGGATCATGAAGTCCGCCGTACCCAGTGCCATCGGCATCATGGCAATTTTGCCACCCACTGCCACAACTCCACCGCCCCAAACGTAGCTAACCGGTTCTAGCGCGTTAGGAGCGGTTGTACCTGGAGCTAGGGTTTGGATGTTTTGCACGAACTGGGCAAACACAGGCTGTAGCTGAATCGCCGTATCCGAGAACATATCTTGGGGACGACCCAAAGCCTGCATGGTGTCATTGTGAACGTACAAACCAAAGCTGTGGAAGCCCAAGAACATACACAGCCAGTTCAAGTGAGAGATAATTGCATCTCGGTGGCGCAGCACTCGATCAATTACGTTGTTTTGGTTCACTACCGGATCGTAATCCCGCACCATAAAGATAGTGGCATGGGCTGCTCCACCGACAATGAAGAAACCGCCGATCCACATGTGGTGGGTAAAGATAGAAAGCGCGGTTGCGTAATCTACCCCAATGTATGGATACGGAGGCATTGCGTACATATGGTGCGCCACGATGATGGTAAGCGAACCCAGCATTGCTAGGTTAATTCCCAACTGAGCGTGCCACGATGTCGTGAGGTTTTCGTAGATACCTTTGTGACCGTCACCTGTGAACGGACCTTTGTGGTTTTCTAGAATTTCCCTGATGCTGTGACCAATACCCCAGTTAGTGCGGTATTGGTGACCTGCGATTAAGAAGAGTACCGCGATCGCTAGGTGATGGTGCGCTATGTCGGTCATCCACAAGCTACCTGTTACCGGGTTCAAACCACCCTTGAAGGTCAAGAAGTCAGCGTACTGACCCCAGTTCAACGTCCAAAACGGTGTCAAACCCTTGGCAAAGCTGGGATACAACTCTACCATCAAGCTACTGTTTAAAATGAATTCGTGGGGCAAGGGAATGTCCGCTGGAGCTACCCCGGCATCCAATAGCTTATTAATCGGTAGAGCAACGTGAATCTGGTGACCAGCCCAAGACAGGCTTCCTAAGCCCAGTAACCCAGCCAAATGGTGGTTCAGCATCGACTCCACATTCTGGAACCATTCCAGTTTAGGAGCGCGCTTGTGGTAGTGGAACCAGCCAGCAAACAGCATTAGCCCTGCCGCTACTAAGCCACCAATTGCAGTCACATAAAGCTGGAATGTATTTGTAAAACCAGCAGCCCGCCAAATGTGAAATAAGCCGGAGGTGATTTGAATACCGTGAAAACCACCGCCAACATCGGCATTTAAAATGTCTTGACCAACAATCGGCCAAACGACTTGAGCACTAGGCTTGATGCCTATCGGATCGCTCAGCCAAGCTTCGTAATTTGAAAAGCGAGCGCCGTGAAACTCCATCCCACTGATCCAAAGGAAAATCACAGCCAATTGACCAAAGTGGGCGGCGAAGACCTTACGGGATACGTCTTCTAAGTCGCTCGTTTGACTATCAAAATCATGGGCGAGAGCATGAAGGTTCCAAATCCAAGCGGTGGTTTTGGGACCTCTAGCTAAGGTGCGGTCAAAGTGACCTGGTTTAGCCCACAGTTCAAATGAAGTGGGAACCGGGTCTTGGTCGACAACAACCCTTGCCTTTTTCTCCTCTCGCTCCGGAGGACTAATCGTCATTCAGACTCTCCTCTCTAGACAAGGAACCAGGAATCATTAATACCACCAGATGTCTTCGAGCTGAGTCAGCCACTCTAATTAATTCAGAATCAGGCTGAACCAGCGATGAAGACCGCTTGTGGAAATTGCTTTCTTCTGATGAATTATAGGCTCTTGTCTGCCCCTGTGTTGCGGTGTTGTTAACAATAATTCAAGATCGCTGGATTCCAAGCGGATTATAGTATCTGAGTTGATATGACTTGGAAAAAAGTCAAGAGAATCTGCATATTATTTACAGAAATTAATAATTAGTAAAATTACTGCTGTGAATTACAATTTTCTCCACTAGTAAAGACGCGATCTCTGATTGAAGTGCTACACTTGCCGCTCTAGTCAAGGTCTCTAGCGCGTAATATAAAATGGACGGCTATCAAACATAGAGCAGTAGTTGATGTCCTATAGGAGAGTGACTGGGTGTTTGGCATAAATTGGGTGCAAAAGATTACCAAGGCGCTTGGCGCGTCGCTAATGACAGGGTTTTTGATTTTAAGTCTGGTGAGTTGTGGCGATCGCTTCGTTGATTCCTCAAGCCTTCGTGCTGCAACCCCAAGCGATCGCGGCAGTCCTGCTCAACTAGCTGGCAGTATTTCCGAAGTTTCTCCGCCAGAAATTATTCAAGAACTGCGTCCAGCATTAGAAATTTACCAGCCACAAGTGGCGATTTTAAACCCTCAACCCAATGAGGTTCTGCAAGACGACACACTGACGGTAAAGTTGCAGGCTCAGGATTTACCCCTCTTCAAAAATCAAGAACTCGATATGGGTCCCCACCTGCACGTTATTCTTGACAACCAACCATATATAGCTGTTTACGACGTAAACCAGCCCCTAGTATTTCCAGATTTATCTCCTGGCACTCACACTTTGCGAGTCTTTGCCTCACGCCCCTGGCATGAGAGCTTTAAAAATGAAGGTGCTTACGCTCAGACAACATTTCATATCTTCACAAAAACTCAGGATAATAATCCTGACGCAACCGGTCCATTGTTAACCTATAGTCGTCCCAAAGGTAGCTATGGGGCAGAACCAATACTGCTGGACTTCTATTTGACCAATGCCCCCCTTCACTTCGTTGCTCAAGAAGACTCAAAGGATGAGATTGCCGATTGGCGCATTCGGTGCACAATTAATGGCAATAGCTTCGTCCTCGATCGCTGGCAACCTGTTTATCTCAAAGGTTTTAAACCAGGGAAAAATTGGATACAGCTAGAGTTTCTAGACGAACAGGGAGCTGTGAAAAATGTCTTCAACAATACAGCACGGCTGATTACTTACGAGCCCAAAGGTAAAGATACGCTCTCCAAGCTAACAAGAGGCGAACTAACAGCCGCTGAACTTCGTGGGATTGTAGACCCTTACACTACCTCAGCTACACCAACACCAATTCCTAGTCCCACACCTCCAGAAACCCAAAATGAAGATAAAGGAGTGCAATCTGACGTTGAGCCTAAGGAGCCAGCACCAACAATTACAGAACTCAAAAAAATAGAACCAAAACCAGGCGGATTCTTTAATCGCCGCCGTCCAACTGCCGTGCCGTCGCCCAGCTTACAAGACAAGACTCCTGCATCGAAATCAATCACTCCTGAAGTGACTCCTGAGCAGGAGAATCAACCAGAAATACAGCTGAAAACCCTGCCGGAAGAAACTACCCCGGAAGCAGAATCGACTCCACTAGCTGAACCACCAAAAGAGTTTAAATTACAAAAACGATCGGGTGGCTTCTTTGATCGCTTCCGCCGTCCATCCGCCGAGCCTCCAGACTTACCTCCAATGCCAGAGATTGTCGCTCCTTCTTCATCTGAAGTTTTACAACCTGAAGTGGCTCCTCAAACAGAAACACCGGAACCAGATTCATCTCCAACATCTCCTTGAGCAGAATTGACTACTTTCAGCCGTTTTAGCTTTTGTTCTATCTGAACCTTCTAACTCAAGGGAGAAGATCCTTAACTACCAATCGAGTAAAGATTGACCTGGTAAGTGGTTAGCGATCGCTCTATCAGGTGATACTCCTGTAGTCTAGTTAGGGGCGCTAAATAGAAACTTTACCTATCCAGAGGCAGTTAGAAAGCCCCATATTCAAACATTAATGGAGATTTGAGATGAAACAAATACTTGGTCGGCTGAGAACCATTGGATTACGCCGAATCATTACTGTTTTTTTGGCAGCCGTTACATTTTTAGTAGTTCCTGCCTTTAATCACAGTACATTCCCGCAAGCGCAGGCCGTGGAGCTAAACACTCAAACAGGAGAGTACAATCCCGTAACTCCTGATACTGTTGAGCGGATTCAAGAAAAGGCTGGAGACCTAGGTGATGCTCCTGGAAGACGCATTGGCGATACTGGTTTAAAGAATATTAAAAAGCTAGGAGAAAATATTCCTAAAGCCATTGATCTAAATGCCCGACAAGCAGGTTCTGCATACAACCCAAAGGAGCGGAATAAGAAGGAAGCTATGGAGAGGAATCAAGAACAAGTTGATAAATAAGCTGTAAAGGACTCCTTCCCCTGTCTTTAAAGTTAAAACCTGGGACTGGTGCTGTAGTCCATTAAAAATCGCCCTATCTGCTTCTAGCTTAGATGGGGTGATTTTAAGCCGGTTCCAGGTTATCTATTTGAGTCAATTCAGTCTGGTATTTTAAGTTCTGGAAGATTTCGGTAAGGTAGAAAAGTATAATGTGATGCCTTGAAAAGGAGCCTACACCTGACGCACTGGCTAGTAGACAGGAGGAGACTGGATGATGCCTCGCGTGAGAGCGCCAGAATTGCCCCAAAATCAACCTTGGCTCAACACCGATTACCCATTATCGCTCAAGGGATTGAAGGGAAGAGTTGTAATTCTAGATTTCTGGACCTACTGCTGTATTAACTGCTTGCATGTCCTACCCAAACTAAAATACCTAGAACAAAAATATAAAGATAGCCTTACAGTTATCGGCGTTCATTCTGCCAAATTTGACAACGAAAAAGAAACCGAAAATATCCGTCAGGCTATTCTGCGGTACGACATTGAGCATCCGGTACTAGTTGATAATGGTTTTAGGGTTTGGCAACAGTACGCCGTTCGTGCTTGGCCAACATTGATGGTTATCGATCCAGCAGGATACGTGATTGGCTCCGTGACCGGTGAGGGTAATCGAGATGCCTTGGAGTCAATAGAGCAGGTGATCCGGGAACATAGAGAAAAAGGCACTATTAATTTTCAAGAACTGAGCCTCGCTCTCGAAAAACAGCGACAACCATTAATAACACCTCTGGCTTTCCCTGGTAAAGTTCTAGCTACTCCAAATAATTTGTTTATCGCTGACTCTGGGCATCACCGGATTGTTGTCAGTAGTTTAGATGGAGAAATTCGGCACCTAATTGGCACAGGAAACCAAGGGTTAGTTGATGGTTCATTCACGGAAGCTGAGTTTTTTGCACCACAGGGAATGGCATTCGACGCAGAGAACCAGTTTTTGTATGTAGGTGATACAGAAAATCATGCCCTGCGTCGGGTTGACATCAAGAATCATATAGTTGAGACGATCGCTGGTACAGGTGAGCAAAGCTGCAATATTCGTCCTCATGGTGGTCATGGTTTACAAACTGCTCTGAATTCACCTTGGGATTTAGAGCAGGTAGGCGATTCGCCTCAAGGCGACAGCTACGCTTCACGCCTGTTCATTGCAATGGCTGGACACCACCAAATCTGGGAAATGGAATTAGAAACTGGCATGGTTAAAACCTATGCTGGTACTGGCGCAGAAGCGTGTGTTGATGGCGTTACTGAGGCAGCTTTTGCCCAACCAAGCGGTATCACAACTGATGGACAAGAATTATACGTTGCCGATAGTGAAACAAGTTCAATTCGCGGCGTTGGCATAGTTAAGCCACAAGTGCGAACAGTCTGTGGCAGCGGACAGTTATTCGGCTTTGGTGACGTTGATGGTACTGGTGCAGAAGTACGATTACAGCACTGCTTGGGTGTGGCATATGCCCAAGATCAACTTTGGGTGGCAGATACTTACAACCATAAAATTAAGCTAGTTGACCCGCGTGATGGTAGCTGTAAAACTGTATTGGGAGGTACGGCTGGGTTCCAAGACGGTCAAGGTACGAATAGCCGATTTTTTGAACCCTCTGGTCTGAGTGCTGTGGGTGCTTACCTTTATGTTGCTGATACAAACAATCATGCGATTCGGCGTGTGGAGCTAGATACGCTGAGTGTTGAAACGTTGCAGTTGCCAGGCTTATGCGCCCCTGATGTCTGTAGCCCACTGGACACATCGGAATTATTCGCACGGTAAACTGTTGGAACTACTTTGTAAAATCCAGCCTCTCACTGCCCAAAACCGCGTGTCATGCCTAAATTTTTATTAGAAGTCGGTACAGAAGAACTCCCCGCAAGCTTTGTAGATGCTGCGATGGAGCAGTGGCTCAAGCGCATTCCCCAAAGCCTCGCCGAAAATAGCCTAACCGCCACAGCAATTGAAGTTTATGGTACACCCCGGCGCTTGGCGGTGTTAATCCGAGGTCTGCCAACCCAGCAACCAGACCGAGAAGAAGAAATTAAAGGTCCACCAGCACAAGCGGCGTTCAAAGATGGTAAACCAACAAAGGCAGCTGAAGGGTTTGCCAGAAAGCAGGGTGTGGAACTAGCAGCTTTACAAGTTCGGCCTACAGATAAAGGAGAATTTGTTTTTGTCCGGAAAATTATTCCTGGTCGGACCACAGCTGAAATTTTGACTCAATTAGCCCCTTCCTGGATTTTGGGATTAGAAGGCAAACGACTGATGCGCTGGGGAGATGGCGACCTCAAGTTTGCCCGACCGATTGTTTGGCTGGTAGCTTTATTGGACGATGCCGTACTGCCCCTAATAATAGTTAATGGTTCTGAGACAATCAGCAGCGATCGCATAACCCAGGGACATCGGGTTTTACACCCAGAACCAGTCACAATTGCCCAAGCAGAAAATTATGTTACAAGTTTACGTTCTGCCTTTGTAGAGGTCGATCCGGCTCAGCGTCAAGCCAAAATCCAAGAACAAGTTAAGTCAACTGCTCAACAGTTAGAGGGTCATGTTGCTATATATCCAGAATTGTTAGCGGAAGTTACAAATCTCGTCGAATGGCCTTCAGCTGTTGTGGGGAAATTTGATCCAGAATTCTTGAGCTTGCCGCCAGAGGTAATTACGACTGTTATGGTGGCTCAACAGCGCTATTTTCCAATATTTAAAGCGGTGAGTGGACTGCCAGGAGCGGAAAGTGAGGGTAGTTATAGCAGAAGGGTTTCCCTGATGCACCCTCAACTTTACAAGACAAGCGATCAGCCATCTGCCAATCAGACTGATGCTAGCAATACTCTACTACCATATTTCATCACAATTTCTAATGGTGACCCAGCCAAAGCGGACATAATTGCAGTTGGAAATGAACGAGTAATCCGCGCTCGGTTAGTGGATGGTCAGTTTTTTTATAAAGCTGACTTGGCAAGGTCCCTAGAAAGCTATTTACCGCAACTGGAAAAAGTAACTTTCCAAGAAGATTTGGGTTCGGTACGTGCCAAGGTAGAGCGAATTGGCAAAATAGCGGAGCAAATTACTGACCAACTGCAATTAGGAACGGATGAACGTAGCTTAATTCAACGAGCAGCTTTATTGTGTAAGGCTGATCTTGTTACCCAAATGGTGTATGAATTTCCTGAATTGCAAGGAGTGATGGGGCAGAAGTATGCTTTGGCGAGTGGGGAACCAGAGGCAGTGGCAATGGCAATTGAGGAGCATTACTTGCCGCGTGGCGCGGGCGATCGCCTACCTCAAACAAGGGTTGGTCAAGTTGTAGGTATAGCGGACAGACTTGATACATTAGTAAGTATCTTTGGGTTAGGAATGTTGCCCACAGGTTCTTCTGATCCCTTTGCCCTCCGTCGTGGTGCTAATGCGATTATTAACATCACTTGGACAGCGCAGTTACCAATTAATTTGGACTTTTTACTTGAGCAAATCGCGGTAGATTTTGTTGCGGCTCATCCCAAAACTCAAGACGAACTATTACAACAGTTACGAGAATTCTGCCTGCAAAGAATCCGCGCTCAGCTGCAAGAAGAACGCGGGATTAACTATGACTTAGTAAATGCGGTTCTGGGAGAAAATGACCCAGAATATTCGGAACGGGCGTTAAAGGATTTATTGGATGTACGCGATCGCGCTTTGTTCTTGCAAACAATCCGAAATAACGGCACCCTAGATAATATTTACGAGACTGTCAATCGCTCTACTCGTTTAGCAGCGCAAGGAGACTTGGATACCGTTCACCTAAATTCCGATGGTTTGGTACGTCCAGACCTATTTCAAAAATCCTCAGAGCAAGCTTTCTATGATGCTCTATTGCAGTTGGTGCCACAAACTCAAGCAGCACAAGAACAGCGCAATTATCAACAGTTGGTAGCAGCATTAATTCAGATTTCCCCCACAGTCAGTAACTTTTTTGATGGTGATCAGAGTATTTTAGTGATGGACCCTGACCCAGAAATTCGGCGTAATCGCTTAAATTTATTAGGGTTACTGCGTAACCATGCCCGTGTTTTGGCAGATTTTGGCGCGATCGTGAAAACTTAGAGTTGCGATCGCTGATACACACCGATAACTAAGCATTCTACCCCTGCCAAGGGTGCAATGGCTTGTAAGCAAGGGATTCTCAAAATCGCTTCTAATTATCGAAGCTGTCGAGCCATGCTGAGGCAAGCTAATTTGATTCGAGGGCTGACGTGCTACCACTGGTAGCTCAGATAGTCTCTGTTCCAATATCATTGTCTCCAAGTTTAGTTAGCCAGAGAACAACGCTTTCTCCTCCCAGACGCACAGCAAGATAAATTTTGCGTAGGATTTCACGCCATTTAGTGAGAGTGGAGTTAGTCATTTATCTTTTTGGAACAGCGTAAGTCTTCTACCTTTCTATCTAGCCCATTTTTTGCAACATAATCGTCGAAGCAGCACCTTTGAAAATAGACCTTTTTGAACCTTCAAAGCTTAACGTAAAGTTTTGTAAAGCTTGCATAATTTCTAGATTTAGACCCGAAGAGTAAATAGAAGTTCATAACTTCTGTTTCTGTTTTGGAAGATTAGAGGAATTGATTATGACAGTTTCGCAAGACCAAGACGTAGATCAACATGATTTGAAGGATCTAGATCAACATAACCTGAGAGACGATCTAAAGAAACGTCTTCGAGAAGCCTTTAGAAAGCGCAAACAGGCAGCAAGATTTCAGCTAAAACCTCCGTTTCCTCCCAATCAATCTCTCGCTAATGGAGACGAAAAAAAGTATCCCAACAAAATTGGCAACTTTACTAAAGGATTGCGTCATGATGATTTTGGTGAGGTTGTTAAAGAGGATTACGAAGCTCTAATTAAAGCTTTGAAGTCTGGCAAACCTGAAGACTTCGACAACATCCCGATAGGTGGTCGCAAGCTCGTAAATCCTCAAGCTGGGCTGGCTTTCGATTTAGAAGGCGATGACTCTCATAAACTATATATTCCGCCAGCACCTGAGCTTGATAGTGCTGAAGAGGCAGGTGAAATTGTCGAAAACTACTGGATGGCACTTCTTAGGGATGTACCCTTTGTAGACTACAACAATCATCCACTGGCACAGGAAGCTGCCACTGATCTGTCGAAGTTATCTGACTTTAAAGGACCGAGAGAAAACGGCACAGTTACTACAAGTACATTGTTCCGTGGCACAACGTTTCATATTCAAGGTAATGACAAAGTTCCTAGCGATTTAGTTGGTCCTTATATCTCTCAGTTCATGTGGTTGGACACGCCCTTCGGAGTAGAGTTTGTTGAGCGGCGGATGCGTACCAGACGCGCCAACCTTGACTACATGACCAGTTTTCCAGACTGGCTAAGTGTTCAGAATGGAGGCGTTGCAACGAATGTACCACCTGAACCAGAGCAATTTGAGGCTAATCGTCGCTATATTATTAACGGTCGCGATGTTGGTGAGTGGGTTCATATAGATGTGCTTTTCCAGGCATACTTCAACGCCTGTCTGATTTTGTTTGGCATCAAAGCACCTTCTAACCCAGGCAATCCTTATAAGAATTCAAAGAATCAGGAAGGTTTTGGCACATTTGGTCCGCCATATTTCATTAATTTGGTTTCTGAAGTGGCAACAAGGGCACTGAAAGCCGTATGGTACCAGAAGTGGTTTGTACACCGTCGCCTGCGTCCAGAGGCTTACGCTGGGCTGGTTCACCTATTTAAGATAGGTAAAAAACCAAACTACCCAATCCATCCTGATGCTCAGAATTCATCGGTACTTGCGAAAGTCTTTAGCCACAATGAAAAGTTTAATCAAGGGACGGGAGGCACTTATCTCTTGCCAATGGCTTTTCCAGAGGGAAGTCCTATTCATCCTGCCTATGGTGCGGGTCATGCTACCGTAGCTGGTACCTGCGTCACAATTCTCAAGGCGTTGTTCGATGAAACTTATGTAATTCAGAATCCAATGGAGCCTGATCCCACCGATTCTACCAAGCTAAGGAAGTACAACGGAGAGCCATTGACTGTGGGTGGTGAACTCAATAAGCTTGCCTCCAATGTTGCAATTGGTCGTAACATTGCAGGTGTCCACTGGCGTTCAGATGCCACTGAGTCGTTGAAGCTAGGCGAAGCCCTTGCGATCAGCATTCTTAGAGACCAAAAGTTAACCTTCAATGAGAACTTTAAAGGTTACACCTTTACTAAATTTGACGGAACGAAAGTGACAATCTAAAGCTTGAAACTAAAATTCATTGCCTAACCTCGGTGATTGTATTGCAAAAACCTTTTAAGGATATCAAAATCCTCTTGAGAGAAGCTGGTTATGCAGCAACAGCCAACAGTTAGGTAATGAATTTTAATCAACGAAGATTGATTAAAGAATAAGCTGTAAGTTTTATTCAAAGTTTGACAGAAACATTTGAGGATAACACAGGTTAATTGCTAACCTAACTCAATAGTGTCGAGCTGCACAGAATTTTATTACAAATAACATAGTAGTTTAACCTCATATCTTGCACTCTATTCGGCAAGTAGAAATTACAGCTAAACAAATTAAGCTCGCACGCGCAAAAAGAGTGCGGAAAATCAGGGTTATCAGAACCTATGTAGGTAAGTCTTATTTGTCTAGTATACAGACTTTAGGCTGTAGGCATACCACCAAATTCAAGATGTTAGTTCACTTCGCTTAATGAGAAGGAGTCACTATGCGTAAACAAATTCTGGTTTATAATCAAGCTCTAGTTTTTTTTACACTAACTTTAACTAGCTATATTGCTACTTTACTCCTCGCACTATTTCTGAAGCCTGCACCACTTGCTAATTTTCTAGGTTTCTTGTCGCTAGTTACTTATATTGCCACATTACTGCCAAGTATACTTAAAACAGTATTTCCAATCACTAGAGGTAACAAAAGTCTAGCTTTGTTGCTCAGATATCGCCGTTATATAGGTATTACTGCTTTTGCTTTTGGTTTAAATCATGGATTTATTTTAGTAATTCAAAAAGACATTAACTTGCTAAGTTTACACACTTATTTTGAGTATTTTCAGGGCATTTCGATGTTAATAATTTTCACGCTTTTGGCAATTACTTCAAATAACTGGAGCGTAAAAAAACTAAAAGCAAACTGGAAAAAGCTACATCAACTTACTTATTTGACAATTTTTTTATTGCCTTGGCATATTCTAGATAAAATGTCAAACCATTGGAGCTATCTTACCCCTTTTGGTGTTTTGTTTTCAACTACAATAGTTGGATTGTTTATCAAAAGAAGATGGACTGAAGCAGTTGAATCAAAACGCAATTAAAACCCTTGAGAAGGTTTGAGACAAGCTTTTGAATAGTGGTGCGCTAGTGTAAGCAGGAGACTTTGTCCATCATTTATAAAGGGATTCTAAACTCACCCATTGCTCTAGCATTGCTGTTGCGCGGACGAGATTCTGCATCCCTAATACAGTTCGTCGTACTTAAGTAAAGTACACACTAAGGAACCTTGACAAACGGGAATACAACGAGGTAGTGAGTACCGCCACGCGATCGCTACTGCATAAAATGTACATCTATGCTTAGCTTATGCAAAGCTACACTTGGCAGTTGTCACCAGATGAGACAATGTTGAACTCCCGCAGCCAAAACCTTGACTATACCTGCACGCAGTTTCTAACACAAAGCCCCCAACAACGTCTACTTGTACTTAAACAACTTGGTCTAGCGCGTTACGCTGACTTTTTGACCCAAATGCCTCTAACAGAAACAAACGTAGCTTGTGTAATGCGTTTCTTCACAAATCCTAGTCGAGTTAAATTTCCCAACCTTAAAAGAGCAGAACTATCCAGCTTAATTTTGGATGGCGTAAACTTCATCCGTGGTAATTTATCAGGGGCGAATTTAAGGGGAAGCAGTTTAGTGAATGCAGATCTGATATTTGCCGATTTTACTGGAGCAGATCTAAGAAATGCCGATCTTCAAGGTGCAACTCTCAATGAAACTATATGGTTAAATACTTTGGTAGACCAGTGCAATTTTGGATTAGGGATTGGATTAACGCATGAGCAGCGTAGAGATTTAAAAGTTCGCGGTGCTAAATTCAATTAGCTAGAACATGGGCAGGGAAGTTAAAATTACTAAACTCTCTAATTGTTTTTAAGCGATCGCCACGCCGACACAAAATTGACAGTATCCGCACCAGGTCTAGCTGCCCTTACTCAAGCTCAACTTGATGCTTGGGTTGAGGCACATCATACTCCCGATGGTCAGCTACCAGACTACATACCCCTGCTTGCCCAAGCTAATCGTAGCTGGTTTGCCATGCAGATCCAGGGTCTAAATGGTCAGACGCATTTGGCAGGCGACGTTACTCTGTCGTTTCCGCTAATGAGTGTCATCAAGCCGTTTGTGTTGCTATTTTTGTTAGAGCAATTGGGGGTAGAAGCAGTATTTTCCCACGTCGGCATGGAGCCTTCTGACGAGCCTTTCAATTCACTCAAACAACTAGAATCAGATCGGGGTTGGCCCCGCAACCCCATGATCAATAGTGGTGTGATCGCCCTAGCCTCTCTGTTGCCCGGACAAGATGCTGAATCTCGCTGTGAAGGTTTACGTCAGTGGCTGAATCAACGTGCAGACTGCAATTTGTTTTTAGACAATCTTATGCTAATGTCTGTACGCTCTGTAAATAATGAGCGCAATCAAGCTATTGCTAGGCTGCTGGTTCAGTCTGGCTATCTAGACGCGGGAGAAATTGCTCTCGACACCTACAATCACGTCTGCTGCCTATCTGGAACCGTTGCCGATTTAGCCAATTTAGGGATGTTGCTGGTGTGTAGTAAAGGAGCCTTGGTACACCGCCGCACAGTTAATGCTTTGATGACCACATGCGGCTTGTACCAGGCATCTGGACGCTTCGCAGTGCAGGTGGGACTCCCTACCAAGTCAGGGGTAAGCGGTGCGCTTATTTCTGTAGTGCCAAGTCAGGGCGCGATCGCCTGCTACAGCCCTACTCTAGATCAGGCAGGTAATTCTGTGGCTGGTTTGTTTTTATTACAGCAAATCACGCAAGCTCTAAATCTAAGTGTGTTTAACTGAGAAGAAAGACACGCCATAAAAGTTATAGGATAATCCAATTGAGAAAGTTATTAAAGCTCGTATTTTTGATATTTACAGTCCTGATAATTGCCTTTAGTCCCAACGCTGAGGCGGCAGAAACGAGTGACGTAGTTCAAGTTTTTAGCGCTAACTGTGCTGGCTGTCATTTAGGCGGCGGTAACATTGTGCGGCGTGGTAAGAATTTGAAACAAAAAGCACTTCATAAATACGGTATGGACTCCATAGATGCGATCGCTAGTCTCGTAGAAAACGGCAAGAATGCCATGCCAGCATACAAAGATCGCCTTAGTAATCAGCAGATTCTTGATGTTTCAGCGTATATATTAGAGCAAGCTGAAAAAGGTTGGAATTAAGGATTAATAATGATTTTGAACAAGAATACTTCTTTTTATCTGTCACGTGTAGCACTGAGTTTTTGCCTCATTTCCTGCTGTATAACGCTGAGTGCGTGTCAAATGCTGGCGGCTCGTGACGTTGATGGTAATGGTATTTATCAATCACGCACTATTCACAGTCCAGACGGCATTGGTAAATTCTACATGGGTCGAGAAATTGCTCAAGTTATGGGGCATACAGGAGCCCTTTGGCTAGAGCGCTCTAGTAGAGAAGTTGAAGAGCAACCAACTAAACTTGTAAATGCTCTTAACCTCAAACCAACCGACGTTGTAGCAGATATTGGTGCAGGGACAGGTTATCTCAGCTTTCGGATTGCTCAAAAAGTACCTTCAGGGAAAGTTTTGGCTGTAGATATTCAGCCAGAGATGCTAGATATTATTAATTCCCTAAAAGAAGAAAAGGGTATCTCCAATGTTGAGCCAATATTAGGAACTATCACCGATCCCAAACTGCCATCAAACAGTGTTGATTTAGTGATAATGGTGGATGCTTACCATGAGTTCTCGCATCCTTATGAGGTTATGCAAGGAATTGTCAAGTCCCTTAAACCTGGTGGACGAGTGGTGCTGGTTGAATATCGCGGGAAAAATCCCTTTATTCCAATTAAAGCATTGCACAAAATGACTCAGAAACAAGTGCGTAAGGAAATGTCAGCGGTAGGGTTGCAGTGGCGTGAAACGAAAGGTGTTTTACCCATTCAGCACCTAATGGTGTTTGAGAAAAAGAGTTAACTTTTCGTCGTACCCAGACTCAGCCTAGAAAATATTAGTAATTCACTTACTTCCAGTAAACGTAATCCCTTGGATAAAATAACGATTGAAAAAAGCATAAATAGCTAGTGCTGGTAAAGTAAATACCATCGACGCAGCCATAATATAGTTCCAATAACTTATATATTGTCCCTTAAATGTATTTAAACCCAGTGGCAAAGTAAACATTTCTGAATCAGACACAATCAGCAACGGCGTTAAGAAGTTATTCCATGAACCCATAAAAATAAATATTGCTTGTGCAGCTAAGGCAGGTTTGGCTAAAGGTAGCACAATTTGGAAGAATATTTCCAGATGACTCAAACCATCTAGTGCAGCAGCTTCCTCTAAATCCTTGGGAAAGTTAATAAAAAATTGCCGCATCATAAAAATAAATGTTGCATTTACAACATTTGGTACAATCAAACCTTGATATGAATTCAGCCATCCTAACGATTTTAGAATTAAAAAACTGGGAATCAAAGTAATTTGTCCAGGAATCATTAAAACAGCTAAAACAATAAAAAACCACACCTGATTTCCGGGAAACTGAATCCGTGCTAAGGCATAGCCAGACATTGAGTTAAACAATAGATTGAACCCAGTAACCCAAATAGCAACGAACACGCTATTGAACAGCCAGCGGCCAAACAGCGGTTCTTGGCTGAAAATTTGCTTGTAATTTTCCAGCGTGAACTGTTGAGGAATAAAATTGGTTCCGCCTGCAATAATTTCTGACAATGGCTTAAACGAAGCAGAAAGCGCCCAAGCAAAAGGTATAAAAGTAATAATTGCGTACAATATCAAAATTGTATATAAAAGCCCTTTTTTCCACAGAAAACGCTTCACAGCAAATCCTCTAACTTATTTCTTCTTTGAACCAGTAACGCTGAACGAGCGTCACAACCATAATTACCAGAGCTAGCATCAAAGCCAAAGCAGCCGCATAACCCATATCTAGACTTTTAAAAGCATACTGATAAATTAGAAGGACAACTGTTAAAGTTGAGTTATTAGGACCACCAGAACCACGCGAAAATATATAAGATTGGTCAAATAATTGAAATGTCCCAATAATGCCTATAACAATGATAAAAAAGGTGACAGGCTGTAAAAATGGTAGTGTAATACAAACGAACTTATCCCACCAACTAGCTCCATCAATTGTTGCTGCTTCATAAAGTGTCTCTGGAATATCTTGCAGTGCTGCTAAATATATAACCATAAATAGTGGAGCGGTTGACCAAATATTCATCAGCATAATTGCTTTCAATGCAACAGCCGGATCGCCTAACCAGTTGTAACTAGGTAGCCCTAAAAAGGTAAGAAAATTATTTAATAAACCATCGGTGTTACAAATCCACATAAATATGAGTGTCAACACTGCTGATGAAGTAACTGTTGGCATAAAAAAAAGAACTCTAAACCAATTCTTTCCTTTTAGATGCGTATTTAATATAAGAGCCAAAGTAAGAGCGAGAATTGTCTGAACAGGTACAACGATCGCTACATACTCAGCTGTATTCTTCAAAGCAATCCAAACTCGTTCGTCACTTGTCATCCGCAGAAAGTTTTTCCAGCCTCTGAAGCTATAACTAACTTCACCTAGTGGCTGAACTTTATAAAAGGCAAGAACTATCGCCAACAAAATGGGTAGCAGTAGAAACACTCCTAAAATAAGTATTGTAGGAGCCATAAAAATGTATCCATTTAATGTTTCTTTGGCTTCTTTATTTGAAATGTATACTTTACTTTTGAAAGTACCTAACATTTAATATTTAAAACTAACTACATTGCGCTATAATAGCTTAGATATTTAGTACGCTGCTGTCAGCTACTGAGCGTGTAACTAAGTCTTTAGAGACTACACTTTTGACATTAGGTAATGGTTTTTAATTCCTCTCCTTGTGCCGTCATCTGTTTTTTCTGAACGCCTGACTACATCAAGGAGATTCCTAATGTCGGTGTCCCAAGATTCCTCTTTACTGAGAAAAAATCGGCTGCTAGCCGCTTTACCCGATCAAGATTACCAACGCCTTATTCCCCACCTAGAACTCGTCTCACTTCCACGCCACCAAGTCCTCTACGATGTTGGGGAAGCGATCGTCCACGTTTATTTTCCAACTCAGGGAATGGTTTCTTTAGTTTCGATTATGACAGATGGCGCGATCGTCGAAGTAGGTTTGACAGGCAGAGAAGGCATGGTGGGTATGCCTGTATGTTGGGGAGGCAACGCTACAACTCACCAAGGAATAGTGCAGATCCCAGGCACCGCCATGAGGATGAAAGCACAGCAGCTTGTAACCGAGTTCAATCGAGGTGGTCCGCTGCAAAGCCTGCTGCTGCGCTATACACAAGCGCTATTTTCCCATACCTCACAAACTGCTGCCTGTAACCGCTTACATACTCTAGAAGAGCGATTTGCCCGCTGGCTACTGATAGTCCAGGATCGGATGCAATCAGACGAGCTGATGCTGACGCAGGAAATCATCTCACATATGCTGGGTACACGTCGCTCTGGTGTCACCGTGGCTGCTAGCACCCTCAGCCAAGTAGGAATGATCCGCTACTCTCGTGGCAAAATCACTATCCTGAATCAAGAGAACTTGGAAGCGACTTCCTGCGAGTGTTATGGGGTGATTAGAGACGAGTTCGCGCGGTTGCTGGGGACTGGGTACGGTTAGATTCTCAATAAATTTTTTAAATTGTCTCTTATGTCCGAAAGAGTACAGAACTCCAAGGTTGCTGGTGTTTATGCTTAGACAACAGCCTCTCACAGTAGTTTGCAAAGTGTTCTTTCTAAACATGAACAAACCAAGAATTTTGCAAATGTGTGGGTTAAGAAACAATAAGAGTCTAGCCATGAATAATTTAACCAGCAATTTTGATAAAAATAATGACGCTCTTAATCAAGAAAAGCTTGTACAACTTTGGGGTGATAGTTTGTTAAGACTTACTCCAAAACAAAGACAATTAATAGTTGAAATTTTGAGTAAATCGAGCCTAGCAGTGCAATATACTCGTGAACGGCAAGCCCCTAAACCTATTTGTACAGCGGAAATTTTAATCACTGGGTAGTTTATAAACTACTGTGCTAGTCTAATTTCTTTGTTTGCAGTTTCCTGTGCTTTTGCCATAGCCTCTGCTAAAGGTTGTTCTCCTAGTATGGCACTAACAAACTGGTTATTAAAATTGTTTAATATAATCGGCAAATTTACTCCTGCTTGCCAAATAGTGGCATAATTCGCTCCAGCAATAAATGGTGAATAAAGGGGATTCTGATCATATCCCAGCGCTGCGGCGACAGATTTACGAGTTGGTAGGGTAAACCCACTACTTGTCCATGCTTTCATGCCCTCAATACCTGTTAGGTAAGAAATTAATTGCCACGCTTCTCGTTTATGCTGTGATTGCTTGTTCATTACGTAAGCAACTGTATAAGCCATCGTTCCTTTTTTACCAGCAATTGTAGGTACTTCAGATGTTGCATATTCAACATTTGGGAAGGTTTGTTTTAGGTAGGGAATCAACCAGGGACCTTCAATTACCATCGCTGCTTTACTTTGACCAAATATTTCACTTCCTGAAGTTGTGCCAACATCGGAAGGCTGGACAGATGATTTGTCTTGGCGATATTGCTCAATGACGAGTTGCAGACCTTTCAAACTTTCTGGGGAGGCGAACGTAACTTTTCCCTCTGAATTGACTAACTTGCCACCAAAGGCTTTAATCATGAAGTGTTGTCGAGAAAGTTCTGGGGTAACACCAAAACCATATTGGTTAATGCCATCTTTATTTTGATTAATAGTTAGTTTCTTAGAGTATTCGCGCAGTTCTTCCCAAGTGGTAGGAGGCTGAGATAAACCAGCTGAACGCAAGGCTTTTTTGTTATAAAAAAGTGCAAGTGTAGAAAAATCTTTAGGTAAGCCGTAAGTTCTGCCATTTTGCTGAAAAGCATTAAGCAGTGTTGGTTCAAAATCTGTGATATTAAATTCAGGTGTTATGTACTTATCCAACGATTCTAGTGCGCCTGGTTTAATAAGTGCTGGTGCTTCTAGCGCGTCTAAATAAAATACGTCTGCTGCTGTCTCACCAATGAGTCTTGTCTTGAGGACATCCATGTACTGGTCAGCAATTACCTCATACTTGACTTTGATTTTGGAATGTTTTGCCTCAAAATTTTTAAGTACCTGTTGTAATAGCTGTCTTTCAATTGGGTCACCCCAACCACTGAGCGTTAGAGTAACAATGCCGTTATTAGATATTTTTCTACCTACGCTACAACCTGTAAAAATGATTATCCCTATTATGAACAGAGTAAGAAATGACAGAATTTTTTTATACATGAAAAGGTTACTGCTTTTACTACTTATAGGAATACTGGTAGGAGGATGTCAGGTTATGCCTGGAAACCCCGATGCTACTGGTGTTACTAGAATAACGCTGTGGCAGGGAGTGAATCCACCGCCGAATCGGGATGTGCTTCAGGTGCTAGTTGACCGATTTAACATCGAACACCCAGATATTCAGGTGGAATCGCTTTATGTGGGACAAGCGGAACAGCAACTACCTAAGATTTTGGCTGCGGTGGTAGGAAATGCACCGCCGGATTTGTTGTGGTTTAACGCAACCATTACGGGACAACTGGTGGAACTAGATGCAATTCGACCGTTGGAAGATTGGCTGACAGCGTTACCAGTGAAAGCTGAAATTGACCCAACATTATTTGAATCTATGGAGTACCAAAATCACACTTGGTCTGTGCCATTTGGAACGAATAATGTGGCAGTTTTTTACCGTCCCAGTTTATTTAAAGCAGCTGGGATTACTCAGTTACCTCAAAGTTGGGAGGAATTGCGACAAGTAGCTCGTAAATTGACTATTGATACAAATGGTGACAAGCGGGTGGATCAACATGGGATACTGCTGCCTTTGGGGAAGGGAGAATTTGCTGTATTCCTCTGGCTGCCGTTTATGTGGAGTGGCGGCGGAGAGTTAGTAAGTAAGGGAAAGGAAGTAAGCGCTGTTTCTTTAGATAATCAAGGGGCGATCTCAGCTCTGCAATTCTGGCGTAATTTAATTGAAGATGGTTCAGCTATTTTGTCTTTGCCAGAACGCGGCTTTGAAACTGATAGGTTCCTTGCGGGTTCGGTGGCAATGCAGTTAACGGGACCTTGGACGCTGGGACAATTTAAGGCTACTGGTGTAGATTTTGGGGTGTTTCCGCTTCCTTTTGCTGTTCGACGGGCTACGGGCATTGGCGGCGAGAATCTATTTATTTTTAAAACCACACCCCAACGCGAAAAAGCAGCGCTGAAATTTGCTGAATATGTTTTGAGTGAGGAATTTCAGACTCAGTGGGCAATTGGAACGGGCTATCTACCTGTAAATCTTAAGGCGCGGCAGAGTGATAAATATCAGGCATTTACGGCTGAACAGCCTGCTGTGAAGGTGTTTCTAGAACAGGCAAAGTATGGGCGATCGCGTCCTATTTTCCCTGGCTACAGCCGAGTTTCGGAAAGTTTGGGGCGGGCGCTTGAAGCAGTATTACTGGGTAAAAGTTCGCCAGCAGAGGCACTCAAAACAGCCCAACAGCGCTTAAATTTAATTTTTCGGTGATCTTGTCAAAAAACTATGCTTTATCAACGGGACTCAAAGCCATAAAATCAGGAGATGAATAATCAGCACTCATCCCCAGAAATTCCTTCCTGCACCTGGAATCGTCCCATTGGCAGCGGCTGGGACAAGCCCTATACCGTTCGTAATCCCAGTAACCTTGATGATGGTCCCTGGCACGGAATGCCTTTAGGTGGCTTCGGCGCAGGCTGCATAGGTCGTTCTTCACGCGGAGATTTTAACCTCTGGCACATAGATGGCGGAGAGCATACCTTCCAAAATATCCCTGCTTGTCAGTTCAGTGTATTTGAGCAGCCAGTTAACTCGCCAGCACAAGCTTATGCCTTGTGTACGGAACCGCCAGATGATGGCACCCTGCAAGCGTGGGACTGGTATCCAGCAAGCAGGGGGGCTGGGGAGGCTGGGGAGGCTGGGGAGGCTGGGGAGCAGAGGAGAACTAGCCCAACACGCGATACTGGTACTTATTATGCGTTGTATCCTCGTAGTTGGTTTGTATATGAGGGAGTATTTCAATCTCAGCTAACTTGTGAGCAGTTTTCCCCGATTTGGGCAAATAACTATGAGGAAACTAGCTACCCAGTGGCAGTTTTTGGCTGGAAGGCTCACAATCCCACAGATTCCCCGATAACTCTGAGTATTATGCTCACCTGGCAGAATATGGTGGGCTGGTTTACCAATGCGATTAAATCTCCTAAAGTACGGGTGCGCGACGATGGTAGTCCTGTGTATGAATATCAAGCGCGATTAGGGCATAGTGTGGGAAACTTTAATCAGCTGGTGGTAGATAATGACCGTCTGGGATGTTTGCTAGGTCGAGTTGGCAGCAGTGAAGCAATTCAAGAAGGCGATGGACAATGGGCGATCGCAACACTGAAAACCCCCAAAGATGAAGTATTTCACCATACCCGCTGGAACCCAAGTGGTACGGGTGAGGATATCTGGCAAAGCTTTGGTGAGAATGGATCTTTACCTAATTACGCAGACGAAAACCCAGCAGCAGAGGGAGAACAGGTAGGAAGTGCGATCGCCCTCCGCTTCACTTTGCAACCTGGTGAAACTCGCTCAATTCCCTTTGTTCTGTCCTGGGATTTCCCAATTACTGAATTTGCATCTGGGGTAGAGTATTACCGCCGTTACACTGATTTTTTTGGTCGTAGTGGCAATAATGCTTGGGCGATCGCCCGCACCGCCTTACAGCAATACCAAACCTGGCAACAGCAAATCCAATCTTGGCAACAGCCAATTTTAGAAAAAGATTTGCCTGATTGGTTCAAAATGGCGTTATTTAATGAACTTTACGACCTGACAAACGGCGGTACACTGTGGAGTGCAGCTACGGAGCGCGATCCTCTAGGTCAGTTTGCCGTCTTGGAGTGCTTAGATTATCGCTGGTATGAAAGTTTGGACGTGCGGCTGTACGGTTCGTTTGCCCTGTTGATGCTATGGCCAAAACTCGATAAAGCTATTTTGCGGGCTTATGCACGGGCGATTCCGACAAGCGATCGCACCCTGAGAGAAATTGGTTATAACCAAGCTACAGCCCTACGCAAAGTTTCCCATGCTACACCTCACGACTTGGGCGCACCAAATGAGCATCCTTGGGAGAAAACAAATTATACCAGCTACCAAGATTGCAACCTGTGGAAAGATTTACCTTGCGACTTTGTTTTGCAGGTATATCGGGACTTTGTACTAACGGGGGGAACTGACTGGGAATTGCTTTGGGACTGCTGGGGTGCAATTGGGCAAAGCTTAAATTATCTCAAAACTTTTGATCTTGACGGCGATGGTATTCCGGAAAATTCTGGTGCGCCTGATCAAACTTTTGATGATTGGCGACTACAGGGCGTAAGTGCTTATTGTGGCGGGTTGTGGTTAGCAGCGTTAGAAGCAGCGATCGCCATTGGTGAAATTTTAATTAGTTTTCCGCCCGATCACCCTTTAGGAGGACTGCTCGATTCTCCTCTAAATGAACCACCGATCCAAGATGCGATCACCACCTATCAAACTTGGCTAGCACAATCTGTCCCTATTTACCAAGAAAAACTTTGGAACGGTAGATATTACCGACTTGATAGCGACAGCGGTTCAGATGTAGTAATGGCGGATCAGTTGTGTGGACAATTCTATGCTCGATTACTGGGATTACCTGATATTGTGCCTAGTGAATGTGCCGTTACAGCATTAAAAACTGTATATGAGGCTTGCTTTTTAAAGTTTCACAACGGTCAACTGGGGGCAGCAAACGGCGTTAAACCTGATGGTTCCCCTGAAAACCCTGATGCTACTCATCCGTTGGAAGTCTGGACAGGAATTAACTTTGGGCTAGCGGCGTTTCTCATCCAAATGGAAATGAAGCCCGAAGCGTTTCAGATGACAGAAGCTGTAGTCCGGCAAATCTACGACAATGGATTGCAATTTCGCACCCCAGAAGCAATTACTGCAACTGGCACATTCCGCGCCAGTCACTATCTCCGGGCAATGGCAATTTGGGCAATTTACGGAGTTCTGAGCAATTTTTAGACTTCAAAATCAGACTAAGATAGAAGCGCATTAGCCTTAGTCAAAAAGCGGCTGCCAAATCTTGATCGTCTTGTCCTTACTGCTACTAACGATGGTCTGTCCCGAAGGGCTGGTAGTGACAGACAAAACCCAGTCGGAATGCCCAGAGAGATCGCGGAGCAATTTCCTCGTCTGCACATTCCAAATTTTGATGGTCTTGTCAACACTTGCACTAGTAAGCGTTTGGCCATCGGCGCTGAACGCGATCGCTACCACGCGATCGCTATGCCCCCTAAGCGTACTGAGTTGTTCCCCTGTCTGTAGATGCCAAACTTTGATAGTCTTGTCCCAACTACTACTAGCGAGCTTCTCTGCATCGGGGCTAAAGGCGACGGATCTAACAGCGTTAGAATGCCCAGTGAGGCTGCGGAGCAATTTCCCAGTCTGCACATTCCAAATTTTGATTGTATTATCTCCGCTACCACTAGCAAGGGTATGCCCATCGGAACTGAGGGCAACAGAGAAAACTTGGTTAGAATGCCCCGTAAGGGTGCGAACTAGTTTCCCAGTTGACAGCCAAATTTTGATTGTATTATCCTCACTGCCACTAAATATGGTCTGTCCATCACCGCTGATGACGACAGACCAAACTGGACCAGAATGCCCAGTCAGAGTGCGGACTAGTTCCCCAGTTTGCACATTCCATAGCTTGATTGTCTTGTCTCCACTGCCACTAACAAGGAGCTGACCATTTGGGCTGAAGGTAACTGACCTAACTGTGTCAGAATGTCCAAAAAGTGTGCGCCTCAGCTGTCCAGTATCTAGATTCCAAACCTTGATAGTTTTGTCCGCGCTGCCACTAACTAGAGTCTGACCATCGGGGTTCAGGGCTACAGACCAAACTGAATCTGAATGCCCAGTCAGAGTGCTGGCTAGAGTAATATTTCCTAAAGTATTTGTACTTAGAATAGATGGGTGCTGTTGCACTTTAGCAGCGGGAACGGGTGGGCGTAGAGCATAGTAGCTGCCAATCATTAGTGCTACAGAGGCAACGCCTGATACTATGGAAATTAGCTTGGCAAATTTGTTAAGAAAGATCGGAACAGAAGCATCACTTGGATGTGAGCCTAGCTGTAATTCTGATGAGTTGCTTTGTAAAACTGGGATAGCTTCCTGCCTAAAGAGAGGGGCTTGAGGCATTGGGGTAGCAGTTATTGATAGTTGAACTTCCTGCTGCTTGTATTGCTCCAGCTTAACTATTATCTCCCCATCAACTGCAATGAATAGGTCTAACAACCTCCTCTGCTTAAGTGCAACGTGGCTGCGATCGCGGACATCTGAGGGAATTGCTACCCCTATACGGAGCTGACTCCTTAAGTTTGGAACGACTACGGTTTCCACGGTAGCGGAGATCTGCCAATCTATCAGTGCTACTGGTCCTCTGTGTAGGCAAGTAAAGATATCTTCGAGCCGGACAGCGTGCAGTTGCCCTAAATAGTAGTAACACTGGAAGTACGGTACTTGAGCGCGACCGAAGTCGTCTCGCCCATCGTTATACAGCCAACCAAATAGACTATGCTCTGGGGTCGTCTGATATAGATAAGCAGCCCGGTATCCAGACCTTGGGGGATTATAGGAATCCCAATGCTGGTAAACCACTTGTTGGATGAAGGCTTGCTGGATTTCTGGGGGAACCTGTGCACTAGCAAGGGTCCTAAACCCCACTCCAGGAAAGCTGGTATAGACAAGTTGACCTAGAAGTAAAGACATGGTTGACAGCTAGGACAAAAAGTAAGGACTATCGTGTATGGCGTAAGGTATCGGTTTAGCAAGATTTCAAGCGTATTTTGAGTTATGGTGTGGATTCTTGCTTTCAAGTCACTAGTAGAGGCAGCTTTCTTTGCCTGCGTCCAGAGAACTCTCATCGACTTAGGATCAATCACCTTGCTCATTGTGCAGTACCGCTTTGCTGAGCAGGGTCATAAGGTTGCTCTTTTGCTGGGTACTGTTCAGTACCAAGTGTAAATAGACCGAAGGCAAAGAAGAGGTAAGCAATAACCCCCAGTAAGCTAACGCTTGCCAGGGCCAAGAACGAGACGTATCTACGGGCACTTGACGGCAAGATTTGACCAATGAATAAACTCTGCTTTAATCCACTAGCCAGATTTTGCTGCGACTGAAACCTGTGAGGGAGCCTCAATTCTGATACCAACCAAAGGAACGGGGCCGCCGCACCTCTAGCGTTTAGGGTTGAAACACCTTGGATAGAAACAATAGGTATAGCGGAGTAGAACCTTCGATATTTGGCTTTCACAGCATCAAGGCGAGTGAGCAGCGGTTGCAGGTTCTCCTCAATTTGCAGTAGGCTAACTGGACCAGGTTCGAGCAGATCGCACTTGGTCAAGATCAGCGCGAAGGCATATCTTAGACCATGCTGGCAAACCAAAGAGGCAATTGCCACCACCTGTTTAGCAGTGTCCTCAAGCGCCTGTGGGTAAGCCTTATCTTGTACAAGGGCATTGGCATTGATAAACACACAGCAGCCATGTGAAGCAAGTACCATCTTTTGAAAGTCAGGATTGCGAATGTTGCAGGATTCGCCAGGAATGTCCCACCAGCGGAAATGGCATAGTGTTTTGGTACCCCACAGACTACGACGTTTCAGACTGAAGTTAAAGTTCGTGATCTTTAATGTGGGAGGTGGATACAGCTTGGTTTGAGTAATATAGCTAAGGACATTCTCAATGTTTGCCTGTACGTCACTATCCTGGCAATCGAACCACAACTGCTGAGTATTGTCTGACTGACTATCGGCATGTAATTCGGCGTAGCTGCCGGCTAAAAAAACTGTCTTGCCCACTCCCCGTTGACCAATGCTTAGCAGGCTAAATGTTTTTGGGGTAGTTCCAAGTAAAGTATTCATCTTTTTCTGCAAAAGTAGTGATTTTGTAACGAATGTTAGCCTTTCATAAATTAAAAATTAGAAAAATGAGCAGTTTTTGGTCGAGAAAGTCAACAATTGGTCAAATAACCTTTAAAATCAGCAATAGCACTTCAGTATCCCAGCTGAAGACTTAAACCTTATATCTGGCGCAGAGAGTTTATACAGCAATAAAGCTTTACTAACTCGTGCGATCGTGGCCAGTGTCTGTCAAGTTGCTTGAATTCGATTGACAAACTTGAGCCTTGGTTGAAGCAGCTGCCCAAGCTGCAAGACTGACTATCAATGTTACCTACCGCTACGACCAATAGCAGGAGCACAACATGTTCCAAACTATTTCTTTTAAGGTCAAGGTTGGACAAACTATCTTGTAGCAGTCGAATCAGCCTCAATGTATACGACTTATAGCTCTAATGCCTACTGAACCTACACCAGCTAACAAAACTTAGCAAAGAAAATGCCAAATTGGCAGAATTAACAGAGCCTAATAACTAGCATATATACTAATGCTCCACTCACAGATTAATGCTTAATCAGAGCACTGTAAGTAGGCAGGCATGAAAAAATATAGCCCTACAACCCTTACTAGGTCTACTTTCCCGACTTTAAAGGACTGTAGAGGATGTTGTATTAATTTTTGTCTACCTAATAGTTACTCGAACTGAACACTACCTAGAAGACATCTCTGAATTACATATATTACTTGGGATTTCACTGATTTCTCCAACAGGGTAGTACCGATTTAGGAACCTGAATTTAGCAACGAAGCAAAGAAATACTTCATCACAGATCTAGTCCACTTCAAAAGCATGGTGATGATTATGAATAAACAAGACTCTTTTTCTAATTCTGATACAACTATTAACAAAACAATTAATACTGAGCAATTTAGTCAGCTCGTTGAAGCAATTCTGGCAGGGAAGTATTCCTGGGCCTGTGTTTTGATTCTTCGTTTTACTGGATATAACCCTCTACTTTATATACCGTACCGAACCTACAATCGGTTGCAAAAAGAAAATAATCAAATTAGTAAACCAAGTAAACATGACACGGGTAGTACAAAGTCAGTTAAGGAATGCTCTGTAATGAATTCAGATGACAAATCTTCCCGTAATTACTTAAGTCAGAAAACTGCTGTTGGTTGTCTAGATAGATTTAAAAGCAAAATACACAAGTAATTAACGGCAATATAGAGCAGTGTTTAGGCACAAACCTTCCAGAAGGAAATCTCCACAAATTTAGGGAATAATTTTTCCTGCTTTTAACTCCTTGCTAGCTCTGGGTAAACACCGCATTTTTCCAATAGTACTGACTCTAGAAGCCGCGTTCCAAGTAGCATTAATGCTTTCATTAGAACCATTATGCCATAAAGGAGATTCTGTTTGGGACTTAACATGTTATGAGTTTTGCCAACGGAAAACTTCTATAAAACCATCACAAATCTTTACAACACTAATGTATAGCTTAGGTAACACCAAATACATAGCAGGATAGTCTTAGCCTAAAATAACGCTTTTAAACCTGCTTAATTTGTTGATGGACTTAGATTCCAAAGCTGATTCAAAATTTCTGTTAAGAACATCTTTAAATAATCGCAAATTTTACAACATAATCCAAAAGTTTCTGCCAAATTGGCACCTTGAAACAATTAAGCTTCGCTATTCTTACTTGTAGTTGGACATACACCAACTAAAACAATAAACAGAGGTTAAAACCATGTCACACGAATTATTCATGGATTTATCTGATGAGCAGCAGGAGCTTGTCTCTGGTGGCGGTCAACTGACTGATTTGTTTGAAACAGACTTTACTGCATTCGAGTTCCAAAATGTGGAATTTCAGAAAAATATAGAGTCGGGTCCAGACGGTTCTAACATCATGAAGAGCCTAGAGACCAACTTTGTTAACACCTATGCCTATGAGGATCTCGAATTAGAATTTGGTACGCCACCTGTAACATTACCGGGTGCCTAAACTCAGGTGATCTTTAGACGCGAAATCCTGGGAGTGGCTAATGAATTCAATAGCTTTCCCAGGAAGAATTCTCATCAATTGTAGTTCGACAAATAGCAGCTAAAACAATAAACAGAGGTTAAAACCATGTCACACGAATTATTCATGGATTTGTCTGATGAGCAGCAGGAACTTGTCTCTGGTGGCGGTCAACTAACTGATTTGTTTGAAACAGACTTTACTGCATTCGAGTTCCAAAATGTGGACTTTCAGAAAAATATAGAGTCGGGTCCAAATGGCTCTTCGATCCAGAAGAGCCTAGAAACTAACTTTATTAACACCTATGCCTATGAGGATCTCGAATTAGGATTTGATACACCACCTATCTCAATACCAGGTGACTAAACTTGGGTGAGCTTTAGACGGAATCCTGAGGTTGGCTAATTAGTTGAACTAACGAAGTAAATTCCGTGAAAATAGATTCCAGAGCTTCTAATGAAAAGTTTTCATTGCTCAAGTGAGAACAATGTGAAGGAGTAAGTCTCTGGAATCTTCCCTAATTCATCATCCTAAAAAAGTTTTTGAAAGTAAAAAGATTCGTTTATGTCAGTGAGGTATCAATATGTCCTTTCTAGAGATTCCATTTTCCGAATTGCTTGTGGATCTGTCTGAAGAGCAACAAGAGTTTGTAGCTGGCGGTGCTACCTATGAAACTCACCACACCTATCAAGAATACACAGAAGAACACTCAAGTGAAACAGAGCCTCCATCAAAAAACTCAGGAGATCCTTTTCAGAAAAACTTTTTGGGAGATCCCTTCTTCTTTATGCCTAACAGAAGTCCTTTTATAAGGATGCCATCAATCCCATCAATTCATTAAACAGAATTGCGCCTCTAAAGAGTCCAGAAGTTCCATTTCATTGCGCCTAACCTAATTTCCTTCTCAATACACTAAATGCATTAAATCAACTAGCGAGAGGGACGTAGGCTTTGATTAGTATTCTCGACGAATATTAGCAGAGTCTGTCAGTTTCACAGGTAGCAATAGGACTGCGCTATTGCTATCTAGTTGTTGTCAATAAGACTTCCTAGCCATGCCGGATACCCCCGATTTAGACCAACTCCATATCGTTCAAAGCGATGAGTTTCTCCCCTCTATTAGTCGATGGATAACAGTAGGGGGAGTGATTCTAATTGGTGCCTTTGGTGTAGCGATCGCGCTCTCGACTGTTCTCAAGTACAGAGTTACTGTCAAAGTTCCAGCAACTATCCGTCCAGCTGGAGAATTGCGAATCGTGCAAGCTGCAACTGAGGGAATAGTCAAAAGCATTCAAGTCAAAGAGAACCAGTTTGTGAAAAAGGGTGAGGAACTCGCCTCAATCGACGATTCCCGCCTCCAGACTCAAAAAAGCCAATTGCAAGGAAACATCCGGCAGAGCGAGCTACAGCTGGCGCAAATCGCTGCCCAAATCAGCTCCTTCAACACCCAGTTAGTAGCTGAGACTAATTTAATTGACCGCAACATTGCCGCAGCTGAAGCTGAACTTAGTCGCAATCAACGGGACTATAAAGATCGGCAAATTACATCTCAGGCAGAAGCACAAGCAGCTAAAGCCTCTTGGGAGCTAGCAAACGAGGAGAAGAAGCGCTATCAGCAGTTAGTTGATGCTGGGGCGATCGCCGTACTCCAAGTCAAGGAGAAAGAACAAGCATTTATTGCGGCTGAAGCAAGATTACAACAAGTGCAAACCAGACTCAATCCCAGTGATGCATCTGTTGCAATAGCAACTGAGCGAATTGCTCAAGAAAAAGCCAGAGGTGAGTCAACCCTAGCTACATTAAAAAAAGAACGAGAGAACATCCAAAGGCAGCAAGTTGAAGTTCAAAGCCAACTCAACCGCGATCTCAAAGAACTCCAACAAATTCAGCTGGAATTGAGCAAGACATCTATTCTTGCCCCAGACTCAGGTGTCATCCTGCAATTGGCTCTCCGAAACGCTAGTCAGATCGTGCGTCCTGGAGAAACGCTGGCCCAAATTGCCTCCAGTAATGCTCCTCTCGTAGTCAAAACTCGCGTGGAGGCTCAAGATATTGACAAAGTAAAACCAGGTCAAAAAGTCCAGATGCAAGTTTCTGCTTGTCCCTATACAGACTACGGCACTCTCAATGGCACTGTCAAAACAGTTGCGCCAGATGTCTTGCCAGCAGCGAACAATGGGACAGATACGCCCGCACACGCCTCTTATGAGGTAATTATCCAGCCTCACACTAAGTTGATGGGGAGTAAAGAGCGTCAGTGTCGGCTGCAATCCGGCATGGAAGGTAGAGCTGATATTATTTCGCGTGAGGAGACGGTACTCAAGTTCATTCTCAGGAAAGCAAGATTAATAACGGATCTATCTTAAATTCAATCAAATAATTATTTGATTGAATTTTTGTTTTCACGAGTTATGCATTATGGTTAATACGCTCAACCACTCTAAAGGTTATCAGTGTGTTTTACAGGCAAGCGAGGAAGATTGTGGGGCAGCTTGTCTAGCTTCAATTTGTAAGTATTATGGACGGATATTGAGTATCACTCGCAGCCGAGAAGCAATAGGGACTGGGCAGCTAGGAACAACTCTGCTGGGTCTAAAGCGTGGATCTGAGTCTCTGGGGTTCAATGCTCGGTCAGTTAAGGCCTCACAGGAGGCATTAGACAAAATAAAAGAATTACCTCTGCCAGCAGTTATTCATTGGAAGGGCTACCACTGGGTTGTCTTATACGGGCGGCGGGGCAAGAAATACGTGATTGCTGATCCAGCGGCGGGTCTACGTTATCTCAAGAAACAGGAGTTAACGGCCGCCTGGAATGGAATCATGCTCTTGCTACAGCCAGATCCAGAGCAATTTTTTGCCCAACCCCAACAAAAAGATTTGGTGAGTGGTTTTGGACGCTTTTTGAGCCGGATCTGGCCATATTGGCCGCTGCTGGCTGAGGCTTTGCTAATCAATATTGTTCTGGGTCTACTTTCACTCGGTAGCCCTATCTTGATCCAAATTCTTACAGATGATGTACTCGTGCGCCAGGATACCCAATTGCTGACGGTTGTGGTGGCTGCCGTGGTCGTGATGACGTTATTTAGCAGTAGCCTACAACTGTTGCAATCCACCATGATTGCTCATTTTAGTCAACGTTTGCAGTTAGGGCTAGTCCTGGAATTTGGGCGAAAGCTGCTACATCTGCCCTTGAGTTACTATGAAACTCGTCGCAGTGGCGAAATCATCAGCCGACTCCGAGATATTAACGAAATCAACCAGTTAGTCTCTCAGATCGTTGTGCTTCTACCCAGCCAGCTTTTTGTTGCAGTGATGTCTTTTAGCTTCATGATGTTCTACAGCTGGAAGCTAACAATAGCAGTCCTGCTAATTGCTGCGTTAATGACCCTTTCAAATGTGCCTTTATTGCCCGTGCTGCGCGAAAAGACCCGCAATCTCTTGATTTTGTCTTCAGAGAATCAAGGTGTTTTGGTCGAAACGTTTAAGGGTGCAATGGTGATCAAAACAACGAACGCTGCTCCCCAATTCTGGGAGGAATTCCAGAGTCGCTTTGGCCGTCTCGCCAATCTTAGCTTCAGTACAACCCAACTCGGAATCATTGGCGGTACTTTCTCTCGCTTCGTTAGCAGCACTGGTGGTGTTACTTTACTGGGATTAGGTAGCCTGCTGGTGATTTCTAAAGAATTAACCATTGGTCAACTACTGGCTTTCAACGCCCTGCAAGGCAACGTATTAAGCTTGTTTGGCGTACTGATTGGCTTAGTGGATGAATATTTCCGCGCCCAAACGGCAGTTAGTCGAGTTGTAGAAGTGATCGATGCGACACCAGAAGCGGTTGGGGATACCCAAAAGCCCTTTGCTCAAATTTCTGGTGCAGCTGATATATATTGCACCAATCTCAACTTTCACCACGCTGGCAGAGTTGACTTATTAGAGAATTTTTCTATTAATCTCCCTGGAGGAAAAACGATCGCTCTGATTGGTAAGTCAGGCTGTGGGAAAAGTACTCTGGCAAAGATGATCGCAAGTTTATATCAGCCACAGTCGGGAAATATCCGCATTGGTCTCTATAACTTGGAAGACCTCTCCCTCGATTGCCTGCGACAGCAAGTAGTTCTTGTACCCCAAGAACCTCATTTTTGGAGTCGCTCAATTGTGGAGAACTTCCGCTTAGGAAATCCCTCCATCTCTTTTGAGCAGATTGTTAACGCTTGCCAGATTGCCGATGCAGATAGCTTTATCAGTCAACTCCCTAATAAGTATCAAACCGTTTTAGGGGAATTTGGGGCAAATCTTTCTGGCGGACAACGGCAACGACTAGCGATCGCCAGAGGGATTGTCACCGATCCACCTGTACTAATTTTGGATGAATCGACATCAGGACTCGATCCAGTGGGTGAATCTCAAGTGCTAGATTGGCTCTTGAAATACCGCCAAGGCAAAACCACAATTATGATCACCCACCGCCCTCGCGTGATCGAGCGAGCAGATTGGGTGGTTCTACTAGAAAAAGGCAAGTTGCAAATCCAAGGTACTCTAGAGGACTTACATTCTGTCCCTGGAGAGCATTTAAAGTTTTTATCACCTTAAAAAAACGAGGTATCATCATGTCTGACGACATCGAACCAAAAGATTCCGAATTGCTAGTGGAGTTGTCTGAGCAGGAACAAGAGACTGTGGCTGGCGGCTGTGCAATTGGCGGACTTGCAATTTTCTTCCAACAGACAGATATCGAAACTTTTGCAGAAGATCACACCAGTTTTTCAGGGAGGAATATTAGCGGTTCTTCCTCGTCAAGAACTGGATATAAGTTCTCGCAAACTACTTTTGGGTTTATTTTCCCCTTCAATAGCAGAGGTCGTCGTCAGCGTGGACGTGGAATGATGGGTAATATGTTCAACTTATTCCAAGACTGGACAGGTTAGAGTTATCAGGACTTACCCAGTTGCCGTGTCAACCGGCTTAAAGCGAAAAACCCATTCAAACGGGTTAATTGAGCACTCAAAGTCAGTTCTAACTGACTTCAGCTTTGAGGCAGGAAATTCGTTTTCTGGAGCCAAGTGCGTAAGTCCTGAGTGTACTGCGATCGCTAATCCAAGCTTGCCTCGCCCGTTGAGTTAATTCTTGGCAAGCTTACCATCCCTAAAAGTGGAGTCCAGAGTCTAAAATCGCCGCCTAAAAGTAGCATAGTTAATTCTTAACAACTGGGCTGGAAGCTGGAATAGTAATATCCAATGGGGTGACTTTTTCTGCCAGTTGAGTAAGCGGCGGTTTAATCGCAGCAGTATTCCCTACAACTAAAGTAACGAGATTTTCTGGCTTGAGGTATGTTTGAGCAACTCGCTGAACATCAGCTGCTGTAGTTGCTTCCACTGCTTTCTGGTAGCCGAACAGAAAATCAGCTGGATAGCCGTAGTATTCGTATCGCATCAGCCGCGATAAGGTTTGACTGGGGTTTTCAAAGTTGAAGACAAACGAGTTTAAAACTGAGTCTTTTGCATAAGCTAGTTCTGCTGGTGTTACCAGTTCGGACTTGAGACTCTCGATTTCTGCCTGGATACCTTTAATAAAAGGAACAGTTGCTTCTGAGCGAGTTTGTCCCGCAGCAACAAAGACACCAGGGTAGTCATAACGAGGACTCCAGGCACCGTAAACTGAGTATGCTAGACCTTGGCGCGATCGCACCGAATTAAACAACCGCCCCCCAAATCCATTCAATACCCCATTCAACACATCCAGCGCCGGATAGTCAGGGCTATTGAACTGCCCCCCCAAATGACCAATTTGGACATAACTTTGAGTTAGCTGGGGCTGATCTACCAGAAAAATTCCACCAAGTTTTGCTTGAGATACAGATGGCAGAGTAGGTTTATCCAGCTTCTGCGGCTTCCAGTCGCCAAAATTCTTTTGAATGAGCGATCGCATTTTCTTGGAGTCAAAATCTCCCACAATCCCCAAAATCATATTATTGGGATAGAAATATTGCTGATAGAAATCGACTACATCAATGCGGGAAATGTTATCTAACGTTGCATACTCAACAATGCGGGCATAAGGGCTTTCTTGTCCGTAGATTAATTTCTGAAATTCCCTTGAGGCAATGCTACCCGGCTCATCGTTCCGACGCGCAATTTCACCTTGTAGCTGTGTTTTAGCTAAATCCAGCTTATCTTGAGTAAATTTTGGCTCTCGCAGCACTTCAGCAAACAGTTCAAGCACCATTTCTGAATCTTCACTTAAGGCATCAAAGCTGGCACTGGCTGAACTATCGCTAACCGACGTTTCCACAGCAGCCGCCCGTTGTTCCAGCAACTGATTAAGTTGATCAGCCGAGTGCTGTTGAGTACCGCCAGTCCGCATTACAGTTCCCGCCAAGCTAGCCAAGCCGACTTTATCTGCTGGTTCTAAGCGATCGCCCGTGCGAATAATCGCCGTACCTCCCACTAACGGCAGTTCATGATCCTCCATCAAATAGACAACCATGCCGTTATCCATCACATAACGGGAATATTCCGGCACTTTAACTTCCGGCAACGGCTCAAAACTCAACTCAGTGTAATGTTGTGCCGTCGCTGCCACAGCTGGTAACCGTAACAGCACTACCAATAGCATCGACATTACTAAAAGCCCTAGCCAGTTAACACCCTTCTTACCCTTACTCAACCCAAACCACCCCATAATCTTTCCTCTTATTGACTCTGCGCCCTTGCGGTTAATTATTCTCATTTTCCTTTCGGTAACAACCGCCCAACGGTGCGATTCTGAGGCTGAAAAGTAACTTTAGCCACCCGCTGAATATCCTCAGGTGTGACAGCCGCGATCGCCTCTAGCTGCTTAAACAAATTTCGCCACGATCCAGTTTTTACCTCGTATTCCACCAGCAACTCAGCCATGCCCATATTTGAGTTGAGCGATCGCAACAATTCTGCCCGTGCTTGTGTCTTCACTCGCTCCAACTCCTGCGCCGACACTGGCCCAGTCTTCAACTGTTCAATTTCCTTATTTAAAGCTACTCCCACCTCATCAGCCGTATGTCCTGGGGCAGTAAGCGCATAAAATAGCATCAAATTTGCGTATTTATCTCCTGGAAACCCACTATAACCTTGTGCCGACAGCGCTAACTGCTGTTTTTCCACCAAAGACTTATACAACCGCGATGTCCGTCCATCACTCAGTAGCCGCCCAATGATGTCGTAAACAGCATTATCTGGGTGATTCAGTGATGGACGGTGATATGCTTCCAGATACCAAGGCTCTGAGGGCAGTTGTAACGTTACTTCTCTGTCTGACTTCTGGGGTGGTTCAACCGGAATTTCTGCATCCGCTGCTGCTTTTGCCTTGTAACGACCAAAGTAAACTTGAGCCAGTTGTTTTACCTGATTGGGATTCACATCTCCAACAATGGCGATCGTCAAATT
>JBGTCQ010000312.1:0-13519 GCA_041748755.1 Chroococcidiopsidaceae cyanobacterium | reverse complement strand
CGGCGATCCGTCATCCATTCTTGGGCTATTGCTCTCCTATTTAATCGTTCTTGTGTATCCATACCAATCTGCACTTGAATCAAATAATTTGCACATTATTAAATCTAGCAAATTTTCTGTATGTTCAAATACACTATTCTTTTATTTAGATAACTTTACAATATATTAAGCAAGGCTCCCTTTGTGCCACTGGATGGAAAACTCAATCCTGTAAAGGGAGTGCGATCGCAGATATCCCGAAGCATCCACTCGATTAGATCAGAGCCTTTACAAGAGCGATTTCAAATTCTGCGACCATATCACACTCCTCAAAAAATAAATTTGTAAATAAATCTCAAGACAGATATACAATTTGTAATTTTTCTAAAAACATATTTGCAAACTTAAAACATAGCTTTGTAACAATATCTACAGAATCAATTTTTCACACCGCCCATACTAAAGACAACATTTTTGCTTGTCTAATCCAATTACCCATTGCAATTAATTTTCTTATTTAGGGTTTACAGATTGGTATTTAATAAATACATAATTAAAAAAATTAAGTAACCATAATATAGCTAATTGTAAAATTAGTAACTCACATATTTAACATTTTTGGTACGTTAGACTGCCACAGTTGCTAACTAATTGTTTTAGACAAAAATTCTTGAATAAAGGCTGTCAATAAAAATTGCATCAAAAAATTGTAGATACTAATAATCTGTAATGACCTATACAAAGCTAATATTCAACATCTTATAAATTAAGAATTATAGTAATACAAAATAATGAAACGAATATGGTCTTTAAGAAATTGAAGACCATAACAATATAGTCCTGAGATTAAAAAAATATTTGTAGACTTGCCTGGTGCTGCAAAACACTTGGTAATTGAACAATTCAATGCTGAACCTAAGCAAACAAAAGTGGACTCGGCAATCAAGTAATTTTCTTGCTCTTCTCTACACTCGCAAATCAATCAAGTACACGCGAGGTAGGGGTGGAAGACTGTAGTTCGAGTTTGTTGTGTCCGAACTTTATGGAGGAAAGTTTGACGTGGCCGGAATATTATCATTTAGCGGTCGTTACCGCATCTTACACCTGACTTGGTTTGCTTTCTGTATAACCTTTGTCGTCTGGTTTAACTTTGCTCCTGTTGCCACAGCGGTAAAAGAAGGTTTTGATCTAACTGAAGGTCAACTTAGAACCCTTGCTATTTGTAATGTTGCCTTAACAGTTCCGGCGCGGATTGTTATTGGTATGCTTCTGGATCGCTATGGTCCTCGGCTGACCTACTCATGCCTGCTGGTTTATACGGCCATTCCTTGTTTTGCATTTGCGTTGGCGCAGGACTTTAACCAGTTAGTTTACAGCCGCTTGGCTTTAAGTATTGTTGGGTGTGGGTTTGTGATTGGCATTCGGATGGTGGCGGAGTGGTTTGACTCCGAAGAAGTTGGACTAGCAGAAGGCATCTATGGTGGCTGGGGTAACGTTGGCTCTGCGATTGCTGCCTGGACTCTCCCCTCTATTGCGGCTGTAACAGCCTTTCTAGCAGCTGGTCAAATTAACTGGCGGTTGGCGATCGCTTCCACTGGGATTATTGCTGCTGTCTATGGAGTAATTTATTACTTCAGCGTCCAAGATACTCCTCCTGGCAAGGTTTACCAGCGATCCGCCAGCAGCAAAGGGATGGAAGTGACGACTCAGAATGACTTTTGGTTGATGCTGTTCATGAACATTCCCTTAGTTGGGTGTTTGGGTATCATTGCTTGGCGCTTGAATAAACTTAACTTCATCAGTCCAACTCAACTGAATATCATCTTGTTTCTGCTGGTCTGCTTATACGCGTTCCAATCCTATAACTCCTGGGGGGCGAATCAACACTTGATGACTGGTAAAAAGCGCTATCCCCCTGAGGAGCGCTATAAGTTTTCTCAAGTAGCGCTTTTGGATTTGTGCTACTTTGCCAATTTTGGCGCGGAGGTAGCAGCTGTTTCGGTTTTTCCGGCGTTTTTTCAAGGTAACTTCGGATTGACGGCAGCGCTAGCAGGGGCAGTTGCTGGAACATATGGAGTCATGAACTTAATCGCCCAGCCAGGGGGTGGCTTGATCTCTGACAAGGTCGGCAGCCGAAAGTGGACGCTGGTTGCGCTACTCGCTGGCATGGGTATCATCTATCTGGTGTATGCCAGTGTGATTTTGAGGTTAGCGCTCCCCTTGGGAGTTGTCATGACCACGATCGCCGCCTTCTTTGTCATGGCATCCCAAGGTGCGACCATCGCAATTGTGCCTCTGATTAAGCGGCGAGTAACTGGTCAGATTGGTGGAAACGTCGGCGCATACGGCAACGTAGGATCAATTGTTTTCCTTACCGTCTACAGTCTCTTACCTCCGGGGGATGTGGGAGATCGGCTCTTTTTTCAGATGCAGGGGATTGTCGCCTTAATTGTGACCTTCCTTTGTGCCTTCTTGCTCAAGGAACCACAAGACTCGCACGAAGAGAATGAGCTCGAAGTGATGACCCCTGGAGTTGCTGTTTCAAAACGCCAAATTTAATGGCAATGCGTCCAGGTGTTGTCGTACTGCGATTATCGCGCTGTGCCTCGTATAGAAAAATCAATCTCAAAGAAATACTATGTCGTCAACTACTCCAAACCAAACAACAGCGAATCCTCCAGACTACGCTACTAACAATCCTGATGTACAGGACAGCCCTAGTAAGAGTCCTGAGCTTGCTTATCGGCAAATGATTTTCTATGCAGCGCTCATTGGAATTGCTGGGGGATTAGTCGCAACTGCGTATTACTACGTGCTAGAAGCAGGGATACACCTTGTCTGGCACACGCTTCCAGACTTACTAAAACTTTATTTCCCGACGGTGATTCCCTCCTGGAATTATGTGTGGATAGTTACTAGTATCGGCGGATTTCTCGTTGGTCTAACCCTACATTACATGGGTCTTCCTGGTGAAGTTGCCTTTGTCGTTGATAAAGTCCACGATCCAGGGCGGATTGAGCTGCGTCAAACCCCAGCAATGATTGTTGCTTCATTAATTTCAATTGCATTTGGTGGCAGTGCTGGGCCAGAAGCCCCGCTTGTGCAGGTTAATGGTAGCTTTGGAGGTTGGTTAGGTGAGAAGTTAAAGCTAAGCGCGGCAACAATCCGCGTCCTGACTTTCTGCGGTATGAGTGCTGCACTGGGAGCTTTTTTTGGTGCGCCCCTCGGTGGCGCACTCTTCGCCTTAGAACTTCCTCATCGTCGAGGATTGGAATACTATGAGGCGCTGATTCCAGCTGTTTTGAGCGCGATTTTGAGCTTTTCTGTATTTCGATTTTATACGGGGTTGACAATTGGTGGGATGTACCACTTTGCGGCTATTCCCCAACTCACACTGATGAATCTAGGTGAGGGCGCACTACTTGGAATTATAGGTGCTGTGACTGCCGTTATTTTTGTTGTTGTGTTCCGCAGTATTGGGTATTTAAGTGAGTACATCGCTCACCATGTAATTCTGCTGGCGACGTTGGGAGGATTATCGATTGGACTAATTGCTTACGTGTTTCCCCAAACGCTGTTTTTTGGCGAAAAAGAGATTTCAACGATTGTAGAGACAGGTTCTACATTTGGGATTACGATGTTGCTGGCGATCGCCGCAGCTAAAATGCTAGCAGTCAGTTGTACTCTCCACTCTGGTTTCAGGGGCGGATTCATCTTTCCGCTATTCTACATTGGTGCAGCAGTCGGCTTGGCAGTTGCTCTGGCTATACCTCAAATCCACCCGACAATCGGCATGATCTGTATGATGGCAGCAGTGAATGTGGCAATAACTAAAACGCCTATCAGTACTACTGTGATTCTTAGCGTACTTTCTGATACGGCAATGGTTCCCGTAATTGTAATTGCCAGTTTTGTTAGTTTCTTGTTAACTACTCAGGTATCATTGATTCACACTCAGCGATCGCGCAGTGTCTTCGCTGAAGAATCGGGTAGCACTTCTGTAAGCGGAGGCGAAGTTTTTTCTTAAGGTAGGAGCATAATTCTTATCTATTGTGATTGTGATATAGCAATGTTATTTGATTTGTGGGGTAGGCTACCAGCCTGTACGGGCAATACGTCCCATCCCACAGCGGAGAATTTGGAAAATATTACAGTATATCTCAGAAAAAATCTTCTTCGAGTTGAGTTAGTTATAGTTACTTCCTTAATTGCTGTTGCTCGTAAAATTATCATTCTTGATTTTAAAAAGACATCAGGAATGGATTTGCTTGGACTAGCGAATGCGCGATCGCTATTTTCATGTCAATTAGTTACGGTGTTCGTAGTCCCAACACTACAGAACCAAATTAAGTAAAAGACAACCTTATGGAATTTTTCCAGTTTGAAGCAGACTTTGTAGATAGCCTCCGCTGTATTCCGATGCAGGTACGGTTCAAACTTGATACTTGTGGAATTAAGCTAAAACTATCTCATTGGACTCATTTCAGTCCAACTGAGTGTCAAGCCCTAGTTGAGCAGCCTTGCACTACAAAAACAGAAATTCAAGCATACCGAGAAGTGCTCCAACAGCTAGTAAAAAAATATAGTGGTGTACCAGCAGATGAACTTCCAGTTGAGTCATACCCAGCTTGGATGGACGAGAAGATAATTCCAGATAGTATCAAGGAGAAAGCTGAAGAAAATAGTGTTACTGTCACACCTCAACAGTGGATTACCCTGACTCCTTTGCAGCGCTTTGCCTTGCTCAAACTCAGCCGCTCTAATCATGAAAACAAGAACTTTTTACCAGCAATGCAAGAATTTCACCTGCTCTAAATCTGCGAAAGTATTTCATTCTTGCAATTAAAGATATGACTCGCACACAAGAAGAAGAACAGCTCTTGCAAACTTTAAACCAGGCTATTAATGAAGCGCCGGATTTTTACACTGCACTGTTTGTCACACTCTTGCAAGTGTGTGAACTCACTGGCTGGGATTATGGCGAAGCCTGGACTCCTTGCAAAAATAGTAGAGTTTTAGAACTTAGCCCTGTCTGGTATAGTACACCTCAAAGGGTCTTTATGGGCAATGGAACTGCCCTTGCCATAGAGCAGTTTCGGCTTTGTAGCGAAGCTTTTGTCTTGCCTCCAGCTATCGGCTTACCAGGGCGAGTTTGGTCATCCCAGCAACCCGAATGGATTGTAGATGTCTCAGCCTACTCAGAAACTTATTTCTTACGCAATCAAATTGCCAAAGCCTGCGGTATCAAAGCTGGGTTTGGTGTTCCGGTTATTGTTAATCATCAGGTGTTAGCGGTTCTAATCTTTTTTATGAGGCAAGCCCGCCAGGAAGATCAGCGATTAATTGAACTAGTCGTAGCGGTAACAATTAAACTGGGTGCAATAATGCAGCGTGCCAGCGTTGTACAAGTTAGCTGATTTGGTGAATTGCTTAAAACCATCCTTCTTGTTCTAATGTTTCAATTAGTTGCAAACCACGAGGATCTCCCACTCCTAATAGTGCTGCTTTAGCGTCTTCCCGCACTCCTAAATCTTCGTCTTCGGCAAAGGCTTGAATCAGGGCATCGATCGCAGTGGCATAGACAACGTTAGAGGGAAGTTCGCGGCATAGCTGTCCTATTGCCCAAGCAGAGTTACTCCGTACAGCTGCTACAGGGTCTTGCACCAAGGCTTCAATTAGTGGTGGGATGGCTCCCAATACTGCCTCGTAACCTATCTCTGCCATTTGAGCTAAAGCGCTAGCTGCCCACAGCCGGACGGCAGAAATATCAGTTTTTAATGCTTCTGCTAACGGTAATAAAGAGCGGCGATCGCGGCAGTTTCCCAAAGCCCAAACTACACCTTTACGCACATAACCATTCCAATCAAGGGATAGCTGGGCAATTAATGGTTCTACGGCACCTGAACTTGGGTTACGTCCGATCGCATAGACAGCACTCACCCGCACTAATGGACAGGTATCAGTTAATAGGCGGATTAAATGGGGGATAGCCCGTTTATCCTCAATATCACAAAAGGCACGCGCCGCCAGCATCCGTTGCTGTGTCTGTGGATTTTCCAGCAGAGCCAGCATTGCATCTGGGTTGGGCTTCGGCACCTCAGAATCGGCTGTAAGCGATCCTAGATGATCTAGAGGGCTTTCTAGCTCAACTTCAATTTCCTCAAGTAAGGTTAGGTCGTCTTCGTCATACATAATTAACAAAGTACCGTATCCTACTGCCATCTAACCATTCTGACTCTCAGTTATCCTCTAAGAATACTGACAATAATCAAAGCTTATTCCGCTAGTTTCTCAGAATTCAAAGATTTGACCATCCAGAATGATTTCGTTTGGTAGCCTAGTTGATTGTAAAGATTTATTGCACTCTGATTGGACTGAAAAACTTGTAGACCGATTTGGCGATCGCCCCTAGCAATTGCCCAATTTTCTACATAGCGCATCAAAGCCGTGCCAATGCCTTGCCGCCGATGTTCTGGGATGACGTAGAGCAGAAAAATGTGAGCATTGCGATCGCCCTGTACTTGATCTACTGCATTTCCCACCCAGAGGCAAGCAACAGGGGCAGGGGGAGCAGGGGAGGCTGGGGGGGATGGGGGAGTATTACTGAAGAATTCTCCTTGTCCCGTTGTCCCCTTGTCCCCTTGTCCTTTACCTATAAAATCTACCCACCACAAAGGCGTTTCTGGAGAAAAGTATTGTTCAACTGTTCGTGCCAGATGGGAAAAATCCTGGGGAAACAGTTCCTGGTAAGTCCGCTGCATAAACTTCACGAGAAACGCTCGATCCAAACCCGATCCAACGCGCAAACGGTATCCTGGTAGCAATTCCTTAGACACCAATGCAAGCAACTATTTTGTTGAAACTCAACTTATTGTAAGTAGGCATCATGCGGTAGAACTTTTACCAAGGTGGAAATTGATATTGAGCCAGCTTGAGCCTGTTTCGGCTGGGGAGTTGTTTCTTCAATCGGTGCAGGGGCAGCCATATCATTTGGTAAAAATATTCGGGCGCTGACTGCAACGAGAGCAACTAAAAACACTAGGACTACGAGCAATGGAGCAATATACTGACGAAAGATAACCATATTTATAGTTGGAGGAAATAGCTGAAGAAATTAATTTCTCTTTTCTATCCTACAACTAATACGAATCGTCATCATCTAGCCCTGTGGGCATAGTAAATTGAGGATTCCAGGGAGCGACAAACGGTAAAAGCAGTAATCCAGGTAAGGCTACTACTACGCTGATTAAAAAAAATGTTGCCCAGCCTGTCGCTTTAACTAATTCACCAGCGGGAGCCGAGAGAATGTCTCTACTGATAGCTGTCAAACTAGAGAATAAAGCAAACTGAGTAGTCGTAAAGTTATGGTTACAAAGACTCATCAAAAAGGCAACAGTTACAACTGTAACCAATCCGGCACAGAAATTTTCTAGATTAATTGCTAGGACTAGGAGAGAATCATTTTTGCCAGCGATCGCTAGGGCGTAATATCCAAAGTTGCTGAGTAATTGCAAGATACCAAATATCCAAAGACAGCGATTTATCCCCAATTTAGTTAAAATTGCGCCGCCAGCTAATACGCCAACAGTGGTTGCCAGAAAGCCCATGCCTCCTTGGATTGCTCCTATTTGGGTTTTACTAAAGTTTATATCTACTAAAAATGGATTCGCCATGTTTCCAACTAAAGCGTCGCCAAGTTTGTAAAGCAAGATAAAAGCAAGAATCAAGCTACCTTGAGCAAGTCCGAATCGTTGAAAATATTCTTGAAATGGTAGAATTACAGCGTCTTGTAAAGATTGGGGTGGGCGATTTTCTAAGTCGTTACTTAGCGTTTGTTTCGGTAGTAAAAAAGATGTGATTAGCCACGCGCCGATCACAACTGCAACTATCCAATAAAACACATTCAAAGGTATGTACCCTGTCAAAACACCACTTAATAAACCTGCAACCAATAAAATTATAAAAAGTAGTAAAATTACATCTTTTGCAGACAGAGGTGAGCGATTTTGTAAATTTTCCTCCGGTGCTTCTGGTGCCCAAAAAGATGTGATTATTCCCACTCCCATAAAAGCTGCCATGAGTAAATAGACTATATTCCAGGGTAGATAATCTGCTAAAACTAAAGCCAAGAAACTTGTTACCAACAAAGCTAGACGATAGCCAAGCACCCAAACAGATGCCCCTGTTTCTAATTCCTGTGGTTTGAGTACATCGGTGCGGTAGGCATCACCAGCAATGTCTTGAGTTGCACTTAAAAAAGTAATGACTAGAGCATTAAAGGCTAGTAATTGCAGCACTTGCACGTCTTGGGCGGGTTTTTGCAATGCCATAGCCGCGGTCGCTATTAGCAACCCAACTTGAGAAATAACTAGCCAACCACGCCTCCGCCCCATAAAAGGTGGCACAAATCGATCTAACAAAGGCGACCATAAGAACTTAAGGGAATAGGGCAAGGCTACAATAGCAAACAACCCAATAACCCCCAAATCCACATTTTCTTCTGTCATCCAAACTTGCAGGGTTCTACTCGTTAAAAACAACGGCAAACCTGACGAGAAACCCAGTAACAACAAAGCCGCCATCTTACGACTTTGAAAAACTTGTAACAGCGATTTTGTTGCATCCACCGTTAAAAAACTCCTTAGCATTCAGTAATCTTGCCATAGTTGCAGATACCGTTTGCATAAAGGTACGTTCATACAGTCGCCTCTTCGGTTCTACCACTGAGGTTGTGTTGCTAGTAATGCTGTTTCCACACCTTTTAAAAGCTAAGTCTCTGTATCCTTAACTGAGAAGACACTATGATCGCGGATTTCGACACTGTTGTCTGCCAAACATTTTTGCCAACCATCACGAGTGCCAATAGAACGTGTGTGTTTCAGTAGCCCTAATTCCTCTTCTTGTTGAGTCAGTAAGGCAAATTGTGCGGACAAAGGATAGTTAGGAGTGACAAAGGTTTCTTTGCGATGCAGAATTGGCGGATTTGCGGCAGTATCATAGTCTCGGTAGGTTACGCTTAGATCGCGCAGGTCAATCTGCATACTCGTGTGTAATACAGGATGGGGTTCAGTATCGAAGTCTGGATAGAATAAATAAGATATTTTGGGCTTATCAGTGTAAAATTTAACTAATGTAGCATTTTCTAGGCGGCCAAAAGTACGGCTAGCGCAGCCTTCGTAGATCCGTAGAAGTGGATCGAGTTCTTCCAGGGCAGAGATATGAATATACAAGGCAGTTGGTAAATGTTTCCCAATCTTGCTTTGTTGGCAGCTTTTAGTAATGACACTCGGTTTGCCCAAACTGAAAAGCATCTTGTCGGCTACTTCACAAGCTTCCTGGTAACTACCAAAAAAGGCTTTAATATCGTGTCGAATTTCTGGTGCTAGCTGATTAGGTGTAGGACGTTGATTAAATTGAGTCAGGGCGAGATAAACCAGGATATCAAGAGAACGGCGGTAGGCTAAAGCATCCCACTCTGCTTCGTCGGTAGCTTGCAGAATTACTTTAAAGGCGCGGCTGAATGTGCCAAAGAGAGCAAGTATCTCTGATTGGGATTGAAACTCACCTTTGACTGGTAGTCGTCCGCGTTCAGTCACAAAAGCCATCAGTGGTGCTAGCTGTTCTTTGTAATCCTCAAAGCGTTTACTAGGGATACGCACTCTTGGAGTTGTGGTGCGCGATCGAAAGCGCAATGCCCGAAAACTTTCGCGTTCTTGTTCATCCCGGAACACAAAGTAGATGCCTAGTGCTACTGGTACTGCATCTGCATTCAGCACTTCGTCAATGTAATTTTTGAGTTCTTCTTGTTCGTAATATTTCTGAAACGTATTACGACGAGTAACAATGCCGTCTGCGTAAGCAACTTGACCGCTGCCTCGGTCGCTAATCAGCACTTGGGCGGAAACAATCAAAACTTTGCAGGTGAGTTCCCAGGCGTGTTTGAGGGCTTGGCGGCGCTCATCTAAGTCTTCAATTACGTTCAGGACGTAGCCTAAGTTGACAATATCAGCGCTTGTGTGGGGAGTGTCAGGACGATAATAAGGGTCCCAACCTCCACTGATATAGCCACGAGCCGTCATTCGTTCAATATCGCCACCATGACCACATCCATAATCAAAAAATGTGGTATTGTCGTTTAGAATTGCCAATTCTATTGCCAATCGCACTGGTCGAGAAATGTCAGTACGAACAATAGCGGCGCGATGACGCTCAATTTCTAGTGGTTCTAATTGAGAGCTAGATAGCATGAGATACAGTAACTGAAATCAAGTCTTCTATTTTTTTAATATTCGGATCGCCTGCTAAGTAGCCAACGCCGCGATGTAAGTGGAGGCGAAATTGAGTAGCAAGGGTTTCTTTGTCAGTAGCTAAACCGTCGTTGTAGCAGCGTTGTTTGAGGGCGATTAACAGAATATCAGACATTTCTCCCCCAAAGACGCGCCAATTCATTTCAACATTGCTGTCAGCAGGAATTGGTACGGGTGAGGGGATAGTTGGTTCTGCAAGTGAGCGGCAGAATGACCAGCGACACAAAATATTCCATTGATCTATTTTGGTGATCCGCTTCAGTTTGGTCAACTGATCTTTGGCTGTTTGGGAGAGGCGAATGCGATCAATAGGTGGTTCCATATTTTTAAGAGTAACGAACCGCAAAGGCTCAAAGAGCGCAGAGTCAGAAATGATTACCAAAAGTAACCTGGTTCTATAGTGGTTTGGCGCTCAGATGCATCGTATTTTAGAAGATATTCGTGGGCGATCGCCTTGTTCTCTCGCAATTTTTTTACTTCCACTTCGCCAATTTCTGTATCTGTTGAGAGGAGAATGACTTGGTGGCTGGCTGAGGGGAAGTAGCGCTCAACTAAATTAGTCCGGTGTGATGAATCTAGCCTTCCTAGTGGTGTATCAATTGCAACGGGTAAGTTACGTCCTGACACACGAGCTAATCCCCAGAGGAATGCGATCGCTAACAGTTGTTTTTCTCCAGCGGAGAGGCGATGTTTGGGAACAGGCTTGCCAGCTAAATCGTAAAGGGAAAGGCTGAATGTATTTGTGTCGATTGCAACTCTATGAACTAAATCAGATTTATGTAGCAGGTAGAGGAAACATTCTGTAACAACAGACTCTAACTGATTTAATTTACGCAAGGTTAATCGCTCACGAAAAAGCTTGAGTGTGTCTTGGACTTTTGCCGATGCTTTAATAATATGCTCATCATTTTTCCGATCAATATTTTGCTCACTATACTGCGATAGTTCTTTTTTAGTTTTGTCAACTAATGTTGCTAACTCATCACAGCGCCGTCTCGCTGTTTCGTAAGCAGCTTTCGCCTGTACTAATTCAGCTTGGGAGTATCTGACGGCATCGGCTAACTTTTCGTATGCTTCTGGTGCAGCAGCAGCAGCTAGTTGTCTTTCAATTGCGATAATTTCTTCTTCTTGGTTTTTTAGATTAAGTAATTGCTCTATTGCCTTAGCTTGATAGCTTGGCAAATAGTGATTGAGAATATCATCTAGCTGATTCAAAGTTTCGGTATCAGGTGCTAACCAAGATTCTTTATTTGAATTAATATCTTGCTCAAGCTCTTGATTCTCTTGGGCAATAAATGATTTAATTTTATCAAGCTGTTCAGGTAGCAAAGCTAGTTCAGCAATGCAATTCAAGAGACGTTGCTCTCGCTCTTTTAAAACATCTTGTGCTATTTTCGCCTGTTGATATCGTAATTCTTTTTGTCCTTGTTCCTGTGCCTGAATTAAGAGTGGTGAAATTAAAGCAAGGGGTAAAACATCAGCAGCTAATTCAATCATAGCTTGACGCTGAGTAATAGCCGCATCATTAGCATAACGCAGTTGTGTTTCTAGCTGGCTACGTTCACCTGCAATTTTGCCACCTTCAGATAGAAACTTTTCTGATGTCTCGCGCTGATGCTCTTGAGCTTTTTCTAACTTGTTTTGAATAGCTGCTAGCTGTTGTTTGGCTGCTTGGTAGTCTTCCTGTTGATAGGTTAGCTTTTGTTCAATTTCATCTAAAGTTACAAGTTCTTTAGTATCGGCGATCGCTTTGCGTTTGCGATTTACTAAGATATCAATATCAACTGCTAAACGTTCAGCTAGTTCCAACCCTAAAAGTACTCGCATTGCTTCAACTACAACGGGGGGAGGTGCTTCTTGTTCTGCTAATTCTTTTACCTGTTCACCATCAAAGAGAAATAAGTTAGAAATACCCAAAGGTAGCAAATCTTCAATACGTTCATCCCATATTTGAGCAAGGGCAGTGTCGGGCCAATCATCAACTAAAACACCTAAGATATCTTTACCGCCTTTAGGGTTTGTTGTCCAAGTTCTTTTGATCCGAAACTCTACTTGGACGTTGTTTAAGATGTGTTCAAAAGCTAATTCAATACATGTTTGTTCACCTATTAAAGTGTGGCGGTTAACTGACTGGCTGAGAAATTCGCTGTAGCTTAAGTTATTACGGGTGGAACATTGAGCGCGATTTCCATAAAGGGCAAGACGAATAGCATCCATTAGCGTAGTTTTGCCCCCACCATTCATGCCGCCTAGTAAGATAATTGGGCGAACATCGTCATTAACTTCTGGACGAAGATTTAGCACCTGTCGCCCAAGATAAGGACCAAAGTTTTGTAGTACGAGTTCAAGAAATATCACGGTGGGAAAGGGGCTAGGGGCTAGGGACTAGAGGCTAGGGGAAGAGAATTACCCTAATTACATCCCCGCAATTTCTAATCACTTGGTGAATTATCGCCTGCATCTTTAGCTTGAAATTTTAAGTTTGCCCAAGTTAGTTGTTTGACTGTTTCAACGTTGCCAACACACGCAGCTGTTTTTAAGTCGCGCTTGTAGTGGGCGTTAGCGATCGCTTCTGCTTTAGAGCGAGAACTGGTTTCAAAGCACTTCTCTAGAGCATCATAAATCCCATTGCGACGTGCCATAGTGCGATACTGGCGTTCAGTATCTAGTAGCTTCGCCATCAGTTCCAGGTGCATAGGATTACTGTCGCAGATTTCTTCGAGTACAGCCCACTCATCACTACCTAGTAGACTATTATCAGTTCCAGGACGTGAGTCTCGGAAAACTCCGCCTGTAACTTCGCGGTAGATGCGGGGTAAGCTGTCATCAAATTCATGTTTTTCTTCTAGCCAGATGCGACGAATTTCGCTTAGTTCTTCTGGAGTGATTAAAGTAATGTCGCGTAATTGTTCGGGGGCATTGCGACGAATTTCTGTTTGAGCGGTGAGAACTCGCCTCAGCCATATTTCCCGCCATTCTTTAGTATAAGGTCCAGGAATTGGTTCAACGGAGATTTCACCATCAACATTGCGCTCGAAAAGTTGGACGTTGCCAGTCAGGCGGCGAAAATCTCGGCGATCGCGATCGTTTTCCACATCCAATTCATTGCGGATATCCAGTAGAGGTTGCATCCATTCTTTCTCCTCGTCATTCTGGATCATTGCCTCCATCGATTTATCCTTACTAACCATTGTGCAAACCCAGCACCCAAAGCGGGAATCGCCACAGCTAGG